>JBARQL010000186.1:0-19978 GCA_049643685.1 Methylotenera sp.
GAGATATAAATCAATACCTCTTGCGTCTCGTTAGCTTGTTTGATACGCAATGCACCTGGTTTAATGGTTGAAATCATCGGTGCGTGATTTGGGTAAATACCCACTTCACCCGCGCTAGCAGGTGCAACCACAAACTCAGCTTCACCTGAGAAAATACTTGCTTCTGCACTAACAACATCAATATGAACAGTATTTGCCATTATTTTCTCTTAATTTAGTTTAAGGTTTTGGCTTTTTCTACAGCTTCTTCAATACCGCCCACCATGTAGAACGCTTGCTCTGGCAGATGATCGTATTCACCAGCAACAATCGCTTTAAAGCCTTTGATGGTTTCTTTTAGCGGTACATATTTACCTGGCGCGCCAGTAAAAACTTCAGCCACGTGGAATGGTTGTGACAAGAAACGTTGGATCTTACGTGCACGGCCAACTGCTAATTTATCTTCTGGTGACAACTCGTCCATACCCAAAATAGCAATAATATCGCGTAATTCTTTATAGCGCTGTAATGTTTGTTGAACAGAACGCGCTACGTTGTAATGCTCTTCCCCGACAACCAATGGGTCTAATTGACGTGATGTTGAATCTAACGGATCTACCGCTGGGTAAATACCTAAAGAGGCAATATCACGGCTCAACACAACTGTTGAATCCAAATGCTGGAACGTTGTTGCAGGTGATGGATCGGTCAAGTCATCCGCAGGTACATATACCGCTTGAATGGAAGTAATAGAACCAGCTTTAGTTGAAGTAATACGCTCTTGCAAACGGCCCATTTCATCTGCCAGCGTAGGTTGGTAACCTACCGCAGAAGGCATACGACCTAACAATGCAGATACTTCTGTACCAGCTAAAGTGTAGCGGTAGATGTTATCAACAAAGAATAAAACATCACGGCCTTCGTCACGGAATTTTTCAGCCATAGTTAAACCTGAAAGTGCTACGCGTAAACGGTTACCTGGTGGCTCGTTCATTTGACCGAACACCATCGCTACTTTTGATTCTTTCATGTTATCCAGTTTGATAACGCCTGCTTCTGCCATTTCATGGTAGAAGTCGTTACCTTCACGAGTACGCTCGCCCACACCAGCAAATACCGATAAACCCGAGTGTTGCTTGGCAATATTGTTAATCAATTCAAGCATGTTTACCGTTTTACCTACACCTGCACCACCGAACAAACCAACTTTACCACCTTTAGCAAACGGGCAAACCAAGTCAATCACCTTGATACCTGTTTCCAACAAGTCAACTGAAGGAGATAACTCTTCAAAAGCTGGTGCTTTTTGGTGAATCGCACGACGCTCATCTGAATCAATTGGGCCAGCCTCATCAATTGGGCGTCCCAAAACATCCATAATACGACCTAATGTACCTGTACCTACTGGTACTGTAATTTGGTTACCGGTTGATTTGAACAACGCGCCGCGTGAAAGACCATCTGAAGAACCCATGGCAATGGTACGTACAATACCGTCACCTAATTGCTGTTGTACTTCAAGCGTTAAGCCAGCTTCAGCTTTGCTCGATGCATCATCAATAATTAACGCTTCAAATACTTTAGGCATTTGATCACGGGGAAACTCGACGTCGACCACCGCACCAATAATTTGCACGACTCTACCTGTTTTTACACTAATGTTTGCTGTACTCATTTTTATATCCTATTCAAGCTAATCTGTTGAATGTTAATTAAATTCTTTTTAAGCTACTGCTGCTGCGCCGCCGACAATCTCTGAAATCTCTTTGGTAATGGCTGCTTGACGTGCTTTGTTGTAAACCAATTTCAAATCACCAATCACTTCTTTCGCATTATCCGACGCTGATTTCATTGCAACCATACGTGATGACTGCTCTGAAGCCATGTTTTCTGATACCGCGTTATACACCAATGATTCAATATAGCGAACCATCAGCTGGTCAATTACCGGCTTCGCTTCTGGCTCATAGATGTAATCCCAATGACCTTTAGCGGCACCAATCTGAAGCGCACTTTTGATAACGCCACTGGTAGTAAGCTTTTCTGCTTTTTCTTGTTCCGCATGTGTACCCAAACGTTCACTCGTTAGGGGCAATAATTGCTCCATCACCGGTTCCTGTTTCATGGTATTGATAAAGCGTGTATAGCAAATGTGTAGCTGATCAATTTCACCCGCCGTGTAGGCATCTAGCATCACTTTGATAGTACCAATCAGCGTTTCCATATGCGGCACATCGCCTAAACCCGTAATATGGGATTTAACATTTGCACCAACGCGGTTCATAAAGGCATAACCTTTGTTACCTATTGCACTTACTGTAATCGCTTTACCATCAGATTCCCAAGCTTTCATCTGATTAATTGAGAGCCGCAATACATTGGTATTCAAGCCGCCACATAACCCCTTATCAGAACTTACGACGATAAGCCCAATATTCTTCACATTCTCACGCTTTAAAAGAAAAGGGTGCTTGTACTCTGAATGTGCCAAGGAAAGATGCGCTGCAACATTACGGATTTTCTCAGCATATGGGCGTGAGGCACGCATTCTATCTTGCGCTTTACGCATTTTAGAAGCGGCAACCATTTCCATTGCTTTGGTGATCTTGCGTGTATTTTCTACACTCTTGATCTTAGTTCTAATCTCTTTACTACCAGCCATTCCAGTATCCTAACGGTTAAGTTATCTTAATAGTTTAAAGATTAGTATGCGTTTGTAGCTTTAAAGTCTTGAATTGCAGCTTCAACGGCTTTTTCGTTATCGCCAGCTAAATCTTTGCTTTTCTCAATGCCGTCCATCAAAGTTTTATATTTAGAAGCCATGAAACCGTGCAATTTACCTTCAAACGCTAATACCTTATTGGTTGGAACATCATCGAAATAGCCTTTATTGGCTGCTAACAGAGTAATTGCCATGTCAGAAATGCTTAATGGTGCGTATTGTGCCTGTTTCATCAACTCAGTAAACATACGACCGCGGTCTAATTGTTTACGGGTTGCCTCATCTAAGTCAGAAGCGAACTGCGCGAACGCTGCTAATTCACGATATTGCGCTAACGCTAAACGTACACCGCCACCAAGCTTCTTAATTACTTTAGTTTGAGCAGCACCACCTACGCGAGACACTGAAATACCAGCATTAATTGCAGGACGAATACCGGCGTTGAACAAGTCAGTTTCTAAGAAGATTTGACCATCAGTAATAGAAATCACATTAGTTGGCACGAATGCAGAAACGTCACCAGCCGCAGTTTCAATCACTGGCAAGGCTGTCAGTGAGCCTGTTTTACCTTTAACAGCACCGTTAGTGAATTTTTCAACATACTCTTCGTTAACACGGGCTGCACGCTCTAATAAACGTGAGTGGATGTAGAACACGTCACCTGGGTAAGCTTCACGACCTGGTGGACGACGTAAAAGCAATGAAATTTGACGGTAAGCAATTGCTTGTTTAGTCAAATCATCATACACAATCAAAGCATCTTCGCCGCGATCACGGAAATATTCTCCCATCGTGCAACCAGCGTATGGTGCCAAGAATTGCAATGCTGCAGAGTCAGAAGCAGTTGCTGCAACCACTATGGTGTAAGCCATCGCACCATTTTCTTCCAATTTACGCACCACATTAGCAACAGTGGAAGCTTTTTGGCCAATCGCAACGTAGATACAGGTCATGTTTTGACCTTTTTGATTGATAATGGCATCAATTGCAACGGCTGTTTTACCTGTTTGACGGTCACCGATAATCAATTCACGTTGGCCACGACCCACTGGCACCATAGAGTCAACTGATTTCAAACCTGTTTGTACTGGTTGTGAAACTGATTTACGGGCAATAACGCCTGGTGCAACTTTTTCGATTTTGTCAGTCATTTTTGCATTAACTGGGCCTTTGCCATCAATTGGCTGACCTAACGCATTCACAACGCGACCAATCAGCTCCGGACCTACCGGCACCTCTAAAATACGGCCTGTACATTTACAGACGTCGCCTTCAGTAATGTGCTCGTAGTCACCTAGAACAACCGCACCCACTGAATCACGCTCTAAGTTAAGCGCTAAGCCGAATGTGTTGCCTGGGAACTCGATCATCTCGCCGGCCATCACATTTGATAGGCCGTGAATACGAACGATACCGTCTGTTACTGAAATTACTGTACCTTGAGTACGCGCTTCAGCCGAAGTAGAAAAATTTTCTAATCTGCTTTTAATCAGTTCACTGATTTCTGATGTAGATAACTGCATTGTGGCTCCTAATTTTTTCTTTGCTTAAACTGTATTTCGGACTTAGACTATTTTCGGGTTTAATAGGCTTTTAAGCTTAAGCCGAAAGCGTGTAAGCTAAACTTTGTAACTGACCTTTGACGGACGCGTCTATCACGGTATCGCCAACAATAATTTTAATACCGCCAATAAGCGCTGCATCTACAGAAACATTGGCCTCTATCTTTTTACCAAACTTAACTTCTAATCGTTTTACGAGATCTTTCACTTCTGCCTCGCTAGGTTTAGCGGCAGCAATAATTTGGGCATCCAAAACACCTTCAGCTTGCGCTTTAAGCGCTTCAAATGCAGAACTAATCGCCGGTAAAATAGACATCCGGTTATACTCAACCAGTACTTTGATTAAGTTTTGACCTTGTTCATTCAGCTTATCGCCACATACTTTTAAAAAAGTACTTTGCAGTTCACTACTAATAACTTTGGGATCTTGAATATAGGCTTGCATCTGCGTGTCACTTGCGACAGCCGCGGCTAAACCTAACATCTCAGACCATTTAGCTAACGATTTTGTCTCTTTGCCAAGATTAAAAGCTGCAACCGCATAAGGTCTAGCAATGGTTGATATTTCAGCCATGCTTATAGCTCCGCCGCAAGTTTAGATAACATATCGCTGTGTGCTTTTGCATCAATTTCTTTACGCAATATTTTCTCTGCCCCGGCAACAGCAAGTGCTGACACTTGCGAACGTAAGCCCTCTTTTGCACGGTTTACTTCTTGTTCGATTTCAGCTTTAGCACCCGCTAAAATACGGTCACCTTCAGTTTTGGCCGTGCCTTTAGCTTCTTCTACTATTTGCGAGCCACGCTTTTCTGCTTGACCAATAATTTCAGACGCTTTTTGCTTAGCTTCATTCAAGGTTACTTCTGATTGCTTTGCAGCTACCGCTAAAGAGTTCTTACCCTCAGAGGCTGCAGCTAAACCATCAGCAATTTCCTTTTGGCGCGTTTCAATCGCATTTAACAGCGGTGGCCAAACGAATTTCACTGTGAACCAAATCAACACAGCAAATGCGATGGCTTGTGCGATAAGTGTAAAGTTAATGTTCATTTTTAATCCAATGTAAGTTAAGTCAGTATGTAAAAATTAGGGTCAATAATTTGACCCGATAATTACTTAGCAACTACGCTTAATAATGGGTTGGCGAATGCAAACATCATTGCTAGACCAACACCAATAATGAAAGAAGCATCGATCAAACCTAATAGCAAGAATACTTTACCTTGCAATTGTGGGATCATTTCTGGTTGACGCGCTGCGCCCTCTAAGAAACTTGCACACATAATACCAATACCGATACAAGCACCTGCAGCGCCCAAACCAATAATTAAACCAATACCAACGCCTGTGTAGGCTTGAATCATTGCTAAAGAATCCATTTTATTACCCTCTCAAAAATTAAACTTACTACTAAAGCTACTTAAAAATAAAACCACATAAAAACAAACTACTAAAACTCAAATCATATCAAAACTAATGTGACTCATGCGCCATGGCTAAATACACCACAGTTAACATCATGAAAATAAATGCTTGTAGAGCTACGATTAAAATGTGGAAGATTGACCAACCAGCCCCTAGAATCGCACCAAAAATCGTGCCTGAAATTCCCGTTGCCGCCCACATACCAAGTAATAAGAAAATTACTTCGCCCGCGTACATATTGCCAAAGAGTCGCAATGAATGTGAAAGTGGTTTTGAAACGTATTCGATTAAATTGAATAGGAAATTAAGGGGTAGCACCCAGAATTTAGTACCGAAAGGCGAATAGAAAAGCTCGTGCACCCAACCGCCTAAACCTTTAACCTTGATTGAAAAGAATATCATCAAGAACCAAACGGCAAGTGCTAATGCAAATGTTGTGTTGATATCAGAAGTGGGTACTGCACGCCATTTTTCAAACCCTAGGGCATGCATCCCTTTAGCGAAAATATCTACCGGCAAGAAGTCCATGGCATTCATGGCGAACACCCATAAGAAAACTGTCAAAGCCGTTGGGGCAATAAAGCTGTGACGATCGCCGTGGAAAATATTTTTAACTTGCTCGTCGACAAAACCAAACACCAGCTCAACAAAGGCTTGGCGCTTAGTTGGAACGCCTGATGTTGCACCGCGTGCTACCCACCAGATTAATCCCATTACCAACAGACCCAACACTACAGATGTAATCAGCGTATCGATGTGAAGCGTCCAAAAGCTGCCATCGCCTATGGTTTGGGCATTAAAGCTTAAATGATGTTCGATATAGCTGGATGGTGTGAGCGCGTGCTCTGCTTGCTGTGCGTGTTCTGTAGCCATAATCTAATATTTACTTTAACTAAAATTGTTTAATTATATTTTACTTAACTCAAGCTTTTAACTTACTGAGTGCGGCACCTGAAAATATCGCTGCAGCCGCCAGCCCTGCAATCAGCGCAAACGGCACCAACTGCTTGTACACATTAAAAGTGATTACCAATAAAATGATAATCACTAAAATTTTTATAGCTTCGGCTTTTAGCAAATTGACTAAAATTGCCGTTGGGTCTTCTTTGCCCTCACTGCGTTTAGCAACCGCAGATGCGGCAAGTGCACCCAGCATCACACTTGCGCCACCCAGCGACGCTGAAACCCCTGCATTAAATCCTGAAATAAACATCGCCCCCACTGCAACTGCCAATGTAGCAACTAGTTGGATTTTAAGCATTTTACTAAAAACATCTGATGAGTTTGATGCTGACAATTGCTTAAACCTAGTTAATTTTGATGCCTAAATTGCTGCTACCTTTACGATTTTTTACATTATTTTTGTAGCAAGGAACGTAATTTTGAATTATTAGCGCTTTTTAGTCAAGGCTTAAGTTTCATGTATTGATTAAATTGTTTAAACAAAAATAAATAGTTAGCGTGAAAATTTGTTCACAATCTCATCCAGTTGATCTAAATTCGCATAGCTGATTTTTAAAGTACCCGCACCATTTATTCCTTCTTTTATACTCACCATCGCACCTAATTTATCGCTTAATGTTTCTTGTAGTCTCAGTACGTCACGATTCACTTTGGCTTTATCTGCTTGTTTTTTTGATGTTTTTTCTGGGGAACCTTCCAGTTTTTTTACCAAATTTTCTACTTCGCGCACTGATAAATTATTCTGTACAATTTTTTCAGCCAGCATAACTTGTTGGGCGCCATTCAAGCCAATTAAAGCTCGTGCGTGCCCCATATCCAGCTTACTATGCATTAACATTTCTTGTACTGGCGCGCACAAAGTGAGTAAACGCAGCAAATTTGAAACCGCAACACGCGAACGGCCAACGGCTACTGCCGCTTTTTCATGTGTCATGGCAAACTCATCAATCAAACGCTTAATGCCTTGCGCTTCTTCCAGCGGGTTTAAATTTTCACGTTGAATATTCTCAATCAGTGCCATCGCTAAAGCGGCTTCATCAGCAATTTCACGTACTAATACTGGCACCTCTTCTAACCCTGCGATTTGGCTCGCACGCCAGCGACGTTCACCTGCGATGATTTCGTAATGCTCATCTCCCAAATGACGCACCAAAATTGGCTGCATAATACCTTGCGATTGAATTGAATCGGCTAAAGTTTGCAAAGCCGCTTCATTCATATAACTACGTGGCTGATATTTGCCAGGGCACAACTGCTCAACTTTAAGCATCAATAGCGAATCTGCCTCACCCACAGTCCCCATATCACCTGCAAGTAACGCATCCAAGCCCCGACCCAGCCCTCTGTTTAAGCCTTTTAATTTAGCCATGTTTTTTCTCTTTGCCTATATTTTCTTTATTGGTTTTTTCTCTAACAATAATTTCTTGTGCTAACTCTAAGTAAGCCACTGCGCCTTTTGAGGTCTTATCGTAGTTCAATACCGGCAGGCCATAGCTAGGCGCTTCTGCCAAACGTATATTGCGTGGAATAATCGTTTTATATACCTTATCGCCAAAATGGCTGATTAGCTGAGCAGATACTTGATTCGCAAGCATATTGCGGTTATCAAACAAAGTGCGTAACAGACCTTCTATCTCCAACGTTGGGTTTAAACGTGCGCGTACTTTTTTAATGGTATTCACCAAGTCTGACAAGCCTTCTAATGCGTAATACTCGCATTGCATCGGAATCATTACTGCACTTGCTGCAGTGAGTGCATTAACAGTCACTAGATTGAGGGCAGGGGGGCAATCTAGCAATACCATGTCATAACTATCACCCAGCCTATCAATAGCAGATTTTAAACGGGTTTCCCGCGCCAACTCATTCACCAGCTCAACCTCTGCACCTGCCAGCTCACGGTTTGAAGGCGCAACATCAAAACCGCCTTTACCGCTTGCGACGGTCACTTCTTGAAGCGTCTTTTCACCGATCAACACATGATAAATGCTATGTTTTAGATGCGCTTTATCGATACCACTCCCAGTACTGGCATTGCCTTGCGGGTCTAAATCAATTAACAGCACGCGCTTACCCAAACTGGCTAAGCTAGCGGCTAAATTGACGCAAGTAGTGGTTTTACCTACGCCGCCTTTTTGATTGGTAATTGCTAGTATTTTCATTGTGAACTTAATTTATAGTTTAATAATCAATTGGTTAGAATAATCAAATGGCGTTCAGCCTTTAATCCAGCCACGTTTAACACTTCAATTTTACTAGGCTGAATGTTCATTCTGATAAAATCTTGGCTTTCAAACTCATGCGTCGGCACGATGCCCTTCATGGCAAACCACTGGCCATGTGCACTTAATAAGTGTCTGGTAAGCTTAATAAACAAGCTAATTTCAGCAAATGCACGTGAAATGATTGCATCAAATCCCAATCCTTGATTAAAAGCCTCTTTTTTCAAGAGCTCTACGCGCCCAGATTCCACATTAAAATTACCCAGCCCCAACTCACCTTTCACCTGCCGCATAAAACTGGTCTTTTTTTGTACGGAATCAATCGCCGTCACTTGCAATTCAGGCAAACAGATTGCCAGTGGAATGCTTGGCAAGCCAGCGCCAGCGCCCACATCCAACAAACTTTTGCATTGCAAATTACTGTGTTGAAAGTATGGCAACACACTTAACGAATCTAGCAAATGTAAAGTGACCATCTCTAGCGGGTCGCGCACCGACGTGAGATTGTGTACTTTATTCCACTTATCAATCAACAGTAAATACGCAATCAATTTGGCTTGCTTTTCAACGCTAATTTGCAACCCCATTTCAAGCAAACCAGCTTCTAGCTTGGCTTGCAACGTGCCTTGTAAAATCATACTGGCCAGGTCATGCTGCTAAATCTACCGACTTGCCGTCTATTATCTTGCTACGCGATTTACGCTTTAAGTAAACCAATAACAATGAAATTGCCGCTGGCGTAATACCAGAAATACGACTAGCCTGGCCAATGGTTTCTGGTTTTTGCGCATTCAATTTTTGTTGCGCCTCAATCGGCAGGCCATGAATTTCACGATAATCTAAATCGCTAGGTAATTTAGTGTTTTCTTGGCCCCGGCTACGTGTCACTTCTTCTGTTTGGCGATTTATATAACCTTGATATTTTGCTGCGATTTCTACTTGCTCTCGCACCTCTGGACAAATTTCCCCCAGACCTGCTTCACCTAATGTAAGTAAAGCTTCATAGGTTACTTCTGGGCGACGTAACAATTCAAACATACTATATTCATGATCTATTTCTTTACCCAATACGGCCAATTGTGTTTCACGTGAAACATTCGCAGGCTGTATGTAAGTTTTCTTTAATCGCTCTTGTTCCCGCGCTACTGCCTCTTGCTTGCGGCTAAATGCTTCCCAACGTACATCATCTACCAATCCGAGTTCGCGGCCTTTCGTGGTCAAGCGCATATCCGCGTTATCTTCTCTAAGCTGAAGTCTGTACTCAGCACGGCTGGTAAACATGCGATACGGCTCAGTAACACCGTTAGTCACCAAGTCATCGACCAACACGCCCAAATAGGCCTGATCGCGTGCTGGGCACCAGCTATTTTTTTCTTGTACATAAAGCGCAGCATTCGCCCCCGCGAGCAAACCCTGTGCAGCGGCTTCTTCATAGCCCGTAGTGCCATTAATTTGACCTGCGAAAAACAGCCCTTTAATAGACTTGGTTTCAAGGCTTGATTTTAAACCACGCGGATCATAGTAATCATACTCAATCGCATAGCCCGGGCGCAGAATGTGCGCATTCTCTAAACCCTTAACTGAACGCACTAGTGCCAACTGAATATCAAACGGTAAACTTGTAGAAATACCATTCGGGTAAATCTCATTCGTATCCAAGCCTTCAGGCTCTAAAAAAATCTGATGTGAATCTTTATCAGCGAATCGGTGGATTTTATCTTCCACGCTTGGGCAATAGCGCGGGCCGACCCCCTCAATCACACCTGTGTACATCGGCGAGCGGTCTAACCCACTACGAATGATGTCATGTGTTTGTAAGTTGGTATGGGTAATCCAGCAAGGCAGTTGAGCAGGGTGCTGTGACGCATTCCCTAAAAATGAAAATACCGGAACAGGATTATCCCCAGGCTGAATCGTCATCACGGAATAATCAATGGTACGGCCATCAATACGCGGTGGTGTGCCTGTTTTTAGCCTGCCGGCAGGTAAGCCGATTTCGCGCAACCGTGCTGCCAATGAGATGGCAGGCGGGTCACCCGCGCGGCCTGCGCTGTAGTTTTGCATGCCCACATGAATCAAGCCGCCCAAAAAAGTACCCGCCGTGAGCACTACCGATTTTGAAGCGAAACGCAATCCAATTTGCGTCACCACGCCTGCGGCGCGATCGCCCTCTAAAATAATGTCATCTACCGCTTGCTGAAATAGCCAAAGGTTAGGTTGATTTTCTAATCGTCTTCTAATCGCCGCTTTATATAGCACGCGATCTGCTTGCGCACGGGTAGCGCGCACCGCAGGGCCTTTGCTAGAGTTTAGAATGCGAAATTGAATACCGCCCTCATCAGTCGCGGCCGCCATTGCGCCGCCCAGCGCATCTACCTCTTTCACTAAATGCCCTTTGCCAATGCCGCCAATACTGGGGTTGCATGACATTTGACCTAATGTTTCGATATTATGTGTGAGTAATAGCGTTTTTTGCCCCATACGGGCAGCCGCAAGCGCCGCTTCGGTGCCGGCATGGCCACCACCAACTACTATAACATCAAAAATATCTGGGAAATTCATCTCAACAACGGCAAAAATGCCTCAATAGCGAAAGAGGTGAAAGTGTAACGCAATCTTGCACTTAGGTCATACATATTGGTGCATCTATTTAAAGTTTTTCATATATAATTGTGCGCAAATTGAGTTCTTTAGCCAAAATGACATAATTTCTAAACAAATATGGCATAATATTTGCTAAGTATTAACTTTAATTTTAGCAAGTTTGCTATAAATCAATTATTATTAATTAACATGCATTATAATTTCGCATCGAAATTAAAACCATTTTTAACTTTTTGGAGAATTAAATGAAACACACCAACCTGATCCTTGCTGCTTTGATTGGCTTTACTGCTGTTACTGCTCAAGCAGACGTTGCTAATGCTGAAAAATTAGCAAAAAAATACACTACTATTGCAAAAATAGTGAACCCTGATTATGCGGGTCCATCTGCAAACGCAGGCAAAATATTTTTCAATCGCCAAATTGCACAAAATAAAACGAGTGAAACAAGCGCCGATGTTTCTTGCGCATCTTGCCATACACAAAACCCAGCAAATGTAGGCAAACACATGGTGACTGGTAAAGCAATTAAGCCGCTTTCACCAGCTGTGAACAAAAAACGCTTTGCCAATCTTGATAAAGTGGAAGATAAATTTACTGAACATTGTAATGAAGTGATTGGCACGGATTGCTCACCTGAAGAAAAAGCCAATTTTATTGGTTATGTGTTAACTGAAAAAACACCTACCGCTAAAAAGTAAGCTAACCCGCCTGTAAGAAAATGCTTTAGTTTTAAGAGTTGATTTTATTACCTCTTAAGCATTAACAAAAAAGCAGTGTTTCACGTGAAACACTGCTTTTTTTCATCCGCGTTTTTAGAAAAACCACAAATCACTTAACCGGCCATAGCAACAGTAATTGAGCCAATCAATGCATACTAAGGCACGCTTTTTACTTGTCTTTCAAACCGCCGCCCTGCAAGCCTTTATTTATAAGGCACGCAGGGCAGTGTTTTTTGCTCGTATCAGGTATATGGGATTTACATTGCTATACATAATCAATTTTGACATAATAATTACACTTAAAACTTAGGTGCAGGGCGCAGCATCATTATTGATCAAGCGTTTACTTATATTGCTCCATAATTAGCAAATTAAGTAGCAACGCTTACTCCACGATCAAAATCGCTAATATGTGTGTTTTCTATTAGCTCAATCACTATTTGTTCTGGGCGGGTTTTAACCCGTAAGCGACGGTTCACGATTCTTTACAATTATCCGTCATCACCGGATAGATGAGGTATTGACGAATAGGCTAAACTAAGCCTATAGTATAGTCAGCGAATAGGTATAAAGTCCCGCTGGTAGACGCTTTTATGCTTAACGTTGCGATGAAAGTCTGATAATAAGTTTGGATTTAATTCAATTACACTATTTAGGAGAAAAAAATGGCTGATATTCAAGAACATAAAGCAACCGTTGCTAAGTACGCAAGCAACATTAACACTGCGGCGCTCGATAAAATGGCGAAAAACTATGCTTTGGTGCTGTCTAATAAAGATTCACAGTTTGTTTCTTGTGGCGATGAATCTGAGAGAGATACTGTTCGTGAAAACTTTTTAAAGAAAAAATTAGCTTTAACTAACTCTGATGCTGATTTAAATGCTGCTATTGATACTGTTTGCGCAACCATGAAAGAAGATCGCTTTAAATCTCGTTTAGCCTTTTACTACCTACTTGCTGACAAATATAACAAATTGGGCATGTTTGCTTAATTGAAAATAAGTTTTAAAAAAGGCCATCAACTAGAGTGATGGCCTTTTTATTTGCCTATACAAAATTTAGAAAAAATCTCCCCCAATAAATCTTCAGGTGTAAATTCGCCCGTAATACTACTTAGTGCCTCTTGCGACAATCGCAGCTCTTCTGCCACCAATTCAGCAGATTCAATTTGAGTTTTCGCGGTCTGCAAATGTTGGCCAACTAAATTAAGTGCCTCCAAATGACGTGCTCTTGCCATAAACACTCCCTCACCCGCAGGTTGATAACCTGCCAGTTTTAAAAGATGCATTTTTAACAGCGTCAAGCCTTCGCCTGTTTTAGCAGAAAGATAAACATGCGTATCTTGATGCACATGTTCAATTTTGGGCGTTTCACGTGAAACATCAATTTTATTATGCACCCAAATTTTAACAATTTCTTGCGGTAGGCGGTCTAAAATCGATTTTTCTGTAACAGTGATACCATGAGCTGCATCCACCAATAATAATGCGATATTGGCCGTTTCTGTGGCCCGCCAAGTTCGTGCAATCCCAAATTTTTCTACTTCATCATCGGTTTCACGTAAGCCTGCAGTATCAATGACATGTAAAGGCACGCCATTAATTTGAATAGCATTTTTAATGGTATCGCGTGTGGTACCTGCGATCGAAGTCACAATCGCAATTTCTTCACCCGCTAGTGCATTCATTAAACTTGATTTTCCAACATTTGGCTGGCCAATCAAAACCACGTTGATACCGTCTCGCAATAGACTACCTTGTTTGGCTTTTAAAAAAACTGCACTTAGCTCGGCAATAATCGCATCGAGCTTCTCAGCTACGCGGCCCTGTGTAATAAAATCGATTTCTTCTTCAGGAAAGTCCAAACACGCTTCAACAAACATGCGTAATTCAGTCAACTTTAGAAGTAGGGCGTTGATGCGCTGTGAAAACTCACCTGTTAATGAGCGAACCGCACTTTTTGCTGCCTCGGCAGTCGCTGCGTTAATCACATCAGCCACCGCTTCAGCCTGGGCCAAGTCAATTTTATTATTTAGGTATGCACGCCGCGTAAATTCACCTGGCTCAGCTTGGCGTGCGCCCAACTCGATACAACGCGCCAGCAGAATCTGCATGAGTGCTGTGCCGCCATGCGCTTGAAGCTCAAGCACATCTTCTCCCGTGTACGAATGTGGATTAGTGTAGAAAATAGCAATGCCGCGGTCGATTAACTCCCCGTTTGCTTGCTTAAAGCCTAAATAGCCGGCATGTCGTGGAGCGGGGCAGGAGTGCAAAACCCCACTGGCGATGAGGCTAGCCGCAGGGCCTGAAACGCGTACAATGCCAATACCACCAGCACCACTGGCTGTGGCGATAGCGGCAATGGTATCTGAAGGTTTAGTGCTTTCCACCTGATTTTTTAAGCAAAGCAGCGGCATGAATCGATTTATTCACATACCATTGTTGCCAGATTGAAATAATATTATTCACCACCCAGTACAATACCAGTCCAGCTGGGAAGAAAAAGAAAAATACGCTGAATATTACTGGCATCCATGTCATCACTTTTGCCTGAATTGGATCAGTTGGCTTGGGATTTAGCTTGGTTTGAATAATCATCGATGCCCCCATGATTAAGGGCAAAATATAATACGGGTCAATAGCGGAAAGATCTTGTATCCATCCGAAAAATGGCGCATGACGCAATTCAACCGAGCCCAATAACATCCAGTAAAGTGAAATAAACACGGGGATTTGTATCAATATAGGTAAACAACCACTCATCGGATTGATTTTTTCAGTACGATATAATTCCATCATCGCTTGCTGCATTTTTTGGCGGTCATCCCCAAATTTCTGTTTCATTGACTCCAAACGCGGTGCTAATTCACGCATTTGTGCCATTGAACGGTAGCTTTTAGCTGATAGCGGATAAAATAGAGCTTTAATTAACAACGTCAATAAAATAATGGCTACGCCCCAGTTATTTACTAAACCATGAATCTTTGAAAGCACCCAGAATAAAGGAGAAGCTACAATCGTTAACCAGCCATAATCTACTGTGTATTCCAAGCCTGGCGCCGTTTCTTGCAAATCTTTTTTCGTTTGAGGGCCTGAAAATAAGCGGGCGGGAATACTCAAACTGGCACCTGGCGCAATGCTGCCTAATGGGCTTCTTGTGCCAATTCTATACATTTGCTCATTCAGTTTTTCTGTATAAAATTTACGCGCTATCCCTTCTTTGGGAATCCAAGCACTTACAAAATAGTGCTGCAACAAACCCACCCAGCCATCTTGAGACTCAACATTGAGCGGCTCCTTATCCATGTCCTTAAAGGCCAATTTATTGAATTTTTTCGCTTCAGTGTAATAAGAGCCGCCTGTGAAAGTCGGCATGAGCGCTGAACCTTGATTTGATTCATTATCATGCACAATTTGGTAGTAAACTTCTGGTGTAATTGCAGCGGCAGATCCGTTTTTAATCTCATAATTCACATCAATGGCATATTGATTGCGATGAAAGGTATAAACTTTATCCACGGTAATACCGTTACCAGCCCAGCTTAAACGCACCTCCAACGTATCTTGTCCCGCTGGCATTTGGTAGTTGGTTGCAGCGCTCGTAAACATCGCATTATGCGACGGTAGATTGGCGCCTATCAAGCCCGTCTGTGCAACGTAAGTCATTGGTTTTGCAGCATCATCCAATAAAACAAAGTTGCTTTTATCATTATCGGACGCGCGATGCTTAAGCAATTCTAGGCGCCGTAAATCACCACCGATGGTTTCAATATCCGCTTTAAATAAATCGGTAGTAACTTTAATACGCTGGCCAGAGAGTAATTTAAATTCGCTTGCTATCGAGCTGTTTGCATCGCCCACATTTGCAATAGTTGGTGTCTGATTCAATGTCTCATTACTTAAGCTCTGATTGCCAGTTTGACTCGTTTGCTGCACCGCCACAGCAGGTGCATGCTGACGCTGCCAAGCATCCCACAACATCAAAATAGACATCGAAAATATAACAAACAAAATTAAACGTTTTGTATCCATGATTTTTAGGAATCTTTTAAAAGGAGAATTTATACCTTAGGGTATAGGATCATGCCCACCTTCGTGCCAAGGGTGGCAACGGAGTAGGCGACGTATTGCATAATAACTACCGACTATAGCACCATGCTTACTGATAGCCTCTAGCGCATATTGTGAGCAGGTCGGATAAAAACGACATTGTTGACCAAAAAAGGGGCTCAACATCACTTGGTAAACTTTAATCAACCACATCAGGATGTATGCCATGGCGTTTGTTATTCGCTTTCAATCTTAGGCAAATTTGTTGTAGTTGCCGCGGGCATATTCAAACTAACCCTCTGATTTAATTTAGTAATTAACATTTCAAACTCTTGTTTAATTTGAATAAAATCACATTTATTAAACTTTTTTTGCACACGTATAATTAAATCAACATGGCATATTTCGTGTTGCTTGAGTCTAAAAAACTCACGTAATACACGGCGCATATAATTTCTACTGACCGCCAATTTTGCCGTTTTTTTCCCTACCACCAAGCCCAGACGAGGGCGTAGATAAGTATTTGGCAAATAGTGCATGGCTAAATACTGTGTTGAAATACGCTTGCGGAAATTAAAAACGGATGAAAAATCATCCGTTTTTATCATCTTGGCCTGTTTTTCTAAACGATAAGTTTTAAGCCTGTCTGTTTGCACCATTATGTCGTAAACCGCATATAAAACCAAAGCGAAAAATAATGCTGCAATCTTTATTAAGCTAAATGGCCATTTATAACGAATGCCCGATAAATTACAAGCCTAAACGTTTACGGCCTTTAGCACGACGCGCAGCAATTACTGCACGACCACCTTTTGTTGCCATACGAACTAAAAAACCGTGTGTACGAGCACGGCGTGTTTTAGAGGGTTGATATGTACGTTTCATGTAATACTCCAGTGAAGCTAAATGCGATAAAGGGCGCTATTAGACACGATAAGCGCCTATTTTGTCAATGTTTATTTGTTTTTGTAAGCCTTAGTAAATGCCTGTGGATAAGTTGAGTTAAACCAGCTAAAATACTCAGTTCTCAATGATTAATATTTCTCATTCTTTTTTATAGAATGATGTGGATTATTATACAATAAAACAATGCGTTATATTAATTTAACCATCATTATATGGTTAATAATTTTGGAATGAGCCCGTATTTAAAATGGAAAATTTCTGGTCTACTTGTCTCAGTCGTTTTGAACAAGAGCTCTCAACGCAACAATTCAACACTTGGATTAAACCGCTATTTGTAGAAATAGAAGGTAATACAATCCGCTTAATTGCGCCTAATCGTTTTGTCATGCAATGGGTAAAAGATCGTTTTATAAAAAAAATAGAACAGTTTGCTCAAGAATTAAATTTACCCCATATTCAAATAGATATTGCTGTTTCTAATAATTCTAATCTTATTGAAACTGATGAAACAACAAAAAACTCAGAAGTTAATGCGAATAAGAAATTATTAACACATTCAGGAATTAATTTATTAGAAGCCAAAATTACACAAGCGTCTTCTATAAATAAAATCACGAAAAAAACCAAAGACACCCCTCAATCAAATTCTGGTTTAAATGATGCTTTTAATTTCGGTAATTATGTAACTGGACGTGCCAATCAATTAGCTCGAGCGGCGGCAATCCAAGTCGCCGAGAACCCTGGCACCGCCTATAATCCTTTGTTTATTTACGGTGGGGTTGGGCTGGGTAAAACGCATTTATTGCAAGCAATCGGCAATGAGTTAAAACTTCAAAATCCAGATGCGAAAATACGCTATTTACATGCTGAGCGTTATGTTTCTGATGTGGTTAAAGCTTATGAACACAAAGCATTCGATGAATTTAAGCAACAGTATCACTCTTTGGATTTATTACTCATCGATGATATTCAGTTTTTTGCCAAAAAAACACGAACGCAAGAAGAGTTCTTTTACGCCTTCAACTCATTAATAGAGGCAAAAAAACAAATTGTGATTACTTGTGATACTTATCCAAAAGAAATTATAGATGTCGATGAACGCTTAAGAACTCGTTTTAGCTGGGGTTTAACAGTTGCCGTAGAGCCGCCAGAGCTTGAAATGCGCGTAGCGATATTACTTAAAAAAGCAGAAGCGGTTAAATTAAATCTGTCTGAAGATGTGGCGTTTTTTATTGCTAAACAGATACGTTCGAGCGTACGAGAACTTGAAGGCGCCTTAAACCGCATCATCGCCATGGCTAAATTCACCGGACACGCCATTGATGTACACTTAGCCAAAGATGCACTTCGCGATCTAATCGCAGTACGCGGCAGACAGGTGACGATGGAGAATATACAAAAAACGGTCGCAGATTACTATAAGATCAAAGTCGCTGAAATGTACAGTAAAAAACGGACCCGTAATTTTGCACGGCCTCGTCAAATAGCCATGGCACTTTCTCGTGAACTAACCAATCATAGCTTTCCTGAAATTGGTGAAGCCTTTGGTGGTCGGCACCATACCACCGTCATGCATGCTTGTGATGAGGTTGATTTATTAAAAAAAAATGACCCCACTTTTACGAGAGATATCAATTTTTTAATTCAAGTCATTCGGGATTAATCACTTAAAGAAACGTTATTTTGATGAATAATAACAGTATAATTTTAGGTAAATTGAATGATTAATGTTTGCCAATGATGTGATGATAGTTATGCTATGAACTTATTGTGGATAAAATGCGTATAAGGTTGTGTTTTTCATTGATTGAAAATTTACTCAACAATTTACCCACAATAGATAGTGTTGGTTGTTAAGATAGAAAAATAGGTATTAACCTTTTGATTTAACTGTAAATTAAGCAGTTACCCACAAAAAAACGTATCATTATTATTGTTATTATTTATATATATATTATTTAGGTTATAAAGATGAATATAAAAATCAACCGCGAAACTTTGTTAAAGCCACTTACTTCCGTTGCCAGCATTGTTGAGAAAAGACATACATTACCGATACTTTCAAATTTATTAATCGAAGCAAATAAAAATAAAATCCACCTCACAGCTACAGATTTAGAAATGCAAATTTCTTTATCGGTTGATAGCGCAGCGGATGGAGACTTAACAACAACGATAGCAGCCAAGAAATTATTAGATATATGCCGATCATTACCAGATAATTCAGACATCAATATGGCCACTAATGATAGCCGTATCACGCTAAAAGCGGGTAAAAGCCGTTTTAATTTACAAACGTTACCCGCAGCAGATTACCCGGTGATGACTAAAACACAAGGTGAAAGTACATTAATCACGATTGATCAAAGGCAACTCAAAGACTTATTAAAACAAGTTGAATTTGCCATGGCACAGCAAGATATTCGTTATTATTTAAACGGATTGTTATTTGAAGTTTCAGGCAATAATTTAAATATTGTCGGCACTGATGGCCATCGCCTCAGCTTCACATCAGCTGAACTCAAGCAAAATTTCGAAAAACAAGAAATTATATTGCCGCGTAAAACCGTGATTGAGCTCATTAAATTGTTAGATGACAGTGAGGAAGATGTGCAAATTGAAATGTCATCCAATCAGGTTAATTTCAGTTTTGGTAACATTAAGCTCATCTCAAAAATTATTGATGGAAAATTCCCAGACTATAATCGCGTCATTCCAATCGGGCACAAAAATACATTTTTGACTAATCGAGTAGGCGTGTTATTAGCCATGCAGCGCGCTTCTATTTTATCGAACGAGAAATATCGTGGCATACGTATGGTGATTA
>JBARQL010000187.1:0-4770 GCA_049643685.1 Methylotenera sp.
ATGCATCGCACCGGCCATTGGTTGGGCTTGGATGTGCATGATGCAGGTGAATATAAAGACAAAGCTGGCCAATGGCGCAAGCTAGAGGCTGGCATGATGCTGACTGTGGAGCCCGGCTGCTATATACGCCCTGCTGATAACGTACCAGAGCATTTTTGGAATATTGGCATCCGCATTGAAGACGATGCTTTGGTGACGCAAAATGGTTGCGAAATAATCACCAAAGATGCGCCTAAAACTGTGGCGGAAATTGAAAGCATCATGGCACCATAATGAGCAAAACTGAAGATATTTTGATTGTAGGTGGTGGCCCCGTGGGCATGGTGTTGGCTTTGTTGCTAGCCAAACAAAACATCGCCAGCACGGTGCTTGAGGCGCGTAAACAAGGCGCGGCCAACCTTGATACGCGAGCACTGGCTTTATCTTACGGCACTAAACGTATTTTTGACGGCTTGGGTATATGGCAATCAGTGGCTGCGCAAGCCACCGCCATTAACACGATTCACGTGTCACAAAAAGGTAGCTTTGGGCGCAGTGTGTTGAAGGCGCAAGATTACAATCAAGAAGCATTGGGGTATGTGTTGTCTTACGGCGCATTGTGCACGGCGCTTAATGCGGCCATCGCTGAATTTTCATGTGTTACGGTGATAGACGAGGCACAGGCTGAAGCGATTACACATGATGAACATGCCGCCACAGTGCGTTATGTACGCCATGGTGAATTATTTGAGTTAACTAGCGCGCTTGCGGTGCTGGCTGATGGCGGAAGAAGCTTAGAAGAAGTGGCTGGCCTCAAGCGTGACACTAAAGAGTACGGCCACGATGCGCTGATTAGCAAAGTGCGCGCTGAATTGCCGCATAATAACATTGCCTATGAACGCTTCACAGCACAAGGGCCAATGGCTTTGTTGCCTAACGGCGAGCATGATTTTTCATTGGTATGGACGGGTAAAAAGTCTGCCATTGCACCTTTGCTTGATTTGAGTGATGCCGAATTTTTGGCCCAATTTCATACGCAATTTGGCGATAGAGTGGGGCGGTTTTTAAATGTAGAAAAACGCATGACTTTTCCGCTCAAGCTTTCAAAATTGCAAGAAACAGACATGCAGCATTTAGTCGTAATCGGCAATGCCGCGCAAACCATGCACCCCGTGGCGGGGCAGGGGTTTAATGTGGGCATTCGCGATGCGCAAGTGTTGGCCAAGCAAATTTTCGAATCTACTGCACCATTGGGTAGCGCAAAAATGCTCGCCAATTATCGCGCCGAGCGTAAAACGGATACTAAAAATGGTTTGATGTTTACCGACTTTTTAGTCAATATATTTTCAAATGATATTATCGGTTTGCCTGCCATTCGTAGTGTGGGCTTGGGGTTGTTTGAGGTGATAAAACCGATTAAAAAACACTTGGTGCGTAAAATGAGTTTTGGCAAATGAGTGAAACAATCAAAACAGATGTCACTATTATCGGCGCAGGTTTAGTTGGCTTGGCGGCGGCAGTGGCCATGCATCAAGCGGGGCAATCTGTGGTGGTTGTGGATGCTAAAACGCCAAGCAAAATGGAGTTTGCTGATGGCCATTGGGATACGCGCGTCTATGCGATTAGCCCAAGAAATGCCGTGTGGCTAGCCAGCTTAGGTGTTTGGCAGCATATCAAAACTGCGCGTATCGGCCACATGCAAGCCATGGAAATTTTTGGTGATGTGGATTTAAAGCCGCTAAAATTATTTGCTGATGATGTGAACGCAGATGATTTGGGCTTTATTGTGGAAGCAAGTGCCTTGAGTCAAGCCTTGTTGAGTCAAATCGCTGCGCGTGACATTCACACCTTATTTAATGCGCCATGCAGAGCAATTCAAACCTCAGAAAACAGCACTAAGCTTACACTTGAAAATGGGCAAGTGATTGAGAGCACTTTGCTCATTGCGGCCGATAGCAGTCAATCTTGGGTGAGAGGGCAGCTTAATTTGCCTTTGCAACATAAATCTTATGAGCAGTCGGCGATTGTGGCGAATTTTAAAGTTGAAAAATCTCACGGCAACATTGCGCGGCAGTGGTTTTCAATCCTTGAAGGCAAAAATAGCATCCTCGCTTGGCTACCTTTGCCAGAAAGCACCATCAGTATTGTGTGGTCAGTGTCAACCAAGTTGGCTGAAACGTTGTTATTACTCAACGATGATGAATTTACAGCAAAAGTACAAAATGCTGGTGGCGCAGTACTAGGCGATTTGAACCTTATCGGCATGCGCGCAGTCTTTCCACTGGTGATGCAAAAAGCCGATGATTACACACAACAAAGTGTCGTGTTTATGGGCGATGCTGCCCATAAAATTCACCCGATGGCAGGTCAAGGTGTGAATTTAGGCTTTAGAGATGTGATGGATTTCATGGATGTGTTGCAACAAAAAAATTCGTATCAGTCTATTAATGATGCAAGTTTACTCAAGCGTTATAGGCGCAAGCGTAAGGCTGATATGTTGAATATGCTGCTACTCACAGATGGCTTGTTTCAACTATTTGAGAGCCAAAATAAATTGATTAAAAAGGTAAGGTATTGGGGACTCAGCGCGACCAATTTACTAGGAATCAAAAAAATGTTGGTTGAAAACGCCATTGCGCTTTAAACTAACGTGGTTTTATGAAATTATGATTAAAATTCAAGGAGATATATGTTAAAAAAATTAGTTAGTGTTGCATTATTTGGCGCTATGCTTAGCTCGGTGGCAACACTTTCCTTTGCCGATGAAGTCAGCGTTAAAAAGGCGGTAGAAGCAGCTTACCCGAAATTTAAAGTGGATAAAGTGACTAAAACGCCATATGCTGGTTTATATGAAGTGTTTATGGGTGGGCAAATTATCTATACCGATGAAAAATTGAACTATATCATCGCAGAAGGCGTGTTGGTGGATGCGAAAACGAAAAAGAATATTACCGAAGAACGTATGGCAGAATTGACTAAAATTGACTTTAACAGTTTGCCGCTAGACCAAGCTATTAAAGTGGTGAAAGGCGATGGCAGCCGTAAATTAGTGATATTTTCAGATGTAGATTGCCCTTATTGTAAACGCTTAGAACGTAATGAGATGGTAAATATTACTGATGTTACGGTTTACACGTTTTTATATCCAATAGAGCAGTTGCATCCGGACGCGGCGAATAAATCCAAGTTGATTTGGTGCGCAAAAGACCGTGTTAAAGCTTGGGATGACTGGATTATGCGCGATATATTACCCAAAACAGCGGGGGCTTGTGACGTGCCTTTAGAGAAAATTGGTGAATTGGCCAGAAAATTAGGGGTGACTAGCACGCCAACCTTAATTTTTTCCGATGGGAAACGTATGTTGGGTGCTCAACCATATAAAGAGATTGAGCGGGGAATGGCGGTTGCGGCTAAAAAATAAGTTGTTGAGGGTTGCAACAGATTTAAATGAAGAGCTAAATCTTGCAACTTTGTAGATAGATAAACAGCCTTTATGGTCGCTTATCTATCTATCAGTGGAAATATGGACTCATTCACACTTTAGAATAAGTTTAGATTGTTACGACACCACTGAGCCCATTTTGAAGATAGGCATATACATAGCTACCACTAGGCCGCCAATCAGCACGCCAAGTACGACCATAATGACGGGTTCCATTAAGCTGGCGAGTGCATCCACCGCATCATCTACTTCCGCTTCAAAAAAATCAGCAACTTTTCCTAGCATGGAGTCCAACGCCCCTGACTCCTCGCCAATCGCCGACATTTGCAATACCATGTTTGGGAAAACCTCAGTATTTTGCATGGCCACCGTTAAGCTGGTACCTGTGCTGATTTCACTTTGTATTTTTTTAGTGGCATCATAATACACACGGTTTCCAGCGGCGCCTGCCACTGAATCTAGCGCTTCTACAAGCGGTACGCCTGCAGAAAACATCGTGGCTAACGTGCGTGACCATCGCGCAATGGTCGCTTTGCGAATGAGTGGACCAAATACGGGTACTTTGAGTATCAATCTATCCATGGTGGCTTGCATGCTGACCGAGCGCTTCCATGTGTAAAAGAAAAACCACAGACCAAATCCAATAGAGCCAAATATAGCCCACCACCATTCAACAAATATATCTGAAATATTCATAACAATAAGTGTGGGCGCGGGTAATTCTGCACCAAAGCTGCTAAATAGCTCTTTAAATGCTGGAATCACAAAAATCATGATGATAGCCACAATTACAAATGCGACAACAATAATTGAAATGGGATAAAATAACGCCGATTTAATTTTTGATTTAATCGCCTGTATCTTTTCTTTGTAAGTCGCCAATCGCTCAAGCAGGGTATCCAAAATACCAGCTTGTTCACCAGCGCCAACTAAGTTGCAATACAGCGCATCAAAATATAGCGGATATTTGCGGAAAGCGGCACTTAAGCTGCTACCTGTTTCGATGTCGGATTTTAAATCAAGTAATAACTTACCCACGGCAGGGTTACCATGGCCTTTTCCCACAATGTCAAAAGATTGTAATAACGGAACTCCCGCTTTCATCATAGTAGCAAGCTGACGCGTAAATAGTGTTACATCTTTATCCGAAACGCTCCCCTTGCTTTTAAAGCCACTTTGTTTTTTTACTTTTGTAACGGTAATGCCCTGACGACGCAACGTAGCGTTCACAAATGAGTCGCCAGAAGCTTTCATCTCACCTTTAACGGCTTTACCTTTTTTGTCTTTGCCTTCCCAAGCGTATATCACTTCTTTGGTGGCTTTAGCATTGACTGCCATAGTTAATCCCC
>JBARQL010000188.1:0-2410 GCA_049643685.1 Methylotenera sp.
CAAGTGAAGGTGAGGAAGGCATCGATACAAGATTACTGGTCGCAAAAAATAAGGAAAGCGAAAAAGGTGCTGCAACGCTCATCCTGCCAATCGCATCGCAACAACAAAGCGGCATACAAACCACTCAGTTGCGAGCTACGCAACATCAATCGGCTACGACATCATTCGGCACAGTGGAGGCAATCGACAGTCTGGTAGAACTGCGCTCACGCTATTTTGCGGCACTTGCCGAAAGCAATGTGACTCGCGCAACCATCATCAACGCTGAACAAAATTTACACCGCTTACAGTTACTGAACCTGGATGATAAGAACGTATCTGACCGTGTCGTACAGGAAGCAGAAGCCACCTTAAATAGTGAAAAGGCCAAACTAACGACATCCAGCACATTAGCCAATGGCATCCGTGACAATATGCGTCAGCAATGGGGTGCAACTTTAGCCAACTGGGCCATACAAACTAGCAGCAACCGTGAGTTTCAAGCACTTTTACAATCACGTGAAGTTTTACTAAAAATCACTTTGCCATTTGAAGTGAACCCAGATAAAAACTCACTTTTGCAAATCATCCCGATGGGCGCACAGACACAATTTGTCAAAGCGCAATATATCTCTGACGCACCACATACTGACAGCACAATTCAAGGCAAAACTTATTTTTACCATGCCCCTGCTGGTAACCTACGCGCCGGCATGCGTGTAACCACCCGCCTGGATACGCAAGGCAAGGCTACTTCTGGGGTAATCGTGCCTCATGAAGCCGTCGTATGGTACGCCAACCAGGCATGGGTGTATCAAAAAGTGGAAGCAGAAAAATTCATTCGCCGGCTGATCAGTACTGAAGTTGAAATTGAATCGGAAGCCATCAGTGGCTGGTATAACACGGCTGGACTAGCAGCAAGCGATGAGGTGGTCACTAGCGGAGCGCAATTATTGTTATCTGAAGAATTAAAGTATCAAATAAAAAATGAAAATGAAGATTAAATTGGTAAATTTAATCCTCGTTTCAGTGGAAACTAATGTAGCGAAGCGACGTTATGTTGTAACTAAAACGAGGGTCGATTAAAAAATGATGTCCGCCCTCGTCCGCTTTTCTATTCGTTTTCACGGAGTAGTGATTGGCTTGGCGTGTTTACTTATTGTCTATGGCTTATATGGCCTCAGCCGCGCCAATTTAGATGTTTTTCCTGAATTTTCTCCAACACAAGTAGTGATTCAAACAGAATCCCCTGGTTTATCCGCTAACTTAGTAGAACAATTAGTCACTCAACCCATTGAAACCACACTATCGGGCACAGTGGGTGTGGATTCGATGCGCTCGCAGTCTATTCCTGGCTTGTCAATCGTCACTATCATTTTTAATGAAAGTACTGATATTTACCGCAATAGACAAGTAGTGGCGGAGCGATTAGCCACGCTAAGCAATCAGCTCCCGAAAAATATTGTGCCTAATATTACGCCGCTCGCATCCAGCGCCAGCACAGTATTGGGGATGGGCATCACTTCAGACAAACGTAGTTTAATGGAGCTCCGCACGCTGGTAGATTGGACGATACGCCCACACATTATGGCAGTGCCAGGCGTCGCCGATGTGAATGTGTTGGGTGGCGATGTGCGCCAATTTCAAATTCTGGTCGAACCCAGCAAACTGATTCGTTACAACTTATCGATTCAAGAAGTACTGGCTGCCACCGCTCGCGTCACTGGGGTACGCGGCGCGGGTTATATTGAAAATAATAATCAACGCATTTTGATTAACACTGAAGGTCAAGCGAAAAACGTCAGCCATCTTGCACAAATGCCAATTTTGCATCGAAATGGGCAAACGGTACGTTTAAGCGATTTAGGCCAAATTGTTGAGGGCGCTGCACCAGCAATAAGCGCAGCAGCAATTAACGGTAAAGAAGGTGTCTATTTTTCAGTGCAAGGTCAACTAGGCGCTAACACCAAAGCAGTCACTGAAGCTGTCGAAAAGGCCATGCACGAATTAGAGCCAGAATTTACCGCTCAACAAATTACCTTTTACCCAAGTCTTTTTCGCCCAGCTAATTTTATCGAAACAGCCATTGCGGGTGTAAAAACAGATATTTTAATTGGCTCTACGCTTGTGATTGCCGTGTTATTTTTATTTTTGTTTAACGTTCGCACTGCGTTTATTTCAGCCACCGCTATCCCGCTTTCTTTACTCGCGGCGACCATCGTGCTCGGCTATTTTGGCATGGGGCTCAATATCATGGTACTAGGCGGGTTGGCGATAGCCTTGGGTGAAGTGGTCGATGATGCCATTATTGATACCGAAAATATTTTCAGGCGTCTGCGTGAAAATCGTCTGCTTGAAAATCCGCTTCCCGCACATCGTGTGGTGTTTAATGCTTCAATGGAAGTGCGTAGCTCAGTCGTCTATGCCACGA
>JBARQL010000189.1:0-3093 GCA_049643685.1 Methylotenera sp.
GTGGGCGTGGCGAGCGCTTTATGCAGCGAATGAAAAATAAAACGATGAATAGCCTGACCATCTCGAAAGCGCACTTCAGTTTTGGCTGGATGCACATTGACATCCACTAAAGTTGGATCCAACTCCAGAAATAGCACAAATGCAGGATGGCGGTCGTGATGCAACACATCCTGATAGGCTTGGCGAATAGCGTGCGCAATGAGTTTATCGCGCACAAATCGGCCATTGACATACACATATTGCGTATCACGGCTGTGGCGATTGAAGGTCGGTTTGGCTGCCCTGCCCCATAAACGTAAACCTGCAGCTGATTCGTCTAAGTGAAATGACTCCGCCGCAAATTCATCTCCCAATACTTCTGAAAATCTGCGCTCTGGCTCTGCAACCGCAAAACGGCTTAATATACGGCCATTATGTTGCAAGGTAAATGCAATATCTGGCCTCGATAGCGCAACGCGACTGAAAGCTTCTTCGCAATGTCCAAACTCGGTGGCTTCTGTTTTCAAGAATTTGCGCCGCGCTGGTGTGTTGAAATATAAATCGCTGACTTCTACAATTGTGCCTGCATCGAGCGCGGTGGGTTCAATCGGCGCGACTTCACTACCATTCGAGGCAATGCGCCAAGCATGCCTTTCCGTGCGCTCTCGGCTTGAAATTTGTGTGCGCGAAACTGAAGCAATGCTCGCCAGTGCTTCACCGCGAAACCCTAAACTGGCAACCGATTCCAAATCTTCCAAACTGCTGATTTTGCTTGTGGCGTGGCGCGTAAGCGCCATGGCTAAATCTTCTTGCGCAATGCCGCTACCGTTATCCGCAACGCGCAATTGTTTCACGCCACCTTGCAACAAAGCCACTTGTATCTCGGTACTCCCCGCATCCAAGCTATTCTCCAGCAATTCTTTTAGCGCAGATGCTGGGCGTTCAACTACCTCACCCGCGGCAATCTGGCTGATGAGTTGGTCTGGTAAGCGTAGTATGCGCATCATGGGCTGTACGGTTTGATTTATAGGTTTGATTTATAGGTTTGATTTATAGGTTTGATTTGTAGGTTGGTATTTTACCTGTTTTAAGCTAAATTCTCGGAAGTATGAAATCAAATCAAGAAAAATTGCCGAACTCTGAAGCGAATGACTATGTCAATAGCTTTTCGCTAGCACGCAGCCTAAAGCGGCACCACCACTTTTATTTGGGCCCAACCAATTCAGGCAAAACGCATCACGCCTTAATCGCGCTACAAAACGCTAAGTCTGGTGTTTATCTGGCACCGCTACGATTGCTGGCGATGGAAATTCGCGACAGATTAGTCGCGGCTGGCGTGCCCTGCAACTTAATTACCGGTGAAGAGCGCGTGTTAATGGCAGGTGCAAAGCATACGGCTTCCACCATCGAAATGATGAATCCGAGTAGCCCTGTCGAGGTTGCGATTATTGATGAGATTCAAATGCTGCAAGACCCTGACCGTGGCAGCGCTTGGACTGCCGCGCTCATTGGCGTACCTGCCGGAAAAGTGTTTGTATGCGGATCAACCGCTGTGACCGCGCCTTGTGTTGCGGTGACTGAAGCAATGGATGAGTCGCATGAAATCACCTACCTATCACGTAAAACACCGCTGGTATTAGAAGATGAAAGTCTCTGTGGCAAACGTTACAGTCGCCAAAAACTTAAGCCTAAACTACAAAAAGGCGATGCAGTGATTGCGTTTAGCCGCAAAGATGTATTGACACTTTCGGCAAGATTTCGCCAATGGGGGTTTACCGTCGCCAGCATTTATGGCGCGCTTGCGCCTGAAGTACGACGGGCGGAATCAGAACGATTTTGTTCAGGCACGGCCGATATTTTAGTCGCTACCGACGCCATCGGCATGGGTTTAAACTTACCGATTCGCCGTGTGATATTTTCAAATATTCATAAATTTGATGGCGTTGCCTCTCGCCCATTAAACGCGACTGAAGTACGACAGATTGCAGGTCGTGCTGGGCGCTTCGGCATTTACGATACAGGTTATGTGAGCGTATTGGAAAATGATGAGCGCTTTCACATCGACCACATGTTGAGCGTGGGCGACACTTCAGAATTAAACAAACTGCCTGTCAGCCTAAATTTTGGGCAATTAAATCCCATAGCCAACCAATTACATACACGAAAAATTGCTGAAGTATTGATTTATCACCATGAAAGAACAAGATTTACCCACTCACTTTTCGAGCAAGCTTCACTGAATAATCAAATCTTGCAAGCGCAATTAGTTGATGAAAATGCACCGAACATGTCGCTTAAAGATAAGTTTATCTTTGTATGTGCGCCTATTTCTCTCAATGTCGCTTTTGAGAAAGACTATTACATATTGTGCTTGCAAAGTGTTGCGCAATCCACTGTTCGTCACCTGCCAGTGACTCCACTGTGGCTAAATTCAATGAGCCCTAAACATTTAGAGGCTGCAGAGCTGTTTAGTCAGAACCTTAGTTTATACGCATGGCTTAGTTTTAAATTTCCGCAGATTTTCATTGCAGGCGATGCGGTGGCGAAACTCCGAAAACAGGTCAGCCGTTATATTGAAAGCGCGTTGCTTACCCAAGCGGGTTATGGCGAAACAAGTAGAGAGTTAGAGGTTAAGCTCTTAAGAAAATAAACTCAACCCTAAGCTGAAGCTAGATAAGCTGCCATGTCTGCCTCATAGTGCGTTTTAACGTTATTACGTCCTGATTTCTTCGCATGATAAAGTGCTTGGTCGGCACGCTCAATGAGACTCTCTACTGTATCGCCCACTTTGTAAAAAGCCAAGCCAAAAGAAGCGGTCACTTTAACTTCTTGGTCATTAAATTGATAAGTATTATCAGCTACTTTATCGCATAAGCGTTGAATCAGCGCCCTGCCTTCCAACTCTTTTGTTTTTGGCAACATAATCAAAAACTCTTCGCCGCCGTAACGCGCAACCGTATCGACTTGACGTAACTGTTTTTTAATCATGCTGGAGAACCCTCTCAGCACCTGATCGCCTGCCGGGTGACCAAACCGGTCATTGATACTTTTAAAATGGTCAATATCAGCAAGCGCCAGTACAAAATCATCAGGATGGCGTTCTAATTCAGCAAA
>JBARQL010000190.1:0-31991 GCA_049643685.1 Methylotenera sp.
ATCATCATGCCCGATAAGCCTGCGGCCATACGCGCTCAAATAACCCGCACCACTCAAAAAACACCTGAAGTGATGGTTAAAATTACCAGCAAGATGGGTGCAGGTAAAGGCATGGTCGCTATTGCTAATCATCTCGATTACATCTCACGTAACGGCAAAGTCAAGCTTGAAGACCATGAAGGCCGCTTACTCAATGGTCGTGCCGATGTAAAAGATATTAAAAATGACTGGGCTGAAGACATTCCTGAAATATCCAAGCGGCGCGAAACCATTAACGTCATATTTTCTATGGCGAAAGGTACGCCTGCTGCCGAAGTGAAAGAAGCCGTACGTGAATATTTAAAAGAAGAGTTCGGTGGTAAGCATGAGTACGTATTTGCCTTGCATAACGATACTGATAATCCGCATGTGCATGTTTGCATCAAAATGGCACCTATTAAAACACGCAGCAAACGGCTAAACCCACGTAAAAATGACTTACAACGCTGGCGTGAAGGCTTTGCACAAAGCCTGCGTAAATATGGCATTGCGGCCAACGCCACACCGCGTAAAACTCGCGGCGTGACACAGCAACCCTTACATCAATATCAACTGCATCAATCCGCTAGGCAGCAGCACCCAATTTCCAGAAAATCCGTAAAAACAAACGTTGAAGCGCATACCAAAGAAATTCACGCTTGGGCAAATATCGCTAATATACTAGCAAAATCTGAAGACCTAAGTGATCGAGCTTTGGCTAAAGAGGTTGTTGCTTTTATGGCTAAGCAACCTATTCAGCAGGTGGGTAATATGTCAGTTCAAAAAAGCAACGACGACATATCAACGCCAACCGAACAGTTGTCTACTGGAATTAAATCAAGATGGTATTCGTAAAGTTTTTAGTATTATCAAAACTTAGGGAATACTACAAAGTAGTTAAATTTTGTAAAAGAATGTTGATTCTTCTTTTTGACAGTCTGCATTGTGGCAAGCCAATTTAGGTGTCATGGGGCAAGTCGCGACCCATAACTGCCTGTCGCCACCTAATGCTTTAGTCAGAAAAATGCCTGGCCCACGCAGATCAGCCTGCAACATCACGAAGAAGACTCTTACCAATCCACCCTTTCAGCTAGACAACCACTTTGCAAATATTTTTCCTGCGATTGGAAATGTTATCAATTGAGTTACAGGTACAATAACAATCACCTCTACTAATGTAGCTAGAGGCATAGGTAAATGGCGCGTAATCCCGCCCAGTAAAAATAGTATGACTACTAGGGTTGGATATAAAGCAATCCAACCAACAACCAGTCTCTTCATGAGATTTTTATTAGAAATACTCATTATTTATGCTTAAACAATAAATTGTGCAACACCATCACGAAATGACCAGTCTATATCGTGGTTTTCAGTGATAGTAATCAACACATTAGCCGCAGGGATACCGGGGTTATCTGCCAGGTTTTCAGTTACCTTCTTGTAGAAAGCTTGTTTGGATTTGTTTGAGCGACCAGCTCTCATGACCAAATGCATCATTACACGATCTCCTTCACGGGTCTGCAACTGCAGGCACTCTGGATCAAGCTGATGGATAACCTGATAGCGGTCATCGTCAGGAAATCCCATGGTTTCAATTACTGCTGCGTTGATTCCATCGGCAACTGCTTTAATGTATTCGGGCGCCTTGCCCTTAAGTATAGATATGTTCACGAGAGGCATGATTTTTTCTCCTATTGGTTTACATTCCATATATGTGTGCGCGTGAGCCAATTGCCATCTGAGCCTTGCTCAAGCACGCTAGTAGTGATGCCGCCAAAAGATGGAGTTTTACCGTTGGCTTCTGCACCTTGTGCTTTCCATTTAGCAACCTGATAGATCATTTTACCTGTTCCACCCACTTCGATAATTTCTAATGTGTGGTTATGAACACCACCATCAACAAAACCTTTAAATAGATTTTCGATTTCAGCACGACCCACTATTGTCTTTCCATTTCCTGGTGAGAGAGTGGCATTCTCTGTATAAAGTGCAGCCAATTCCTTAACGTTGCCGCTATTGAGTGCCTTGTTCCATTTAGCATTGGCTGCTTCAATCGTGTTAGCAGGGTTAACTTTTGCTTCTTCAGTTTTTTGGCTACAAGCAACAATTAATGTCGATGCAACTAAACCAATTAATATCGCACGTAATAATGTATTCATTTAACTTACTCCTTTAATAGTTTTGCCCTAATTTTTTTTACGCAATGGGCATAATTTATTTCCCTATTGGTTTGCGTTCCAAACATGTGTACAAGCTAGCCAATTGCCATCTGCGCTTTGCTCAAGTACGCTTGTGGTGATGCCGCCGAATGATGGGGTTTCACCGTTGGCCTCTGCACCTTCGGCGTTCCATCTGGCAACCTGATAAATCATTTTGTCTGAACCGCCAACTTCGACAATCTCTAACGTGTGGTTATGGACTCCAAAATCAACAAAGCTTTTAAATAGTCCTTCGATTTCAGCACGACCTACTAGAGTCACTCCATTTCCTGGAGAGAGAGTTGCATTCTCTGTATAAAGCGCAGCCAACTCCTTAACGTTACCGCTATTGAGTGCCTTGTTCCATTCAGCGTTAGCTGCTTCAATGATTGATCTGTTATTCATTTGTATCTCCTAAAGGGTTAAAATTTTTAAATAATACCGTTCAATTTATAATTAATTAGCCACCTAACTATATGGCCAAAAAAAAGTTAATCGAATACTTTGCTTTGCTCTTTCAATAGCATTAGTTGCTTAAGAAAATCTTCTCTTTGTTGCTCTGGAATAGCATTCATCATCTTTTTGACTCTTGGGTAATAATCAGGCATGACTTCATCCAATTTGCCTTGCCCTGCAGCAGTAAGCCGTATTGAGTAGCTTCTGCGGTCTTTGGTATCTTCCTGACGAGCAACTAAGCCATCTCGCAACAAGCCGTTAATTAGCCCACTCATCGTAGCTCTAGATACGCCAGCCTTCTCAGCAAGCTCAGAAGGAGTGGAAGTCAGATCTTCTTCACGCATGAGCAAAATCAGTACCCACCATCTGCCCTGGAGCAATCCATGCGTGGCAAGAAAACGATCTAAAGATTCAGCAAGTTCAGTACCGATATGAAGAATGTTTAAAAAGTGGGTCACTGAGCGCGAGTCCACATCTTCATATCTTTCGGCGAATTTTTTGAGGACTTTTGCGTCCGGAAGGTCTTTTAGTTGAAGCATAAGACCATTGTAGTTAGCTGGCTAACTATTGTCAACATCTATTAGATATTCTTCTGTTCTCTGCAGTTAGTACAAGTTAAGCAATAATATTTGTTGACCGCTTTGTCCCATGTAGTTACCGAATACAACAACTTGGCAACAGGCGGCTATTGGCCGCTTTGGGCCCGAAGCCATCAATTCAAAAGTCCGTTATCTATAAGTCAAAATTGCAGACTCTGAGAATATTGTCTTTCGACCCAAAGAAGCCGGATGCTATTTTTTAAGCTGCAACTTATGGTGGCAATTACTTCATTTCCCTTTACTAAGTATACTTCATCATTAACCAAATCAAATTTGACACATAGTGTTAAACGTCTATACATTGGATGTGTTTTCATTAACAGTCAGCCTTATGAAACTATACGAACAACTTGCCAATTCAATTGCTGAATCAATTCAAGATGGTGTACTTTGTCGTGGAGACAAGTTACCTTCTATTCGACATACCAGCCAAAATAGAAATATTAGTCCTTCAACCGTTTTTCAAGCATATTATCTGCTTGAGTCAAGAGGCTTAATAAGTGCACGTGAGCGTTCAGGATACTTTGTAACAGGTGGCGCTATTGGCATTTCTCCTTCACCTGAACCTAGTTTTGAAGTTAATGAGGAATCAACTAAAGTTGATGTCAGTGAGCTTGTCTTTGAGGTGCTTGAATCAATGCGAGCCAGAAATATAGTGCCTCTGGGTTCGGCTTTTCCTAGCCCATTATTATTTCCAATGGCCAGTTTAGCTCGAACAATGGCCTCTAGCGTGCAAGTTATGGATCCTTGGCGAAGTGTAGATAATTTGAGTCCTGGTGATGCAAGCCTTCGGCGGCAAATTGCGCTTCGTTACATGATAGATGGCTTGAATGTCCCTACAGATGAAATTGTTGTTACTAACGGGGCGCTTGAGGCTTTAAATCTTTGCTTAATGGCTGTTACCCGCCCTGGAGATGCTGTAATTATAGAATCTCCAACTTTTTATGCGGCATTGCAGTCCATCGAACGCATAGGACTGCGTGCAGTGGAGGTGCCGAGCCATCCAAGAGATGGTATTGATCTTAAGGCGATGGAATGGGCTTTAGAACATCATAAACCAAAAGCTTGCTGGCTGATGACGAATTTTCAAAACCCTTTAGGGAGTTTGCTTTCTGATAATAAAAAGAAAGCTTTGGTTGCCTTGTTAAGTAAATACCAAGTGCCTTTGATTGAAGATGATGTTTATGGTGAGTTGTATTTTGGGGAGAAGAGACCCGCACCGGCTAAAGCTTTTGATACGGAAGGCTTAGTCATGCACTGCTCGTCATTTTCTAAGTGCCTTGCACCTGGTTACCGCGTCGGTTGGGTCGCAACTGGACGGTACTCTAAGGTAATAGAACGTTTGAAACTAACCACTACGCTGAGTGCATCTGTCCCAGCCCAAGTTGCACTGGGACATTACTTACAGAAAGGTGGTTACGATAAACATTTACGTAATTTACGCCATACACTCTTGGTCAATCAAATAAAATTCATAGAGTCGATAGAGCGATACTTTCCTAAGGGTACAAGGCTAACACCTCCACAGGGTGGTTATTTTTTATGGATTAAGTTGCCTGATGGTGTTAATGCGCTTGAGCTTCATCGCTTAGCGCTAGTTAATGGTATTAGCATAGCTCCTGGGCCGATATTCTCCGCCCATAAGGGCTTTATAGATTACATTAGGTTGAACTATGGGCATATATGGGATGCACGGACCGAGGCTTCCTTGGCCACACTCGGGGCACTTGTGGATGATCTAACCCCATAACTTTCAAATATAAACTTCAAACTGATATGGTTTTAATTTAACCATCTGATTCTGTTCTTTCATTCGGCAAAACACTATTCTTAGTCATTCTTAAAAATGTATCTGGCAATTGTTATTTGTCAAAAAATTAAGGTGACTGAATGTACATCTATGATGAAATAGATCAACAACTTGTTGAGCAACGTGTTGCTCAATTTAAAGATCAAACAACTCGCTTCCTAAGCGGAAAGCTGAGCGAAGATGAATTTAGGGTTCTAAGATTACAAAACGGCCTCTATATTCAGCGCCATGCACCAATGTTACGGGTTGCTATCCCTTATGGCATGTTGGTTTCAAAACAGCTCAGAATGCTCGCTTACGTAGCCCGCAGATGGGATAAGGGCTACGGCCATTTCAGCACGAGACAAAACATACAGTTTAACTGGCCGAGACTTGAGGATGTGCCTGAGATATTAGCTAAGCTTGCCACAGTGCAAATGCATGCTATCCAAACCAGTGGAAACTGCATCCGCAATACGACTACCGATCATTTTGCAGGATTAGCACCAGACGAAATTATCAATCCATTAGTATGGTGCGAGATTATCAGGCAATGGTCTATGCTGCATCCTGAATTCGCTTTCCTACCAAGAAAATTCAAAATTGCAGTCAGTGGTGCTCTCATAGATCGAGCTGCCGTCGGAGTACACGATATTGGGCTTCAAGCAGCAGAGGTTGACGGTGTCTTAGGCTTTAGAGTGTGGGTAGGAGGTGGGCTGGGAAGAACTCCTATTGTTGGCAAACTGATCAAACCATTCGTGGCTTGGAGTGATCTATTAACATACTTGCAAGCAACTCTCAGGGTATACAACCTACATGGCAGGCGAGATAACAAATATAAAGCACGAATAAAAATACTCGTTAAGGATTTAACGCCAGAAGTATTTGGACAGCAAGTTGATGAGCAGTGGCAACTCATTAAAGATGGTCCAGATAAAGTCAGCAAAGAATATGTCAATGCAGTATCCAGTAGATTTGTATGGCCAAAATACGATGCATTATTGATAACAAATGATGATGCAATCACTTTGCAAGCTGCAGGTAATCATAAGTTTGAAAGATGGCTTCGGACTAATGTGCATAATCACAAAGTCACAGGTTATGCATCCGTAACTGTTTCATTAAAAGCCACTGGTTTACCTCCTGGTGACATTACAGCAGATCAGATGGAAGCTATTGCCGACATGTCTGAAAAATACGGTTTTGGTGAGCTACGAGTTTCTCACGAACAAAATCTAATCCTAGCAGATGTAAGAAGACAAAGTCTTTATTCTTTATGGCTGGAGCTCGATATGCTCAATCTGGCTACACCAAATATTGGCTATATCACCAACATCATTGCTTGTCCAGGTGGTGATTATTGCAGCTTGGCAAATGCTGTTTCTATTCCGGTAGCAGTTGCCATACAAGAACGTTTTGACGACTTGGATTTTGTCTATGAAATTGGAGAACTGGATTTAAATTTATCAGGTTGCATTAATTCTTGCGGACATCATCATATTGGTCATATTGGAATTTTAGGCGTAGATAAAGCAGGTGAAGAGTGGTACCAAATTACAATAGGCGGCAGACAAAATGGTGGCGCCAACCTAGATTCTAGCCAAACGCAAATTAGGGGTGGCGGCGCGGCCATTGGGCGTGTGATTGGCCCATCATTTGCGAGAGAGCAAATTCCAGACGTCGTCTATCGTTTGATTCAAACTTATTTAAGACTTCGAGATAGCGAGGCAGAACGTTTCATCGATGTTGTTGAGAGGCTAGGTATCGGTCAGTTCAAAGAAGATGTATATACAGATCCTATCCTTTTAAAAGCGCCACTAAATGCTGAGGTGGTCGATGTCTAATAATCCAAGATTGATTCGACATGGTGTGTTAGAAGATGACATTTGGCGCCTCCATGACACCACCTTAACAACACTCCCGCCAGATGAAGCTTATTGGATGGTTACTCTGGATTGTTGGAAGGTTAACCAAGATTCAATTAGTCAGCGCAAATATCCAATAGCGATATTAGTCCCTGCGAATGCCGACGCCAAAGACTTCCTGCCTGTAAGAGTGAGCAATATTAACTCTCATTCAATTGCACTTATTGCTATTGATTTCCCAACCTACACAGATGGTCGCGGCTTTTCATTGGCTCAAATTATAAGAACTCAATTTGGATGGCTTGGGGAACTTAGAGCCGTAGGTGATGTACTTATAGACACCATTCACTACTTAGCAAGATGCGGGTTCGACAGTTTCTTAGTTAAAGAGGGACATGACCCAGCGCTAGCACTGAAGTCATTTGAAACATTCACTGTGCATTATCAGAAGTCATATCCAAAGCCTATAAATATAAATTCAGAAAAGACTTGATGATTACTAGTGTTATCTCATGACTAAATTAAATATGCAAAGAATTAATCTACTGAAATCGAGAACTATAAATGGCAACTAACCAGAAAACCCCTAAGAAAGTGATACCAATTATCAATGACAACAGAAAAGATGGTGAAGTGTCATTATATGAAGCACATAATAAAATTTATCCACGTACAACCTCTGGATATTTCACGAATTGGCGATGGATAACTCTTTGGATTACGCAAATCGTATTTTATGGTGTTCCATGGCTTGAATTAGGACAAAGACAAGCAGTTTTGCTTGATATAGATACGCATCGCTTCTATATATTTGGGTTGATACTTTATCCTCAAGATTTAATTTACCTTGCGGTCATACTTATCATTGCTGCACTGGCTTTATTCTTGTTTACAGCCGTTGCTGGTCGGCTTTGGTGTGGGTTTTCATGTCCACAGACGGTCTATACTAAAATATTCTTATGGATAGAAAGCAAAGTTGAAGGTGATCGTGCTGCGAGAATCAAGCTAGATAATGCAAACTTGAGCATCAATAAAATTTTCAAGAAATTACTAAAACATTTTATATGGATTAGCTTTTCAATGTGGACTGGATTCACATTTTTAGGATATTTCACTCCAATACGTGATTTGACTCAAAGTATTATTCAAATCAGCCTTGGCCCTTGGGAAACTTTTTGGATATGTTTTTACGGCTTTGCGACTTACGGAAATGCAGGATTTTTACGTGAACAAGTATGCAAATACATGTGCCCATACGCACGTTTTCAGAGTGCAATGTTTGACAAGGACACCTTAATTGTTACATATGATGAGGAGCGTGGAGAGCCTAGAAGTGGCCGTTCTCGCAAAGTGGATGCAAAAGAAAAAGGCCTGGGTGACTGTGTTGATTGCAGCTTTTGTGTACAGGTATGTCCGGTTGGTATTGATATTCGAGATGGCTTGCAATACGAATGTATTAGCTGCGGATTGTGTGTTGATGCTTGTGACAGTGTGATGGATAAAATGGAGTATCCCCGCGGTTTAATTAAGTTCTCGACCATTAATGGTGCTAGTAATCACTGGACTAATTACCAGATTATTAAAAATGTATTAAGACCACGTGTACTAATTTACAGCGCAATATTATTAACACTTTGTATTGGTTTTGCTGTTTCGTTAAGCTTACGCGAGTCGTTCAAAGTTGATGTTATTAGAGATAGAGGTGTTATGTCGAGGCTTACCTCCGAAGGAAATATCGAAAATGTTTATCGACTACAAATAACCAATGTAACCGAAAAACCTCAAAAATATCATATTAGTGTCTCAGGTATTGAGGGGATAACTATTAGTTCGAATAATGAATTTTCTGTTGATGCTGCAAGTGAACGCATGGTAGTCGTAAGCTTGCAATTACCTGATGAAGTTACAAGTAGCGGATCTCATCCAGTCAAATTTGAAATTGAATCACTTTCAAACGATGAGGAAGTTACTGAACAGTCAACTTTTTACATTCCTAGGTAAATGTTTAATTTTAAGTACTTAACTAGCTCATAAATGAGCCAGTTATATATATTACAAATTTTTCAAAATAATATTCAAAGTAGCCAGACGTATAATTATTATTTCTGGCTGCTTTGGGCCCTTAGTGTCGAACATGAGCGGCCGCTATGCAGTTCCACAGTTTATATTTTTGCCAGCTACTGTTTAAGAACAAATCAGTTTGTTTAAAAGTGAAAGAATGGTCAGTTTCAATATTAATTAGTTTCAGCTGGATTGGATGATTATTCGTATAGCTCAAAATAAAATGCCAACAGCGTCAAATATTTTTTGAGATCATAAATTTAATTAAAAGCCTAAGTAATTGGCCGCAAGCCAAAAAAATATCTTATTTCATGCCTGCTGACCTAAATCAGAAGGCATGTTGCTTTTAGCAATTACAAAGCACTAGAGTTAGTACAAGTGTAGGTTTTGTTGTTGTATTCAAACTCCGTCATATCGCCGCTCAGTTCGCAATCTCTGGCAAATTTGTCATAATCGATATAAAAACGAATACTCTCAGGAAAGCTAGGTAACCAACATTCATTAAACAGCTCTTCGGCTGCATCGCGTAAGCTAGACTCTGTGATGCTAGGTTCATCCAGTTTTTCAAGCGCTTGGCTTAATGTGTACCCCACCACCCCAGCCAGATAATATAGATTTACTTTTTCATAGTCATTTAAAAACTCAATATCATCAAACCATATATTCAGATTAGCTTGGTTAATGCCACAAACTTCAAATAGCTGCGCGTCGTCACCGTCAATAAACTGTATCTCGAATTCTTCTACTAAATTGCCGTAACGGTCAACGTGCACGGCTGATTTGGCCTCATAGTCGTGTGCATCGGTAAAATAAAAACCCGTTGCGTCTATGTTATAGGGTGTTGCGTGTAGTGTTGTCATAGTCTTTTGCCTCACTGTATCGTTCTTAGATTGAAGAGCCGCTTTTGAATTAAAGACTTGCCCCGAATTTGCAGACTTATCAACCCGACCTGCATCGCTCTTGAGTTGTTTCGCCTGCCGATAAGGTTCATGGAGATTAAGAAAGAAAAGCCAGCAACCAGCCAAAATCGCAGTCGCAAAGCCGATATGCGAACCGATTGCAGGTGGTCACGAAGTGTTTATGCTTGTTTGGATTTCGCCCCGTGAGATGGTCGGTGCTTTGGCGAAACTAAAGAGCGAATGCTGTTAATAGATGAATAGCAAAGCAGGGGATGTTTTTAGTAAATTTAAGGCGAAATTTACTCCGATTCTATCGCTTCAGTCAGGCTTTGAAAATCCGCTCCTGCTCTTTAATCGAAGTTATGAAAGCTAGAGTATCTCTATGCGTTTAATTTTCTCTTGAGCTCGTCATATTGCGCTTGATGCTTAGTTGGGTTCTGTGCCTTAAGTTTCTCTAAGTTTCTTAATTTCCACTGTACTGCAGGGAATCGCTCAAAATCATAAAGTACCCAATTTGGTGTTAAGTTTTTTACGCTAAGTAAAAACTCTTTGTCATAATCGGTGAGGTTGTTATGGATCGTACGTATAAGATTTTCTCTGGTAGCTTCAAATTCTTCGTAGCTAAATGGTTCGACAGTCATGCCTTCAAAGTGATTAATCATTACTGCACGTTGATCCAGATAATTCGGCACAATGAGTTCATGCATTGGACGTCCACTACTAGCCAAACACAATAAGAAGCCAATTTTAACTTCTTCAGAAAATCCTTCATTGTTTAGCAAGTGCATCACATCAAATAAATCTCTTGGATGCTGGCGATCCAATGCAGCACAAATCTTACCGCCGTAAAGTTGGCCAAAAGGCACAACCGGCATTGCACAAAATACATCAAATTCAGTTTGAGCCTGATCGCATAACACCATTTTCTGCGGTGATGTTAACGTGCCTCTACCTGTTGTGTTCACTTCAATTTTAATTTGTGCGCTTCTCGATGATACCTGTAGCTTGTAGACATCATGCTGGTGAGTAACATTGATGTTTTGAATGCTGGCTACAATATTCGCTTTGATTCGTTCTAAGGCGCTAGAGACATTTATATATGTGACTTCTCTGTCTTCAATCGGCAGGTAGGTTAAATCAATATCCACCGACAAGCGTGGCATATCTCTCACAAAAAGGTTAATCGCTGTACCACCATGTATTGCAAAGCACTCTTCTCTTGCAACAATAGGCAATACATCAAGTAATAAGCTGACCTGATTTTTATAGTTTTGCATTTTATGCCAACTCTTTAGGAACGGTTATTTGGTATTTTGTATTGAGGACGCCATTAGGTACAACACTCCGCTTACCTTTCCCAAGGTCGATTTTGGTCAAATCTAAATATTCAAACCAGTCATGTTTGGCTTTTTCCGCTAGAAATAAAAACAAACGCTTTACCTTAACTGAAGTACAAGCCTCTAACAGTGCCTGTACCTGCTGCGGTCTCAAATTAGTCAGTCCTTCCATCAACTCATGGCATTCGGACAACTCTTGTTTCTCTGGTGCGAGGTATAAACATTCCATGATGGCACGAGCAGGACTTGATACCTGGATTGAAAAGGTTTTGAGCTCTAGATCAACCAGTCCAAGTTTTGGAGGTAGGAAAGAACTGCCATAATAATCTATTGCAACCTTCCAGTCAGCATTATTAACCCAAGCAGGCAGTCTATCTGTAGCCCCGCCAAACAATATAGCTTTGACATTGGAAAGTTGTAGATAATGTGCCTTTCCTAGCATCGCTAACGCAGTTTTAGCGCCAGGATGTATGGCGGAATCTGATTGTGTTTGCAAAGCAAATACTGCTCCTTCGTAAGAAGCTTGGTCACCTGACCTTATGAGAGCGCCTGTACCTATAGACTGTAGCCACGCACTCTTCTTATATCTATCCAGCAACTGATTGGAGATACCTCTTTTGTTTAGCCACGAAGTTAAATAAACTGCGCCAGCAGGCCAGTCATTTATTAGCGGGTTTAATATTTTTTTATTTAATACACTCATAGTATATTTATAAGCCTATTTGTAAACCAAGTCAATTAATTAGTTTATATTTTCATGTTGGAATAAACTTATAGTTTATCTATAAGTATAAATATAAACCTAGCTAATTCATATGATCTGCATTAACGTTTAGTGAAAGATAAATGCTGACTACGCAAGACGCGTAACAAACTAACTGCGATTTTCGTTGTTAAAATCGGTATTAAATACTTCTAATTAGTGGTTGATGCATCAGCCACATCAAATGCTGGGGTAAGCCTCGCGGCAAGGGGTGTGTTTAAGAGGTGCGTGGCTTTGGCAGCACTTAAATTGACCCTTTTTGAGCATTCAAGATTAAGTTTTTTTAAGATTTATCTATTTGTCTGACAAATCTCGGCAACTTGCCTATCCTGCATTAGGTAGTTAATTTAGTATGTATTAAATATTAATAGTTAGGCCAACAATAGCTTGTTGAAACTAATTCACAGTGATAAAGTCATTACATTATGAAATTTTGTCGTGCAATAGCTATGATTTTGATTCTAGCGCTGGCTTCAGGCCCTGCGTTAGCGGCTGTTTGCGCGACTTCATGTGCTTCTCAGGCACTCATGTCCTCCTTGCATCTTGATAATATGGCTGGAATGAAGAATTGCCATGAAGGTTCGATGAGTAAAGAGAAAAGTAAATCCAGTACTGAGCATAAGTCTTGTGCGATGGGTGCAGGTTGTAATTTCACACAAGTAACACCGCTGATAGATTCATCAACGAAGTCTGTCTTTGCTGATTCAGCTGCTATTTCATTTCCAAGACTCGTTCCGTCTGAAAAGTCTATAGATCTATCCCCACCGTTAAAACCTCCTGCTTGAGTTGATGTTATAGGGCGTCATTACGCCCTAAATCATTACATTTAAGTTTTAGGAGAGCTCTCATGAACACCCCAAGATTGGCTTTTAAGCCAATAGTTATGTGCCTGTTGTTTGGCATGATGCTGGTATTAGCCTTTTCTGTAAAAGCAGAAGAACCTCTGACAATAGCTGAAACCATCCAACTGGCTACCCAAAATCAGCCCTTGCTGCAATCCCTCGATGATGCGGCAGCTTCGTCACGTCAGGCGGCTATCGCAGAAGGTCAATTACCAGACCCCAAAGTCAAGTTTGGTGTCATCAATCTGCCAGTCACAACGAGTGATGCCTTACGTTATAACCGTGATGATCAGACCATGGTCAATGTGGGTATTTCGCAAGATGTCATTCCACTCAAGAAACGCGAGCTAGCGTCTAATCGCATGCTGGCTGAAGCGGATCAATTTCAGACGGAACAAGTTGCTACCGCTAGGACCATTGAGCGTGACGTTGCGTTAGCTTGGTTAGATACTTATGAAGCACAACGCAAGTCCGAGCTTTATCAACGCATGATTGATGACATGACTGCCGAACGAAAGTTATTGGCAGCAAATGTCAGTTCTGGGGGTGCTAAAACCAGTGATGTGTTGCGCATGGATACGGATATCTCAATGACAAATGAGAAGCGTATTTTCGCGCAGCGTGATGAACGTAAAGCGCGTGCAGCTTTGGCGCGCTGGATTGGTAAATCAGCATCTCGTACAATCTCGTCCGAACTACCTGTGATGACAAATACTTTAAGTCACGACGCTAATCAATCAGCACTTGAGCAGCATCCTTTGTTACGCAATGCCTATCAAACAGAAAAGGTCGCACAGTTTGATGTTGATAGCGCACAGGCCAACTTGGAGCGCAATTGGGGCTGGGAAGTCGGTTATGGCAAACGGTTTAACGATCGTAGCGATATGCTCAGCTTTCAGGTTTCGATTGATCTGCAATTAGACCGTGCCAATCGGCAAGACCGACGTACCGCAGAAAAAGTGGTGCTAGTTGAGAAGGCTAAGAAACTCACTGAAGACAGGCGACGTGAGCTCTCCTCAGAGCTTGAGAGCGCCATGGCTGATGCTGAAGCGGCAGAGGCACGTGAAACCGAACACATCACCAAACTTATCCCCAATGCGCAAGCTAAGTTAAGTATTGCGCAAGCAGCCTATACCTCTGGCAAACAATCGATTGGTGAGGTTTGGCAAGCACGTAGAGATGTGATTGATATTGAGCTCGACCATTGGACTATCTTGACGGATAAGCAACGTGCTGCAATCAAAATCGGCTATTTAACAAACGATAGCCGCTTATTTAAACAAATTGAAAAGGAATAAATCATGAAAACAACACAAATGTTAATTTTGGCCACATTTTTAGTAGGTATCGCCGCGTGTTCTAAGCAAGAAAATGCTGAGGCAACTAGTCAAGCACCCATGGCAGAAATGTCTGCGATGGAAAAACCTATAGAAGCTAAGCCCACAGCCATGCTGCCGAACGAGATTGATGCGAAAGATATGAGTGGTAACAATGTGGAACAAGATGCTAGCGGTAAAAAAGTCATTTTTTGGGAAGACCCAATGGTGCCAGACAGACACTTTAGCAAATCAGGTCAATCGCCCTTCATGGATATGAAGTTAGCCCCTAGATACGCTGAGTAAGCAAGCGCAAACATTAAGGAAATAAAATGAAACGACTCCATTTAGTAATAGTTTTAATCTTATTAACACTGTTTGCAGGTTTAGGTTGGTTTTTTGGGCAAAAGTCCGCACAGTCGCCTGTGGCTGAAACTATGCCAGCTAAAAGCTCAGGCATGGCCAAGCCCAAGCCCAGTAATGGAGTCGTTCAAGACGATAGCGGAAAAACCGTTAAGTATTGGTACGACCCGATGGTGCCAAATCAGAAGTTTGATAAGCCAGGTAAGTCACCATTTATGGATATGATGCTAGAGCCCAAATATGCCAATGAAGGTAGTGATGGCGAGGAAGGCGGTGTGGCCATTTCATCACAAACCGCGCAAAACTTAGGCATTAGGCTTGAGAAGGTTTCTACTAAAAGTTTTGGTGAGTCTTTTTCTGCAGTGGGTCGCATCGAGCCAGATGAACGCCGCTTTTATGCGGTGCAAACACGTATGCCGGGCTTTGTCGAAAAACTCTCGGTTCGCGCGGTAGGCGATCCAGTTCGCAAAGGTCAAAAGGTTGCTGAGATCTATGCCCCAGAAATTTTGGCTGCACAACAAGAGTATTTAACGCTGACGACACTTAGTCAGGTGGATGCGGATGGTTCACTCAAACAAGCAGCACGTAGTCGCTTAAAGTTACTGGGTATGTCTGAAGGCGAGATAGTAGCGATTACAAGAGCGGGTAAAGTCAGCCCCAGATTCGGCGTTTATGCGCCAGCCAATGGCGTACTGACGGAGTTGGGCGTTCGAGAAGGCGCGCAGTTGATGTTGGGTACTTCTTTAATGCAAATCACCGATTTATCTCAGGTGTGGTTGGTGGCTGAAGTGCCAGAGCGCGATGCCGCTAGATTAAAGCCTGGCTTGGATGCTGAAGTGCAATTACAAAGTATGACGGGCGAAACGTTCAAAGGTAAGGTCAGCTATCTTTATCCTATGCTAAACGAAGCATCTAGAACATTACAAGTGCGTGTGGAATTACCAAATAAAGGTAACCGATTACGTCCTGGCATGTACGCCAACGTAGCATTCACAGGCCAAACACATGAAGCGTTATCTGTCTCTTCCGAAAGCATTATTGCTACAGGGAAACGTAAAATCGTCATCGTAAAGGAGGCGAATGGTTACCGACCAGTAGAAGTGACGACTGGGCAAGAACGTGATAGCTGTACAGAAATTTTAAGTGGCTTGAGCGAAGGCGAAGACGTAGTTGTTTCAGGGCAGTTCTTAATCGATTCAGAAGCTTCATTGTCTGGGGTTTTAGCGCGGCTATCGCAGCAGGATAAAGCAATGGACAAAGGCATGGATGACGTGGATATGCCCATGGAAGAAACGATGAACAAGGCCGAGGGTAAGGCTAAGGCTGATGAAAAAATGCCAAAAGGACGTGGCAAGGTAGTCGATGTAGATGCTAAAACAGGCAAGGTAACGTTGAATCACGAACCGATTAAAGAACTAGGTTGGCCATCCATGACTATGGGCTTTAAGGTGAAAGATAGTAATCAACTTAAAAAACTCAAGGCAGGTGATCAAGTTGAATTCGACTTAAAAGCTGAAGCGTCAGATAAGCCCGACATGCCAGCGCAATACATGATTGACCGCGTAGAAAAAGCAGCCACCATGAAAGATGGCATGAAGGGAGCAAAACCATGATTGCTCAACTCATCCGTTGGTCTGCCAATAATCGTTTATTGGTATTACTTGCAACACTAATGGTCGTGGCTTGGGGCGTTTTTGCCATGCTGAGGACACCATTAGATGCGATACCTGACTTGTCTGATACACAAGTAATTATTCGTACACAATGGGCAGGGCAAGCCCCACAAATCGTGGAAAATCAACTGACATATCCTCTTACCACCACCATGCTGTCTGTGCCTGGTGTGAAGACTGTCCGCGGCTATTCATTTTTTGGCGATTCTTTCGTTTATATTTTATTTAATGACGGCACCGATCAATATTGGGCTCGTTCGCGTGTATTGGAATACTTAAGTCAAATATCCTCAAAATTACCCAAAGGCGCAAACCCAAGTCTAGGGCCAGATGCGACTGGTGTAGGTTGGGTATATGAATACGCGCTAGTTGACCGCAGTGGTAATCATGATTTAGGTGAATTGCGTGCTTTGCAGGATTGGTTCTTAAAGTTTGAGTTAAAAACCATCCCAGGAGTATCTGAAGTGGCCACCTTAGGCGGAATGGTACGCCAATATCAGGTGCAAGTAGATCCAGACAAGTTACGCAATTACCGCATACCACTTTCAAAAGTCGTATCTGCAATTCAATCTGCAAATCAAGAGACTGGCGGTGCGGTAATTGAAACAGGTGAAGCTGAATATATGGTACGTGCCCATGGATATTTGGAGTCACTGGATGACTTCCGCAATATCCCGCTTATGGTCAGCAGTACTGGTACGCCTATACTTTTATCAGATGTGGCGCGCATTCAAATAGGCCCAGAACTTAGACGTGGTGTGAGTGAGTTGAATGGCGAAGGTGAAGTGACTGGCGGTGTGATAGTGATGCGTGCAGGCCAAAATGCACTAGAAGTCATTGATGGAGTGAAGGCAAAACTGGAAGTCTTAAAGAAAAGTTTGCCTGAGGGTGTAGAGGTCGTGACGACTTACGATAGATCACAGCTCATCAAACGTGCAGTCGATAACTTAACTCATAAATTAATTGAAGAGTTTATCGTTGTTGCTTTGGTTTGTGCGGTATTTTTGTGGCACTTCAGATCAGCATTAGTGGCAATAGTTGCCTTGCCAGTGGGCGTGTTGGTAAGTTTTATCGTCATGTATTATCAAGGTGTAAACGCCAACATTATGTCGCTAGGTGGTATTGCAATTGCAATTGGCGCAATGGTGGATGCAGCGATTGTAATGATAGAAAACGCACATCGACAGCTTGAAAGTTTTAAAGAGCATCACGGAGAACCTAACAATACACAGCGTGTAAAAGTGATTATCGATGCAGCAAGTGAGGTAGGCCCTGCGCTATTTTTCTCATTACTCATTATCACGCTGTCATTTATTCCAGTATTTACACTGGAAGCACAAGAAGGCAAACTATTCGCGCCTTTAGCTTTTACAAAAACTTATGCGATGGCAGCGGCCGCAGGTTTGTCAGTAACACTAATTCCCGTTCTGATGACAATATTCATTCGTGGGCATATTCGACCTGAGCATAACAATCCGCTTAATCGTTGGCTCATTGCTATCTATAAACCGTTATTAAGCAAAGTGCTGCATTATCCGAAAGTCACATTGGGTGTTGCTTTGATTGTGGTGTTGGTAACGCTTTATCCGCTAGGTAAATTGGGTAGTGAATTCATGCCGCCACTAGATGAAGGCGATTTGCTCTACATGCCAACAGCATTGCCAGGACTGGCCGTTTCTAAAGCCTCAGAAATACTGCAATTGAGTGACAGGCTTATCAAGACCGTACCCGAAGTGAAGTCGGTATTTGGTAAAACAGGGCGTGCAGAAAGTGCTACTGACCCCGCGCCGCTGGAGATGCTAGAAACCACTATTCAACTTAAACCGCGCTCAGAGTGGCGTGCTGGCATGACACCTGAAAAACTGGTGAAAGAACTGGATGCACGTTTAAAAATTCCTGGCATGGCCAATGTATGGGTACAGCCGATTCGTAACCGTATTGATATGCTCTCCACAGGCATTAAAAGCCCAGTGGGTATCAAGATTGGCGGTGCCGATTTAGCGACTCTTGAAAAACTAGGTGAAGAAGTCGAACGACTCATGAAGAAAGTACCTGGCGCTAGTTCGGTTATTGCCGAACGCGTCACTGGTGGACGTTACATTGATGTGAAAATTGATAGGCTCAAAATCGCACGTTACGGTTTAAATATTGATGATGTGCAAATGCTGGTTTCTACCGCAATTGGTGGTGACAATATTGGCGAAAAGATTGAGGGCTTAGCCCGTTTCCCCATCAATGTCCGATTCCCTAGAGAGCTACGTGATTCTGTAGAAAAGCTAAAGTCGTTACCTATCATCACGGAACAAGGTGCTACGGTTCCACTTGGAGAAGTCGCAGAAGTGAAGGTAACGGACGGCCCACCCATGATCAAAAGTGAAAATGCTCGACCTAATGTCTGGGTATATGTGGACATTCAGGATCGCGATTTGGGTGGCTTTGTAAAAGATGCAAAAGCCATGCTGGACAAAGAGTTGCAATTGCCTGCAGGTTATTCACTTGCTTGGTCTGGTCAATTTGAGTATTTTGAACGTGCCGCAAAAAGATTGAGCTATGTGGTACCGATGACAATAGGTATTATCTTCATTTTGCTGTTTTTAGCATTTAAACGTATGACACCTGCCTTGCTGATTTTAGGTAGCTTGCCATTTGCATTGGTTGGTGCAGTTTGGTTTCTCTATATTTTAGGGCATCACTTCTCGATTGCAAGCGGAGTAGGGATGATTGCCTTATCGGGATTGGCGGCGGAATTTGGCATCATTATGCTAGTCTATTTGGATGACGCGATTGAACGCTATCGCGCTGCCGGCAAGCTCAATAACAAAGAAGATTTATACGTAGCATTAATTGAAGGCGCGGCTTTACGTGTGCGGCCAAAAGCGATGACTGTGGCGGTGATATTAGCTGGCTTAATCCCAATTTTAATCGGCACTGGCACAGGCTCTGAAGCCATGAGCCGCATTGCTGCACCGATGGTGGGTGGTATGCTCACCGCTCCACTCTTATCGTTATTTGTATTGCCAGCTGCCTATATGTTAATTTGGGGGAAAGACTAGTGGCAAAAGCATGTTCTCTAAGATAAGTTTACTACAGCCAATAAATTAATAGATTTGGGTGGTAATGGCTATCCATGATGATTACTTACTTATTGAGGCTTGGGATAAGGGCTAATACACATGATTGCAAAATGTACTTATTATTTCAATTCAGCATCTAGTCCTCAATTAATAATCTAGTCGTGTTTCGTTACGCGTTGCTTATTACAGGCAGCTTCCCAAAGTGTAGCTTCTAATGTATTAGACTCTATAGGTTGCCATTGTTTGGAGTAACCAATAGAAGTCACTACTTTCCCACTCCCCATAGGGCCTGCAAATATTGCGGTTGCATGAGATCTAAAATGCTCTTCGTCACAGTCGTATTCCACGACCTGTTTTATAGATTGGTATGTTAAACCCGAACTTGTTTTTTGTTTATTCTTAAAGTCTAACAAATGTGACATCGTCACCTTATTAAGGCCTACACTACGAATCTTGCCTTTATTAGCATAGGCAGTAATTCCAACTTCATGACTGTCTTCTAGTTGTGTCCATGCGGCCATTACGTTTGAGCACATCAACGACAGTATTAAAATCGTAAGTTTTTTCATTTTTAGCCCCTCTATGAGGTGTTAAACTTAGACAATACTTCTCAAAATGAATTCATGTTTGAAGCGATTACTCTTTTTCAAAGATAGCAAATGGTCAAAAGCTAAATATCTAAACACTGCGTGGCGCAAACATAATAATAGCCATACCTAATACGGCGACAACTCCGCCTACTAAATCCCAAGTGGTCGGTTTGATTCCATCTACAGTCCATAACCAAAAGATTGCTACGCAAATATAAACTCCACCATAGGCTGCATAAACTCTGCCTGCAGCTGTAGGATGAAGTGTCAATAACCATGCAAATAGAGCGAGTGAAACAGCCGCCGGAACGAGTAGCCAGGAACTTTTGTTGTGATTTAGCCACAAATAAGGTAGATAACAACCAATAATTTCAGCAAGAGCAGTGACTATAAATAAACAGATGGTTTTTAATTCATACATACAATTCCTCGCGCTACTTTTGAATGATTTTGCTATTGTAAATAGTCAATATGATATAACATTCGTAGATGCGTCTGATTAATAACCGATTAATAGCTATATTTGTCGCCTTTTCTGTAGCGTTTGCTTCGCTATGGGCGATGAGTCCAGAGGCTATTGCCGATGCAATCAAAGAAGATACTACTATTTACTTTCAACAAGAAGTGCAGAAAGTAAATCAAAACCAAAGTTCCCATGATCAGGTCACTCAGAATCAAACATGTAATCATGGCTGCCACATAGCATTACACTTATTAGGCTTTGCTGAAAACACCTCAACGAGTATTTTTGCATTCAATGAATCTTCAACAGTAACACCATACCCAAATCATCTTTTAGAAAGCCCTCATCTAAATGGGCTTTATCGCCCCCCACTCACTCACTCTCTAGTTTAGACCTTAGGGTTTCCCTACCTGGCTTTTTGCTAGCTAGGGGAATGTACTAACAAATGAGAGAGGGTTTACCGTGTCAAATATATCATTTTTGGTTAAGCATAGTCGCAGTTCGTGGCTATTTCTTAGCTTTGTATTTTTTGGATTTATCACCACATCAACATACAGCTATGCTGAATCACTGACTATTGAGTCAGCGTTGGCAATGGCACAACTTAACAGCCCTGAGTTGCGCAAAGCTATAGCTAGCTTAGAAGCAGCTAAAGGTGAAATTACAGAGGCTAATTCACCATTATTTAACAATCCAACCGTCAATTTAGAAGGTGGCTCTCGTAAACTCTACGATCCAACCAATTCAGATTCAAGACGCCGCGAGTGGAACACTGGCGTTGCTCAGACCTTTGAATTGGCTGGTCAGCAAGGATTTAGACGTCAGACTGCCAATTCAAAATTAACAGCACTGCAACAAGAAATTGATGAAGTGCGGCATCGCGTCAATGCTGAGGTAGAAGAACGTTTTGTGCAGGTGCTCGCACTACAAAAACGTATTGAAACTGAACAGCACACGCTGGAATTGACTGAGCGTAATACTGGCTTGATTGGTAAACGGGTCGAGGCAGGTGAAGATAGCAAGCTAGATGGCAATCTTGCTGTAGTTGAAACTGAGCGAGCCCGTAATCAAATTAATTTACTGCAAGAGCAACTGACACGTGCACTTACTGCGCTCTCAGCAGCGTTGCAATTACCAGCGCAACAGTTACCAATAGTTGTAGGGGAACTACAACCTCCCGCCACCACATACACTTTAGACAATCTACTAGCCTCAGTTATTAATCGGCCAGCACTCAAAGCACTATCTTGGCGTGAACAATCAGCACGTAGCAATCTGGATTTAGAACGAGCAGTGCGAACACCTGACCTGACAGTTAGCTTAAATTACGGCCGCGATGCAGTTGTTGGTGGCCAAGATACCGTCACCACTTTGGGCTTTTCTTTACCGATACCGTTATTTCGTAGGAATGCAGCTGGTATTGGCCGTGCAACGACTGAATTAAATCAGGTGGAAATCGAAAAGAATACGCTTACTCGTGATGCGAGAGCATCCGTGATTGCCTCATGGCAGCGTCGCCTCAGTTTGCAAGATCGGGTACAAAGATTAACAAGTACTGTTTATCCAAAGTTAGAAGAAAATCTAAAACTCTCCCAAATTGCATTTAAGAATGGTGAGATTGCTTTACCGCAATTACTCTTAGTTCAGAGACAGGTCATCGATGCACAGCGCGACTTAATTGAAGCGCAGCTTGATTTACGTCTCACCCAAATAGAACTCGAATATGCAGCAGGTTGGCCGCTCGCCAATGAGTCAGCCAATCAACCATAAGGATAATACCATGCCAATATCATCAATAAGTATGAAAGAAATACCTATCAAGAAAATTGCAGTTGCAGTCACTTTAAGTGTTTTACTTACTAGTTGTGGCGCTTCTAAAACACCAGAGGCCACCCAAAAAGAAGCTACTGAACAATCAGTTAAAACCTCACCTGAAGCCAAAGTAAGTTCTGAAAAAGGCGCTGCTGAAAATAAAGCAGGTGAAATTCAGTTGTCTGCCGAAGAAATTCAGCAATCTGGTTTAACTGTTACTACCATTCAGCCCGAAAAAGTATCCGATCAATTGGTACTAAGCGCCAATATCGCTGCCAATCAAGACCGTATTGCCTTTGTCGCACCGCGTGTAGAAGGTAAATTGATTAAAGTCACCGCCAATCTGGGTGATCAGGTCAAAGCAGGTCAATCGCTCGCAATTGTTGACAGCATTCAGATGGGTGAGGCACGTGCAGAGTACCGTCATGCCCAAAGTGAACTGAAGCTAGCGGAAGCTAATTTCGAGCGCACCGATAAGCTCTATAAAGAGGAAGTCGTGCCACAACGTCAATGGCTAGAAGTTAAAAACGCCTATGAGCGGGCACAAACTTCTGCGCGTGAAAGTGCAGATCACCTACACATATTAGTCGGTTCATCTGATACAGGAATTTCTACTTTTGTGATTACAGCGCCATTCTCTGGCGTAGTCATTGAAAAAGATGCCGTGATGGGGGAGCTAGCAAAACCTGAAGACAAGCTTTTTACCATTGCAGATTTAAGCACTGTATGGATAGAGGCAAATGTTTCTGAAAAAGACTTAGGCAAGCTAACCATCGGTTCGCCTGCCACGGTAACGGTCTCTTCATTTCCCGATGAATCATTCAAAGGCAAAGTCAGTTATATCTCTAGTATATTTGATAAAGAAACACGTACCGTCAAAGCACGTATCGAGTTACCCAATCCTGATAAAAAACTCCGCATTGATATGTTTGCACGTGCTATGGTCGATTTGACCAGCTCGCGTGATGCAATAATATTGCCGCAAGAGGCCGTATTATTGGTGCAAGGTCAGTCTACAGTTTACATACAAACCGAAGGTGGTTTTGAGGCGCGCCCTGTGGAAGTGGGAGAACAACTGAATAAAGGTGTGGTGATAACTTCCGGATTGAAAGCAGGGGAACTAGTAGTTACTGGTGGTGCGTATGCGCTTAAGTCACGTCAATTGAAATCGCAAATTGGCGATGCAGACTAAGGGGATAACATCATGCTAAATTCAATCATAGACGCTTCATTGCGTTACAAGTTACTCGTCATTATTTTATTTGTTGTCGTCGCTGGTTTAGGTATTCGTGCTTGGCAAAAAGTGCCTGTGGACGCCTTCCCAGATGTCACGCCTGTACAGGTCAATATTTACACTGAATCACCTGGCTTGGCTTCTGAGGATGTAGAGCAGTTACTTTCATTCCCAATTGAGTCAGCATTAGCTGGCTTGCCCAAAGTACAGGAAATTCGCTCAGTTAGCTTATTTGGATTGTCCTATGTTGCCGTCTATTTTGAAGATGACATGGACATCTACTTTGCCAGACGTTTGGTGGCAGAGCGATTACAGGAAGTCGCAGGACGATTACCAGAAGGTTACGGCGTACCTGAAATGGGGCCGAATACTTCGGGCTTAGGTCAAGTATTCTGGTACACGGTAGAGCGTGCTGAAGAGAAGCTAGAAGCCGTAAAAGTGAAAGCAGAGGCAATCAAATCTGCGCCATCAGATATGGAATTGCGTACCTTACAGGACTGGTCAATCCGCTTGATTTTACGTACCGCACCAGGTGTAGATGACGTGATGTCATGGGGCGGTCAAGAGCGCCAATATCAAATTGTGTTAGACCCACAAGCCTTTGCAAAATACGGCCTCACTTTTAAAGAAGTACTGGAAACGGTTGGTGTGAACAATCGCCAAGTTGGTGGGCAGTATGTTGATATTGGGCAAGAGCAATTTTTAGTTCGTGGCTTAGGCTTAGTCAAAAACGAAACAGAACTGGGTCAAATTGTTCTAAAAACAGTCAATGGCACACCAGTATACTTACGTGATATTGCCAAAATCCAACAAGGCGGCGCATTGCGGACAGGCGCGGTGACACGGGATGGTAAAGAAGTCGTACTTGGTATGGCGCTGTCGCGTGTTGGCGAAAATGCCAAAAGTGTCGTGGACGCGGTTAAAGCAAAATTGACCACCGCTAAACAAGCGTTACCAGAAGGGGCAACCATCAGAACGGTGTATGAACGTACAGACTTGGTGAATAAGGCGATTGATACGGCTATCCGTGCTTTGATAGAAGGCTCAATATTAGTCGCCATCATTTTGTTCCTATTCTTAGGCGAGGTGCGTTCAGCTTTAGTGGTGGTTGCAGCATTGCCACTGGCAATGTTGGCAGCCTTTATCTGTATGGATCAGGCTGGACTTTCGGCTAACTTGATGTCGCTGGCAGGTTTGGCGATTGGTATCGGCATGATGGTGGATGGTGCTGTGGTGATGGTGGAAAACTCTTTCCGTATCATGGCAGAGCGACTTGAGCATGGTGGCAAAGTCAACCGAACTGAAGCTGTCCTAACAGCGGCAAAAGAAGTTGCCAACCCAATGGCATTCGCTATTCTCATCATTATCGTTGTGTTCTTACCGCTCTTCAGTTTACAAGGTCTTGAGGGCAAGATGTTTAAGCCAATGGCCTTCAGTATCAGCTTTGCGATGGCAGGTTCATTGGTTCTTGCACTAACGCTAATACCCGTGCTTGCTGCATTATTTCTGAAGCCTAAAGCTGAGCGAGATACTTTGTTAATGCGTGTTATTAAAAGGCGTTATCTGCCACTTTTAGATTGGGTGCTGTCACATAAAAAAATCGTTGGGATTGTCTCAGTTGTAATGCTGACAGCGAGCTTGGCCTTGTTCCCGTTTCTCGGTAAAGAGTTTATGCCACAGTTACAAGAAGGTTCCATCATGTGGCGCGTGACATCTATTCCATCTACATCATTGGATGAATCAATCGCTATTTCCAAACGCATCGAAAAATCGCTGAAAGAGTTTCCTGAGGTCAATACAGCCATCGCCATGATAGGCCGCGCGGAAAAAGGGGAAACGGCTGACGTAAATTACATGGAAATCTACACTGAACTCAAGCCCAAAGAGGCGTGGACTAAGGGCAGATCGATTGAGCAATTGGCAGATGGTATGCGTGAGAAGTTAGAAAAGGTCGCGCCTAACTCGGTGATAGCATTTACACAGCCCATTCAAATGCGGGTAGAAGAGCTGATTTCAGGAGTGCGTGCCACACTTGCCTTGAAAGTATATGGCGGCGATTTAGCCACTTTGGATAGGCTATCTGCGCAACTTAAAGAGGTGGTTGATAAAGTACCTGGAGCCGCTGATGTTTCATTAGAAGCGAATGCAGGTAAACCGCAAATCCGTATCACTGTTGATCGAGAAAAGCTCGCTCGCTACGGCATGAATGCAGATGAGGTTTTACAAGTCGTGCGTTCGGGCATCGGTCAAGAGCCCATCTCTACCCTGATTGATGGCGTTCGCCGTTACGATATAGCGTTCAAGCTAGAAGATAGTGCTAAGGCTAGCCCAGCAGCTATTGGCGCAATTCCATTACGCACGCCTACAGGTGGCATGATTCCACTCGCAGAAGTTGCTAAAGTGGATGTGGCTGAAGGCTATTCCTTTATTCGTCGTGAACAGTTGCAGCGTTACGCTGTCATTCAGTTAGATGTAAAAGGTCGTGATGTAGATGGCTTTGTAAAAGAAGCCGAGGCTAATATTAAGCAGCAAGTTAAATTGCCGACAGGCTACTGGATTGAATGGGGTGGCGCTTTTGAAAATCAGCAACGTGCTTTGACTCGACTATCTATCATCGTACCGCTGACGATTTTCTTCATCTTTATTTTGCTTTATACCGCGTTCAATTCGTTCAAATATGCGGCAATGATTTTAGCCAATGTGCCCTTTGCAGCAGTGGGTGGAATATTGGCATTGTTCATCACTGGGCAATACCTATCCGTACCATCCGCTATTGGTTTTATTGCCGTGTTCGGTGTGGCGATGTTGAATGGTATCGTTTTAGTGAGCTTCTTTAATGAGTTGCAGGATAAAGGTTTATCGGTTGCAGAGGCAGTTAAACAAGGTGCGATGTTGCGGCTAAGGCCAGTACTGATGACTGCCAGCGTAGCGATACTAGGTTTAGTACCGATGTTGCTTTCTAGTGGTGTAGGCGCTGAGACGCAACGGCCACTTGCTACCGTGGTAGTTGGTGGCTTGATTACATCGACGTTACTTACTTTACTGTTATTGCCTGTAGTTTATGAGTGGGTTGAGACGAGAGCATCTCGCAAAGCCAATCAAACTACATCTGAATTAAATACTTAGTATAGGGGATCAAAAATGAAAGAAATTAAAGCGTTTATCCATGCTCATCGCGTTTCGGATGTATTGCAAGCAATAAAGGAAGTTGATAGCAGTGGAGTGCTAATTAGCAACTTTGCTGTATTCCCCGTACAAGCGCTACTTCATGACACAGAATTGAAAGAAGCCAGGTACTCGGTAAATTTCGGTGAAACGGTGATTAATGAATTTAAGATCGAAATCTTATGTCATGAAGAAGCCATTGCAAGCCTAGTAGAAGTCATACAACGCGTTGGCCATACTGGCGATCACGAAGAAGGCTGGATCATCGTCACTGATGTATTGTCGGCTGTACCTGTTGGCAAAATTCACAAATAAGGGTGGGTATGCAAACTGCTCAAAGTGTAATACTTTTTGCGCTCTATCCTGCCGCTGCTGTAATGGCAGGAGGAGCCATTGCGCTTTGGCGCACGATGCCACCGAGATTGATCAGTGCAGTGCAGCATTTTGCAGCTGGAGTGCTGTTCTGCGCGCTTTCAACCGAGCTTTTACCGGATCTTGTGCATCGTAAGATGCCATGGGTGACTTTGCTGGGTTTCACACTTGGCGTTATCGTGATGCTATTGGTTAAGCATTTTGCCGAAAATTTCGGGCAGAGAGGATTAATAAAATCCCAACAGCCAATCAGTCTTATTGTGATATTGGGTTTAGATATCGCATTGGATGGTCTGCTTATTGGGCTTGGTTTCGCAGCAGGTCAAAAACAAGGATTATTGCTAACGATTGCATTAACCCTTGAAGTGTTATTTTTAGGTTTATCAGGTGGCGCTGCACTCCAAAGCTCAGGTGCAAGTCGTAAACGCGTACTTTTTATCACGTTAGGATTTGCCCTTACGCTAATCTCAGGCGCTTGGGCAGGTCAAACCTTACTCGCCGGTGCTTCAGATCTGCTCCTTGATGCTGTGCTCGCTTTTGGTTTGGCGGCACTTCTCTATCTTGTAACTGAAGAGCTTTTAGTAGAAGCACACGAAGTACCTGAAACGAGTGCACAGACGGCGATGTTTTTTGTTGGCTTCATTTTGCTATTAACGATTGAAATGTTTATTTAATGTTACCAAGAATAAGGTTGCAACATCATGAGTGATAATCATAACCATAATTCCGACTTGCCATTAAAAGCTGAGACAGCTACAAAAATACTGTCTGAGACACTAATACTCCACATTGAAAAAATGGATTGTCCGACTGAGGAGTCCTTAATACGCAAAAAGCTTGAAGGTATGAAAGGTGTTGAAAGCCTTGATTTCAATCTAATCCAACGCAAGCTGACTGTAAGACATCGTTTGCCTGACCCAGAACCAATTATTTCCGCAGTCGTGGCACTTGATATGGAGCCTGTCATCGAGAATGCTGCTAAGCCTCTATCAAGAAGTTCCCAAGCTATTTTTATCATCGACAACATGGACTGCCCAACCGAAGAAGCATTGATTCGCAATAAGTTATCCACGATGAACGGTATTACCGAGTTACATTTCAATCTAATGCAACGTAAGCTTACGGTCACTCATACTTTAGGAAAGTCTGATGCCATCAAGCAAGCATTAATTACGATAGACATGCATGCAGTACCATTAGTAGCAACAGCAGTACAAGCGCAATCAGATAACGCGCCTCCTCCAAATTCTCAGAAAAAATGGTGGTTCTTAGGCTTTGGTGGCGTCGCAGCTATTTTAGCCGAAGTGATTGCATGGACAGGTGGTACCGATAAATCTTGGCCTGTAGTGGCTTTAGCGCTTTTTGCGATTGCAGTGAGTGGTACCAGCACCTATAAAAAAGGCTGGATTGCGCTTAAGAATCTTAATCTGAATATCAATGCATTGATGGCGATTGCTGTAACAGGTGCAGTTTTAATTGGGCAGTGGCCAGAGGCAGCCATGGTTATGGTGCTTTTTACACTTGCTGAGATGATTGAAGCCATGTCGCTGGACCGTGCACGTAATGCTATTCGTGGCTTGATGGAAATGACGCCTGACAAGGCAAACGTTTTACAGGCTAATGGCACTTGGAAAGAATTAGAAGCCGCAACAATTACCATTGGCATGACTGCCCGTGTAGCGCCAGGCGAACGCATTCCATTAGATGGGGAATTGACTAAAGGGCAGTCTGCAGTGAATCAGGCGCCAATTACCGGTGAAAGCATACCGGTAGCCAAAGCTATAGGTGACAAAGTGTTTGCTGGCACCATTAATGAAACTGGCTCTTTTGAATATCGTATCACTGCAGTACAAACCGATTCAACATTGTCTCGCATCATACGCGCAGTAGAAGACGCGCAAGGCAGTCGCGCACCCACGCAACGTTTTGTGGACAGCTTCGCCAAAATATATACACCTATCGTGTTCGTTGTGGCCTTGGGGATTGCAGTTTTTCCAACACTTTTATTCGGATTGGCATGGATGCCATGGATTTATAAGGCACTGGTGTTATTAGTCATTGCTTGCCCATGTGCACTGGTTGTATCGACACCAGTAACAGTAGTGAGTGGTCTCGCAGCAGCTGCAAAAGCTGGGATTCTGATCAAGGGAGGGGTGTATCTCGAAGAGGGTCGTAAACTTAAATCATTAGCGTTGGATAAAACAGGAACGATTACACAAGGTAAGCCGGTTGTAACCGACATAGTGTCTTTGAGTGGCGTAGAAAGTCAGGCAATGAGATTAGCAGCTACGTTAGCTGGTCGCTCAGATCACCCCGTATCTGCTGCACTCAGTAATCATTTTAAATCCCAACCCACATTGGTTTTAGAAGATGTTACAGATTTTGAAGCTATCACTGGGCGTGGCGTTAAAGGACGCATAGGCAATCAGTGGTATTACTTAGGTAATCATCGTTTGGTTGAAGAGTTAGGCATATGCAATGTGGCTACAGAAGCTGCACTGAACAAACTTGAGGCCGAAGGTAAAACAGCCGTCATTATAAGCAATGAAACAACACCACTTGCTGTGATTGCTGTAGCTGACACTGTTCGAGAGTCTAGTCGTCAAGCGATTGTTGAATTGCATGTACTAGGCATTCGCACCTTAATGCTAACTGGAGATAACGACCTCACTGCAAAAGCAATCTCTAAAAGCGTCGGTATTGATGATGCCAGAGGCAATCTTTTGCCAGAGGATAAACTTTCTGTGATTAATGAAGAATTGAATAAATACGGCACAGTAGGTATGGTGGGTGATGGAATTAACGACGCCCCTGCGCTGGCCAAATCTAGTATTGGTTTTGCCATGGGTGCTGCTGGAACTGATACCGCATTAGAAACAGCAGATGTCGCTTTAATGGATGACGATTTACGCAAAATTCCACAGTTCATCAGGTTAAGCACAAAAACCGCCAGCATTTTAAAACAAAATATCATGATTGCTTTATGTATTAAGGCGGTGTTTTTGGTACTTGCCTTTATGGGCACCGCGACACTATGGATGGCAGTATTTGCCGATATGGGAGCTAGTTTGATTGTAGTATTTAATGGTTTGCGCCTGTTGAGACGAGGCTAAATAACGATGCCAAATTCACACAAAAACGTTAAATTTTTTAAAAGGAATTAAAAATGTCAGGTTCACATGCACACGGCGCAGGAATATCCAGTAATAAAATGTGGTTCGCTACCGCAATCACATTCGCCTTTTGTTTAGGCGAAGCGCTCATTGGATACAAATCTAACAGCCTCGCACTGATGGCGGATGCTGGTCATAACTTTGCTGATAGCTTGGCGTTGGCATTATCTGCATTTGCGTTATGGGTGGCCACCAAACCAGCAGATAATAAACGAACTTTTGGTTATCACCGTGTAGGTATTCTTGCAGCACTAGTTAATGCAGTTGGTTTAGCCGTCATGGCAGTTGTAATTTTTTGGGAAGCAATTCAGCGCTTACAAACTCCGGAGCATGTGCAAAGCGGCCCAATGATATGGGTGGCGCTACTAGCAATTATCTTGAATTCTGGCATTGCGTGGTGGTTGTCATCCGCCGCAAAAGAAGACTTGAATATCCGTAGCGCTTATTTACATATGTTAGGTGATGCTGCTGCTTCATTGGGTGTAGTGATTGCAGGCATTATCATTGCATTCACAAGCTGGTTTATTGCCGACCCTATCGTTTCCATTATTTTTGCACTGCTCGTTTTATGGAGCTCATGGAGCATCTTTACTGAATCTATTCAGATGCTTTTGGAAGGCATTCCCGTTGGCATGGAGTTGAATCAAGTGGAACAAGCGATTCGAGAAGTAAAAGGTGTTCTAGATGTACATGATTTACATGTATGGACCGTTTCATCAGGATTGATTGCATGTAATTGTCATATCCTAGTTGCTGAACAAAATGTAAGTGCTGCCCAGAAGATTCAAGCAGAAGTGGCACATGAGTTAGAACATGATTTCAAGATAAGTCATTCAACGATTCAAATTGAGGTTGAAGATTGTGGTGGACATGATCATACAACGCAAAGTGACCATGAGCACGAACATAAACACAAACATGGTCATTAACTTATGACACTAGATGAAAATTAAATAGACTTTAAATTACTTAACCAAAAAAGGATTTTTTATGCGCTTATTACTTATCTCTGGATTAGCAATAGTATTGATCAGCTGCACCCACGATATTGCACTACAAACCCCTGATGGCCAGCCTGTTGGGAAGGCGGTGTTAGCATTTGAGGGCAACAGTTCAGGCATCATTGCTATTGACCGAAATGGCGAAACCTACCGAGGTCAATGGATAGCATCAAAAGTCGATGAAAGCGCAAAAATCGCTAGCGCCTATGGCATAGGTAGTAAAAAGTACAAAGACTATAAGCGTGGATGGGGGAAGTATCTTCGGGCTGGACAAAGCAGATTACAATCAGATAAGGGCGGTATTTTAAACTGTGAATTCCAGTATCGTGGCACTAATATACATGGGTCATGCAAGTCGGAAACGGAAGAGTTCGAATTTATAGGCAAGCCTGAGTGAATATCTACGTTTAAACGTGTTTTAATACATCGAAATGTTTTACATTAGGAAGCGTCGACATAGTCATCTTGATCAACTGAGTCCGATGGTGTTTGAAAAGTTACAAGTGTGGACTGCCTACGGTTAGGTAGACACATAGCCTTGTTCAAAGTAATTTATGCATTTACAAACTAGACTTAATTGAATTGCTGGGATTTTTTGTTCCGCAAAAATAGAAGGAGCCGCGTGCTTACTGGGTGTAAATAGTATTAAGTACGCGCTTTTGCGGAACTGAAATGGTCTTGTAAGCCAATTCAATGCTGGATATTGGGTATGGACTTTTAATCCGTTTGTCGTGGGTTCGATCCCCGCACGCCCTACCAAATTTAAAGCCTAGTCAGAAATGACTAGGCTTTTTTGTTATACTGCGGTTAGTAAGTTTTAACTTGCTAATAAATCTAAAGTACAGAATATTGGGGTGTTAGCTCAGCTGGTAGAGCAGCGGACTCTTAATCCGTTTGTCGCGAGTTCGATCCTCGCACGCCCTACCAA
>JBARQL010000191.1:0-3566 GCA_049643685.1 Methylotenera sp.
GAGCGGGAAACGAGACTCGAACTCGCGACCTATACCTTGGCAAGGTATCGCTCTACCAGCTGAGCTATTCCCGCGTCGTTAAGACAGGCGCCATTATAGCGATTTTCACAATACCGTCAAGACTAAACGGTACTCTTCATGCTTATTTATTAATGTTTATTAATGTTTTATCGATCTACTGTTTGCTTTTTAATTTCGGCCAAGCGGATTTCAGGTAATAAGCCATTGATACCAATGTCAAAAATGCAGCTGTGACGATTAAAACTTGTCCGACCTCTTTAGTCTTAAATATGCCGAAACTACCTAAATTCACATCATCCCAATAGAGCAGAAACAAAATCGCCAGCATTTGCGCAGCAGTTTTCACCTTACCTATCATCGCAACGCCTACACTGTTACCTTGCCCTTCGCCAGCCATCCACTCGCGTAGCGCGCTGATGGCAATTTCTCGGCCAATGATAATCAAAGAAACAATCGCACCAACCCGTCCAAATTCAATCAACACAATAAGTGCCGCTGCTACCATTAATTTATCCGCGACAGGATCTAAAAATGCGCCGAATGCTGAGGTTTGTTGCCAGCGTCTCGCCAAATAACCATCAAGCCAATCAGTAAAAGCGGCAATCGCAAATACTGCCGTGATGAAAATATTCACCGAATGTGAAGGCATGACCCCTAAGGTACGCAGATTTTCTGGCCAGTAAAATGCACCAACAAATATGGGAATTAGCAAAATACGCAACCAAGTGAGCATGGTTGGAATGTTAATGTTCATTTAACATCCCCTACTCTTAACTAGGCGATTATCGTTGCTCATCAATGAAACTCTCCATATATTTTTTCAGCTAAACTTGGACTGATGCCTTCAACTTGGGCAATTTCGTCAATACTAGCACTTTTTACGCCATCTAATCCACCAAACCGCGTGAGTAAGGCTTTACGGCGTTTTGCACCGATGCCTTCAATATCTTCCAAGCTCGAGTGTAAACGTGCCTTAGCGCGCTTGGCACGATGTCCTGTGATAGCGAATCGATGCGCTTCATCACGTATTTGTTGCAGTAGATGTAAGCCTTTATTGTCTTTTTCCAGATTGAGCATTTCCCCAGTATCTGAAAAAATCATGGTTTCCAAGCCAGGTCTGCGCTCTTCACCTTTAGCAATGCCCACCAGCAAAATATCCTCTAAGCCAACTTCTGCCATCACTTCCACCGCAACCCCTAACTGGCCTTTACCACCATCAATAAACACTAAATCTGGTCGCACGCCTTCACCTGCTGCTACTTTTTTATAGCGGCGCGTCAATACATCACGCATCGCTGCATAATCATCGCCTGGTGTAATACCAGTGACGTTATAGCGTCGATATTCGCTATTTTGCATGTCTCCACGGTCAAACACCACGCAACTGCCTACGGTTGCTTCGCCCATGGTGTGGCTGATGTCAAAACATTCGATACGCTCAGTACCTTCGGGCAAACGCAACGCCTCTCGCAGCGCAATCAACTTGGCTTCCTGATTGGCTGATGTTGCCGCACGCTGCCCTAACGCCAGCTCAGCATTCGTTTGCGCCATCTTCAGCCACACACGTTTATCACCAATCGGATTGGTGTTAATTTTTACTTTGCGCCCAGCTTGCTGGCTTAGCACCTCTTCCAGCACAACGGTTTCTATTTTGATACCAATTACAATCAACGGAGGCGTATTCTGAGCGACATAATGCTGTGCCAAAAAGGCCTCCGTGCTAGCCTTTAGCGTTTCGCCATCCGAATTTTTAGGCATATAACTTCTATCGCCCAAATGCCGTCCGCCGCGGATCATCACCAAATTAATACAATGTTGACCTTGCAATTCTGCGCAGGCAATCACATCTGCATCCGATACATTAAAATCGCTGACAAACTGCTTGGCTTGCACCTGACGTAGCGCTTGCATGCGATTGCGAAACACTACGGCCATTTCATATTCCTGGTTCGCTGCAGCTGTGTTCATTTGTTCGCCTAGCGCATTAATCACCTCATTGGTTTTACCCTGCAGAAACAGCGCGGCTTGACGCACATCATTACGGTAATCATTTTCAGAAATAAACCCCACACATGGCGCGGTACAACGTTCTATTTGGTGTTGTAAACAAGGGCGGCTACGGTTAGCGAACACGGTATTTTCGCAAGTGCGCAATTTGAAAACTTTTTGCAACAGCAGAATACTCACGCGCACCGCAACTGAATTAGGAAAAGGCCCAAAGTACTGGTTGCCTTTACGCTGTGTCCCTCGATGAAACGCCAACCTGGAAAATTGATCACCAGTGAGCGTAATGTAAGGGTAAGACTTATCATCGCGAAACAACACGTTGTAGCGCGGCATCAAACCTTTGATCAAGTTATTTTCCAGCAACAAAGCTTCTGCTTCATTGTGGGTGACTGTGGTCTCTATTTTGGTGATATTACTCACCATCATCCGCGTGCGCGGGCTAGTCGAGTTATTGTTAAAATACGACGAAACGCGCTTTTTAATATCTTTGGCTTTACCTACATAAATCACCTCATCTGTCACGTTAATCATGCGATAAACGCCAGGCAGGTTAGGTAGGTTTTTTAGAATAGGTTTTGGGTCAAACATTGGAATATTCTAGCATTACAACCTTCATTCCGTGCTTAACACGGAATGAAGGAAAAAAACGGCTATTCCAGTCAAGAGGTAGTAAGGTCATTCATCCAACAGTTTTCCGCCTATCGCCCAATCCTCATAGGCGACTTCTTCAAACGTGATGTAAGTATAAGATTTTGGTTTATGCGCCACGCGTTCAAGCGTTTCGGTAATTTCTTTCGCAATTTGTGCTTTTTGCTCGCGAGTCACTTCGCCCGCGAGTCTGATATTAACGTATGGCATGTTCAATTCTCCTTTGCAATGAATTCAGTTTTTTTATCATTTAATCCACTCCTAAAAGTGGACTTTACTAACTTTTAATTGGTACGCCTAATGGGGAGCAGGTCACCCATGATGACCTGGACTAGATGTTCCGTGTAAAGTTTTCCAAATGTCGCGTATCAGGTTAAAGGTAAACACTAACAACAACACCGAAATCAGTAACGATAAAATCGGGTCTATCGGCATCCAGCCGGTGAAATAAACCACCACACCCGCAACTACTGCGGCCACTGAACCCAACAAGTCACCGATTACATGTAAAAATGCCGCGCGATTATTCAATGTTTCAGCATGATGCACAGCTTGATGGTGCAGTTGCTTGGCCACAATTAAATTAACAATTAAACCAAGTGTAGCAATGATCATTAAGCCCAATCCCTGTACTGGATGCGGTGTTTTAAACCTTGCAATGGCTTCAACCACCACATAGATAATTACAATCAGCATGGTGATGGCATTGATCATTGAAACCGCTAACTCCACATAGCTTACCCCAGATTTATGCCGCGCCACGCTTGGTTTTTTTGAGAGCTTTCCCGCCAGCCAAGCCAGCCCTAGCGCGGCAACATCAGTAAACATGTGGCCAGCATCGCTTAATAAAGCCAAAGAACCTGTATACCAGCTGCCTACTGCCTCAACAA
>JBARQL010000192.1:0-7508 GCA_049643685.1 Methylotenera sp.
GAGGGGCTGGCGGTGCGGTCATTGGGAAAGTGATTGCTGAGCCAGAATATTCTTCTAAAAAAAGGTACAGCAAGCGGTATAAGCATGGAAAGCATCATCACGGTAGAGGTCATGCATACGGACATGACAAACACGATGATGAGCATCACCATGATGACTAAGAACTCGTAGTAATAAAAAAAGCCCCAAGTTGGGGCTTTTTGCTTTATGAAAGAAGCTAAGTTATTACTTTGCGGCTTCTTTTTTAGCTTTATCCGCTGCAGCTTTATCTGCTTTAGCCTTGGCTTTTTCAGCTTTAGCGGCTTCTTTGGCAGCAGCTTTATCGGCTTTTTCTTTTTCTTTAGCGGCTTTTTTTTCATCCTTTTCTTTCTCTTTCTTAGCTTTTTCTGCCGCTTTGTCGGCTTTAGCAGAATCTTCTACTTTAGCTTCTTTGCTCACTTTTTCTGCTTTGGCGGGTTTGTCCGCTTTTACGGTAGCGGTGTCAGCAGTGCTACTGGTTTTTGCCATTTCTTTAGTAGGTTTAGCCTCTTTAGTTTTGGTAACTTTTTCAGCTTTTACTTCTTTGCTAGGTACAGAAACAGTTGTTGCGCCAGTAATCGTGCCGCCTTTTTTAATGCTTTCAAGTGTTTTTTCACCAATGCCGGGAACATTATCTAACTCGTCCATATTCTTGAATTTACCGTTTTTATTGCGGTAATCAATAATTGCTTGTGCTTTTACCTTGCCCACATCTTCTAGCGTTTCTAACTCTTCTTGTGTTGCGGTGTTAATGTTTACGCCCGCGAATGCGCTTAGGCTGAAGCTTAAAAACATCACGAATGCTAGTAACAATTTTTTCATTTGGTTCTCCATGGTTTAAAAATACTGATGTAAGGTGTAACGTAAAAAGTAAAAATTCGTGATTAATATAACACATTCTGACAGTCTAGATATACTGCACCGTAATGCTGACACCAAGCTGACAAGTTAAACTTTACATTCTGCGTGAATAGCTTCTAATGCTTTGAGCGGATTTTCGGCTTTTGTAATCGGTCTGCCAATCACCAAATAGCTCGCTCCATTGTTTAACGCATCGCGTGGCGTAACAACGCGTGATTGGTCATCTGGGTTGACGTTGGCAGGACGTATGCCTGGCGTCACTAAACAAAAATCATTGCCTAATTGCGCACGTAACATTTTTGCTTCAAGTGCTGAGCATACCACGCCGCCTAAGCCTGCTTGTTGAGTGAGCTTTGCCAAATTAAGCACATGCGTCGTTAAATCAGTGCTTATACCAATTTGATTTAACGTGGCTTGATTCATGCTGGTGAGTACTGTGACGGCGATTAAGATTGGTTTTGTTCCATTTTGTTGTACTGCCTGTCGTGCGGCTTGCATCATCTCTAGGCCGCCACTTGCATGTACATTCAACATCCACACGCCCAAGTTGCTTGCGGCAGCGCAGGCTTTTGCCACTGTGTTAGGAATATCATGGAATTTTAAATCTAAAAAAACGCCATAATTTGAAGCGACCAGCTGTTCAACCAATTGTGGGCCAGCGGCAGTAAATAACTCTTTACCCACTTTTAATCGGCAAAGGGAAGGATCTAGCCGATTGACTAATTTTAATGCGCTCGCAGCATCAGCATAATCAAGCGCTACAATGATTTTCGGGTCATGAGTTTTAGACATAATCGTTATTTATATTCGTTTAAACGGTCGTGGGCTCGGCTGGTAGCGCTTCCCATGCATTGCAAGCTGGACATTGCCAGTGATGATATTTCGCTTTAAAGCCACATTGTTCACAATGATAGGCAGTTTTGTTGCCGATGGCATGGCGCACCGCCTGTTGCATGAGCTGTGTATCTTGAGGAGTGGAATTTTTTGCAACTTTAACTGATTGTTGGCTGGTTTCAACAATGGTGCGTGCCTGTAGCAATTGATCTAAAGTGCTTAAGCTCGGCTTTTTAATCAGTTCGTTACGTGCCAGTTTTGCGGCGCTTTCGGCGCCTTCCTCCGCGAGTGTGGCTTCAAATAGTACGTTTAGAAGCGAAGCGAGTTTGTAAGTTTGCAAATAGGTTTGCAATAAGGCTAGGCCATCTGCCGTTTGATTGAGTGCACGGTAGCTATTGAGTAATTTAGGGGCAATTAAACCTAGATATTCAGGTTTTTGAAACTCAATGCGTTTCCACGTTGAAATGGCTGCCTGATGTGCATCGGCTTCTGCTTCTAAATCCCCTAGTAAAACATTGGCGCGCACGCAGTTTTTGTTGGCTTCGAGCGCCTGCTCAAGCTCAAATCTTGCTGTATGCGTGTCGTTAGACAATTTTGATTTCACGGCCTTTTCGCAGTAGTAATGTGAAATCTCAACTCGGAATGGCACGCCAGACAGGCGCTCTAATTCAGTTGCGGCCTTGATGGCACGTTCCCATTCGCGTTCACGCACATAGATTTCTAGTAAGGCACGTAGGGCAGGTTGGCGGTAGCGGTCGTCATCGAGGGTTTCAAAAAGCTCTTCAGCGCGGTCAAGTAAACCTGCTTTTAAGTAGTCTTGTGCAAGCTCTGCGGTAACCGCTAATCTCTGTTGTGGCTCAAGTTCTTTTTTTTCAAGCAAATGAAGATGCAAGTGAATCGCTCGATCCACTTCACCACGTTTTCTAAATAGGCTACCTAAGGCAAAATGCAGTTCAAGTGAATCGGTATTGGCTTGTACTGCTTCAGAGAAGGCCTCAATGGCTTTATCTTGTTGATTGGTAATAAGAAAGTTTAAGCCTTTGAAATATGCCGCAGGTAAAGCCGTTGATTCAGCGAGTAACTGTTTAAGATCAACCCGAGCCGCTAACCAACCTAAACTAAAAAATAGCGGTAGCGCTAACAACCACCAAAATTCAAATTCCATTGCACTTCACTTTACTAGAATGAGGACTTAACCAAAATGACGACTCGTTAAAATATCGGCTTGTTTAAAAGCCAGCATGTATTCTACCTGAAAATGAATGGCATCATAAAAAACGGCAGCTTGTAGGCTGCCGTTTTTATTCAAACAATTGCTTGTTCGTCACTAATACAATAGTTACTCTAGGTCTACTCGTTCGCGTAACTCTTTGCCAGCTTTAAAGTGCGGTACATGTTTCTCAGGTACTTGCACTTTGCTGCCAGTTTTAGGGTTGCGGCCCAAGCGAGGCGGACGATAATTGAGGCTAAAGCTTCCAAAGCCACGAATCTCAATTCGCTCGCCAGTGGAAAGATTATCGGTCATCGCATCTAAAATTGCTTTAACTGATAATTCAGCATCCTTCACCACTAATTGCGGAAAGCGTTCTGCTAGCAAGGTGATGAGTTCAGATTTAGTCATTGGTTAGCCCTTAATTTCTTTACTAGGATTTTATTTATTATCAGACTATTTTTTACTGTCTAATTTGGCTTTTAATAAAGCGCCAAGATTAGTGGTGCCTGCAGTTGCGCCATCATCAGCTGGTTTAGCTGCTTCTTTTGTTTTCGCAGATTTCGCTTTAGGTTTAGCTTCAGCTTTGTCTTCAGTAGTACTGGTGGCGCCAGAAGGATCAGCAGATAACTGTTTTACACCTAGTGAAATACGTTCTTTTTCAACGTCAATCGCTAAGATCACCGCTTGTAACTCGTCACCTTTTTTGAAGTTACGAATCGCCTCTTCACCAGATTGTGTCCACGACAAATCAGACAAGTGAACTAAACCGTCAATACCGCCTGGCAAACCAATAAACACGCCGAAGTCAGTGATTGATTTGATTTGGCCGGTGACTTTGTCGCCTTTAGCGTGAGTTGCAGAGAAATCATCCCATGGATTTGCTTGGCACTGTTTCATGCCCAATGATAGGCGACGGCGCGCTTCATCAATTTCAAGAATCATGACTTCAACTTCATCACCTAATTGCGCAAGTTTGCCTGGATGAATGTTTTTGTTAGTCCAATCCATTTCAGAAACGTGTACCAAACCTTCAATACCGGGTTCAATTTCAACGAACGCACCGTAGTCAGTCAAGTTTGAAACTTTACCGAATAGACGTGTTGAAACTGGGTAACGACGTGTTAATGCAACCCATGGATCATCGCCTAATTGTTTAATACCGAGTGAAACGCGGTTTTTCTCTTGATCAAATTTCAAGATTTTTGCTTCAACTTCTTCACCCACTGTTAACACTTCAGATGGGTGTTTTACACGACGCCATGCCAAGTCAGTAATGTGGAGTAAACCATCAATGCCACCCAAATCAACGAACGCGCCATAATCAGTAATGTTTTTTACAATCCCTTTAACAACAGCACCTTCAGCTAAAGTGCCCATTAACGCTTCGCGATCAGCACCAGCGCTTACTTCCATTACCGCACGACGTGAAACTACGATGTTGTTACGTTTACGATCGATTTTGATGACTTTTAAATCACACTCTTTGTTTTCAAAAGGGGTAGTGTCTTTTACTGGACGTACATCCACCAATGAACCAGGCAAGAAAGCCATGATGCCGTTCACAGAAACACGTAAACCACCTTTTACTTTGCCGCTGACGAAACCTTTGATGATGCGACCTTCGTTCATTGCATCTTCTAAATCTAACCATGTTTCCATGCGTTTTGCTTTTTCACGTGAAAGCAATGTTGAACCAAAACCATCTTCAAGTTTTTCAATCAAAACCTTAACGAAGTCTCCCACTTTGACTTCAATTTCGCCTTGTGCGTTTTTGAATTCTTCAGCAGCGATTACGCTTTCTGATTTTAGACCAGCGTTTACAATCACGTGATCTTGGTCGACAGAAATAACCTCGGCGGTGATAACCTCGCCAGAACGCATTTCTTGGTGGGCTAAGCTTTCTTCAAAAAGCGCAGCAAATGATTCCATGGGTGAAGCAGTAGATGTAGAAGCCATTAAATAAAATTACCTAAAAATAATCCCACCTAGCAGTGGGGTGATTAAAAAACCGCGAATCTATGAGATGCGCGGACGTGAAAAATATAAAAGTAGAATTATAACTAAAACATTGAAAAATAAAAGACTATTCGTTAAATTTATTAATAATTTTATGTTGAAAATCGTATAAAACTTTATCTACCGCCTGAGAAATACTTAAATTATCGGTTTCTAGCAAAATTGCATCGTTGGCTATGATGAGTGGCGCGCTTGCGCGACCTTTGTCCCTGGCATCACGCTCTTGTAAATCTTGCAGTATGTCATCATAGTTAGCGGGCTGATTTTTACCTAACAATTGTTGATAGCGTCGCATAGCTCGTGTTTCTGTTGATGCAGTTAAAAATACTTTCAATTGAGCATTTGGAAAAATTACCGTTCCCATATCGCGACCATCAGCCACTAAGCCAGGTGCTTTACAAAAATCATGCTGGATTTTGACTAATGCCGAGCGTAATGGTGCGTGTACGGCCACTTGTGAAGCGCCTTGGCCGATGGCTTCAGTCCGAATTTCATTGCTGATTTCTTGTTTGTTTAGAAAAACTTGATCATTCACAAACTCAATGGCAAGGTTTTTTGCACATTCGGCGACTGCGTTTGCTTCATCCCAAGCGATATTTCGTCGTTGTGTTGCTAACGCGACAATACGATACAAAGCGCCAGAATCCAAATAGTGAAATCCGAGTTTTTCTGCCACCAACTGTGCAACCGTGCCTTTACCAGATGCGGAAGGACCATCGATAGCAATGACAGGAATTACCTTATTCATGGGTAATTTTCTTAAATTCTTCGAAATAATTAGGGAAAGTCTTATTCACACATTTGGGGTCATTAATGGTAATTGGTACACCACCTAATGATACAAGTGAAAAGCACATTGCCATGCGGTGGTCATCGTAGGTGTCAATCACCGCATTGGGTTTAAGTTGAGCTGGTGGTGTGATTTTGATGTAATCCGCACCTTCTTCAACAGTCGCGCCAACTTTACGGAGCTCAGTTGCCATAGCTGAGATGCGGTCAGTTTCTTTCACGCGCCAGCTGGCGATGTTGCGTAAGGTTGTTGTACCGTCGGCAAATAAAGCCAGAATAGCTAAAGTCATTGCTGCATCAGGGATGTGATTGCAGTCTAAATCAATGGCTTTCAGTTTTTGGTGATTAGGGTGTGCGCATTGAACGGAGTTAATACTAAGAAGTATTCTAGCTCCCATCATGCGAAGTGCTTCTGAAAATTTAATATCACCTTGGATACTATCTTCTCCAATACCTTTTACAGTAACAGGGCCGCCTCCAATGGCTCCAGCAGCCAGAAAATATGAAGCACTTGAAGCATCACCTTCTACAAATATTCTATCTGGTGATTTGTAAAAACTAACTGCAGGAATGGTGAAGCGCTGCCAACCTTCAGGTTTTACTGGTACGCCGAATTTAGCCATTAAATTAAGTGTGATTTCGATGTAGGGCTTGGAAATCAATTCACCTACAACCTCAATCGTAGTTTTTTGTTTGGAAAGTGGTAAAGCCATGAGCAGAGCGGTTAAGAATTGGCTAGAAACATCGCCACGAATCTTTATCGGCTTAGATAAATCAATGCTAGGTAACGCTATTTTCAATGGTGGAAAGCCATCATTCGCCAAATACTGAATTTCAGCACCAGCTTGTTTTAGCGCATCCACCAAGTCGCCAATCGGACGTTCGTGCATACGAGGCACGCCTGAAAGCGTGTATTCGCCGCCAGTTATCGCGAGTGCGGCGGTGAGTGGTCTGAACGCAGTGCCTGCATTACCAAGAAAAATCTCGGCCTTTTTATTAGGGAAATTGCCACCACAACCTGTTATGCGCCATGCATTTTCGCCAAAATTTTCTAGTTTGACACCTAATGTTTGTAGGGCCTCTAGCATGCGCGAGGTGTCATCAGAAGCTAATAAGTCGCGAATCTCAGTCACGCCGTTAGATAAAGCTGCTAGCAGTAAAGTACGGTTCGAGATGCTTTTAGAACCTGGCAATGTTATTGTGCCCTGTGCTTGGTGGCGGGCGGGTAGGGTAAGTTGTTCCATTTTTGCTATTTTTCTTTATTGTTTATTCTTTGCCCAGTTGTTGCGTGCTTTACTTGCGCGTTCAAACAAGGCTTGCATGCCAGTGCCATCCTCATTTTCAAGTAATAGTTTCAATTGAGATAGCTCTTTCTCAAAAGCCGTGATTTCGCTCAATAACGCGGTTTTATTTGCTAGGCTAATGTCTCGCCACATCTCTGGGCTACTGCCAGCAATGCGCGTGAAATCTCTAAAACCACTGGCAGCATAGCTGAATAGTTGCTCTGCGTTCGGGCGAGCAGCAATGTCATCTACTAATGCAAATGCCAATAAATGCGGTAAATGGCTGACAGCCGCAAAGATGCTATCGTGATTTTCAGCAGTCATTTCGCAGATATTTGCACCGCATGCCCCCCACATCGCACCCACGCTTGCAACTGCATGAACATTGGTTTCTTGGGTAGGCGTTAACACCACATTTTTGTTTAGAAATAAATCGGCTGTTGCAGCGCTAACGCCGCTTTTCTCAGCGCCTGCAATCGGATGGCCGCCCACAA
>JBARQL010000193.1:0-9785 GCA_049643685.1 Methylotenera sp.
CTGGTTTAATCAAGGCTTAAGTGCTGGCGATATTAAAAAATGTGACACGTTTAGCGTCGCATCTATTTAGCATAATAATGGTTTAGACTTGTTAAATGATGACTGATGGAAGCGACTTAACGGAACACCACATCAGTTCCGAAACGATTGCCTCAGGCGGCATGTTGACGGTGAAGCGTGATCAAGTACGTCTACCTAACGGCCATATCAGTCAACGTGAGTATGTGATCCATCCTGGCGCCGTAGTGGTGGTGCCTATCCTGCCAAATGGCAATGTCATTTTAGAAAAGCAGTTTCGCTATCCGCTACATCAAGTGTTTATAGAGCTACCAGCAGGCAAGATTGACGCAGGTGAGGCCGTGTTGGTGACAGGCCAGCGCGAGTTGTTAGAAGAAACGGGTTACACCGCAACGGAATGGGTGAAATTAGGTCATCAACATCCGTGCATTGGCTATTCAAATGAAATTATTCATATTTATCTGGCGCAAGGATTAACCGCCGGTGCGCATCGTCGCGATGAAGATGAATCGCTAGAGGTATTTGAAGTGCCTTTTGAAACCTGTATTACCATGATTTTGCGAGGTGAAATCACGGATGGTAAAACAATCGTCGCGCTTTATTTAGCTGAAAAATACCTCAGCGCCCCCTATGCTCACTTAAACAACCCGCCTAGTAACACTTAGGTGATTCACTGTTATGCCAATCTCTCTTGTCAAAAAATTAAAACTGAACACAGTTTTTTTATTTACGTTATTGTTGGCATTTTTTATTTCAAATGCGCATGCGGAAGTTCGTGATGAAGCCTTCATTGCATGGCTTGATGCGCTTAAAGAAGAAGCGCGTGCCAATCAAATTTCCGATAGAACGATACAAGCCACTTTTCAACACGCAAAATTATTGCCACATGTTATTGCCTTAGATCGCTCACAGCCGGAGTTTATCTCACCTTTTCTAAGTTATCTTGAAAAGCGCGTCAATGCTGATCAAATAGCACTTGCGAGACAAATGCTTCAAACGCACGAGGATTTGCTTACACAAGTAGAGGCACAATATGGCGTGCCAAAAGAAACTTTAGTCGCATTTTGGGGGCTAGAAACTAACTATGGCTACAACAAAGGGAATTTCGGCTTACCTTCTACGCTAATGACGCTGGCTTATGAGGGTCGGCGTAGTACATTTTTTCGCAGCCAGTTAATGGACACGATGCGAGTAATCGATGCAGGACACAATACGGTTTCTGGCATGCGCGGTTCATGGGCGGGCGCGATGGGACACATGCAGTTTATGCCTTCAACGTTACTCAAATATGGGGTAGATGCTGATTTGGATGGCCGCATTAATATTTGGACTTCGCTGGATGATGCATTTGCTTCAGCCGCGAATTATTTAGCCAAAGTAGGATGGCGTAAAAAAGAAATCACCGCGGTAGAAGTGAAATTACCCGCTAATTTCGATTATCAACTAGCACAGTTGCAAACAAGAAAAACGACAGATGAATGGGCCGCACTTGGGGTGGTTGATATTGAGCTTCATACATTGCCAGCCCAAGAGAATGCTGCCATATTACTTCCACAAGGCTGGCAAGGCCCAGCATTTATGGTTTTTAGCAATTTTGATGTGGTGATGGATTGGAATAGATCTGTCAATTATGCGCTCTCTGTGAGTCATTTGGCCAATCAGTTGCAGGCTGACAAACCCGTTATTGGTGGAGCAGAAGCAGAGAAAGCGGCGCTCAGCTATAACCAGATATGGGCGCTACAAGCGAAACTCAATACATTAGGCTTTGAATGCGGTGAGCCTGATGGTTTTCCTGGCTTTAAGTCACAAGCGGCAATTAGAGCTTACCAAGCAACCCAACAGTTGCCGCAAGATGGCTTTGCCAGCCCTGATTTATATCAGCGCTTACTTATGCCTAGCTTAGTTGCACCACAAACGGCGACATCAGAATAAGTCGTTAGAGCGCGTTTTAAACCAACCCGTCAGGCTGATGCGTTCTCGTTTGGCAGGTAACACTTCATGGTGAAAACGCGCAGACATAAACGCCACAAGCGTGCCACCCAATGGCGCAATATCAAGGGTTTGGCTTAAGTCTTGTTCATCTAAATACAACCTTAACTCACCGCCGTCATCGGCTAACCAATGTTCATTTAAATATAAAATACAACTCACTTGGCGCAGACCATCGCTTTTTAAAGCGTCATTTTTAAATTGATCTACATGTTTTTTGTAAAATGCCCCTGTAGGATAAATGGCAAAATGGCTTTCGAGGGTATGCAGGCCTAAAAAAAGTGCCTTGTTTAATTGGTGTTGTAGCGCTTTCATGACCTCAAAATAATATAATTCAGCAAAGTTTTCGCTATCTTCATTGACCCAGTAAGTAGCATCTCCACGCGATGTGGCATTCAGTTGAGTGTGTTTTCCGGTGTTGGCGGGGTGTAAAAATCCTGAATGTTGCAGCCACTTAGCTTGCGTCGACAGTAGATTCGTTCTAGCCTCAGAAATAAATTGTGGCAGTACTGCGTAGCCATGCGATGCTAACGAATCGATTATTGCGATATGTTGCTGTGTTGCAAGATTGATAGGCATAATTTTTTTCGTTGAAGTCACATTGTAGTGCAAATGAAACAATGCTCGGAGGAATGTATTTGCGTAGCGTAGGCGAATGCGCTAGAATTCGCCCTCATTCAAAAATAGGCGGTTAGCTCAGTTGGTTAGAGCGCTTGGTCGACATCCAAGAGGTCAGCAGTTCGAGTCTGCTACTGCCTACCAGTAAAATCAATGGGTTAGCTAATTGCTAGCCCTTTATTTTTTAATGCCGTAGCTAAATCGTAGCCATTTCCAACTTTTACTGCTCTAAAACTAGATGCTTTATCAACGTAGCTTGATAAATGCTCTACTGATAAATGCGCGTAAATCATTACCATTTTTATATCTGCCCAACCGCCTAACTCTTTTAGCACATGTAGCGGTGTACCTGCTTGCATATGCCAACTTGCCCAAGTATGACGTAAATCATGCCAGCGAAAGTTCTTAATTCCTGCTTTGAGTTTTGCATTATCAAACGCACTATTGTTTGAATCAGCAACAGGTTTGCCTTTGTAAGTAAATATCCTAGTAGCATTACTCATGCCATGCTCTCTACATAGCTCTGGTGCTGAGATACCAGATTCTGCTTGCTTTAAAATCTGCATAATCTGACTGTCGGTAAATCTTGATATCTTCATGTAAAAATTCCTTAAATCATCATAAGAAAATTCTACTTATAAATGCAACTCTTTTCTGGGGGGATTACCTATACTTTAATAACTTATGTTAACGGACTTGTTTCAGAAAATATTGGTAGTGTTATTGGGGGCAGGTCAAAAACGCCAAGTGATAAATGAAGCATCCCAAGTGAGCAAAAAGTTATTAAACACCATAACTATTAAACAATAAATATAGACAATATGCGCTAATTAATTATTTAAAATCCCAAGGATTGATTGGTTTTACGCCTGTGCTCTCAAAATCCACTAAATTACGAATACCCCATTTTAAAAACCAGTACAAAGACTCCATTGACTTATACAAACCTTAGTGTATATTATCATTTTTATATAACATTGCATAAGTTGAATATAAATGAACCCAAGAGAAAATCCTTTTTCGCCTGGCGCTGGCACGCAACCACCAGAATTAGCGGGTAGAGATAATGTAATTGAGGCTGTATCAATTGCGCTAGATAGAATTCGCGCTGGACGTTCAGCTAAAAGTGTTTTAATGGTTGGATTGCGCGGTGTGGGCAAAACGGTTTTACTTAACAGACTTAAAAACGACGCGGAATCCAAGGGCATTGTTTGCGTTCAATTTGAATCTCCTGAAAACAGGTCGCTACCCTCTTTAATTGTGCCAGCCCTTCGCTCCGCCCTTTTAAAGCTGGATAGAACATCAAAAGTTAAAGGGGTTGTCAAGAAAGCAATTAGAGCATTAGGTAGCTTCATATCATCAGCCAAACTTAAGTATGAAGATATGGAATTTGGCTTTGATTTAGATTTAGAGCATGGCGTAGCTGATTCTGGTGATTTGGATGCAGACTTATCTGACCTGATGCAAGTAATAGGTGAAGCTGCTAAGGAAAATGGTACGGCAGTTGTACTTTTTATTGATGAATTGCAATATGTGCCTGAAATACAATTAGCCTCATTGATTTCAGCGCTGCACAGTTGCGCCCAAAAACAACTGCCTATATCGCTTGTTGGTGCTGGATTGCCACAGCTTGTAGGTAATGTAGGTAGGGCTAAGTCGTATGCTGAAAGATTGTTTGATTTTCCTGTCATTGGTGCTTTAACAGAAAAAGACGCTAGATTAGCAATTCAACTACCTGTAGAAAAAGAAGGTGTTAAATACACGGATGATGCTAGCAAGGAAATACTAGATCAAACAAAATGCTATCCATACTTTTTACAAGAATGGGGTAGTCATAGTTGGGATGTAGCTAAAGAATCGCCGATTGGTATAAATGATGTAAAGCTCGCCACGCAACTTGCCATCACCCACCTGGATGCTAATTTTTTTAGAGTTCGCTTTGATAGATGTACGCCAAGTGAAAGAAGTTACTTAAGAGCAATGGCTGAATTTGACAAAGAAGCACCAAGGTCAGGAGATATTGCCTCACTGCTAAAAAAAGAAGTCAACCAAGTTGCTCCATTGAGACAATCTCTGATAAAAAAAGGAATGGTGTATAGTCCATCCCACGGCGATACAGCTTTTACAGTTCCATTATTTGCAGGGTATATGAAGAGAACTATGCCTAATTTTTAAGGGATATTCGTAATTTACTTCTTTGTGGTGGCGACAAATCAAGTCAATCAAAAGATATTGAGCTAATGATATGATTAAATTACTGAAAGAGAGTAAAAAATGAATATTAATCATACCAACAAAACTTTCGCTTGCAGACGACATAAAGTCCTACTAGAATAGGACTTTTTAGGAGTAAAGCTTATGTTGCAATCTTTAAGACGAGCAGGCGGTTCATTAGTAATGACTGTGCCTAAAGCTTTTATCGAGCAAAATAATCTGCATGAAGGTTCAAAAGTCAATTTGCATCTTGCAGGCGAACACTTGACCATCACAGCCCCTAGCCATGGCCGCAAGCAGTATAGAATTGCCGATTTAATGGCTGAAATGGCATACGATTTACCGCGTGTAAGTGGCTGGGATTACTTGCAAGCAGCGGGTCAGGAAGCTATCTAATGGCTTATACCCCTAAACGGGGTGATATTATTCACCTCACCTTTGACCCTGCCACGGGGCAAGAAATGCTCGGCAAGCATTATGGATTAGTCGTCAGCGACAAGGTATTCAATGGCAGTGGATTAGCGATGATATGCCCTATTTCACAAGGGGCTGCGGCTTATGCGCGTTCTCTTGGTACGGTGGTGACGCTGATGGGGTCAGGCACAGAAACGCAGGGTGCGGTGCATTGCCATCAACTAAAGTCCCTGCATTGGCGTGTTAGAAAAGCAGCATTTAAAGAAATAGTACCGCCATCTATCGTGGATGAAGTGCTGGCAAGGCTTGAGGCGATTTTGTTTGATTAACAGTGGTACGAGTCATCGTTTGATTATTCAAACAAATCCGCATGTGAGCCAGTGCGAACAAAAATAACTTGTTCAACTTTGCTGCTACCTTCTAACTTGTAAGCCAGTAAAAAATCACCGCCGACATGACATTCTCTGTGACCATCCCAATCACCACCGAGCGGGTGGTCTAGCCATTCATGACCAAGCGGTGCATCATTGGCGATTAAAAGAAGCATGGCTTCTTTAAGTCGATTCATATCATATCTGCCTGAATGAGCTAATCGCTCCCAGTCTTTAAGAAATGATTTTGTATAATCCGCTGCACGCGGAAATCTGGCACGCTTACTTGAAGCTGTTTTTTTTGAGGTCATGGAATAATTCATCAGCCGTTGCAAAACGAGCCTTGTGTTTCCTGGCAATGGCCTCGGCTTCTATCATGGCTGCGTGTGTTTCTGGGTTTGGAACTTTAAGAGTAAACGGCAATTGCTTTTCAACCACCACCCTCGTTAAAAACACGCGCACTGCATCAGAAACTGAAAGTCCCATTGATGCCAACGTTTCAGTCGCTTCTAACTTGATTTTATCGTCCACTCTAACATGAACCATACTTGTAGTAGCCATCATGAACTCCTAAATATAATTGAGTTACATTGTAGCTCAATTATAGGATTACTCAAGATATATTTAGCAGGTTAAATGTGAAGATCTGAGTTAGGTCTAGTTTTGTGGAAGGGCAAGTTGATGTTACTTTATCAACTTGTTAGGAGATTTCATGAAACGTATGCCCCGTCGAATTTTTACAGAAGCATTCAAGAAAGAAGCGGTTCGCTTATTTAAAGAGCAAGATTTAACGCTTGCAGAAGTCAGTCGCAATTTAGAGATTGCTCCCAAGTCACTTAAAACTTGGTTGGAGTTATATGATGCTGGCGCACTTGAAGGTAGTTTAGGCGTCACCAAGCTCACGCCTGACCAGCTTCGCATTCGAGAGCTGGAGCGAGAATTAGCGATTGCATGTGAGGAGCGCGATATATTAAAAAAAGTCACGGCGTACTTTCACTCAGAATAATGTGCTTTAGCACATATATTCTGTGGGGAATATTCTGTGGGGAAGCAACTGTCTTAAATTAAATAGTTTCAATTGACCTCCATGGCGTATTAGACTTCACCATTGCATTCAAAATCACCAGCAATTTACGCATACACGCCACCAGTGCTACCTTCTTCATTTTACCTGCTGCCAACAGCTTTTGATAAAAAGCTTTGATCATTGGATTGTGCCTACTGGCTGCTAAAGCCGCCATATATAACACCGCCCTGACGCTGGCGCGACCACCCCAAATGACCCGCCTACCTCGGTAACCACCGCTGTCTCGGTTAAAGGGGCAAACACCGACTAGCGCACTAATCTCACGCCTTGATAACGCTCCAAGCTCTGGAAGAGCCGCCAGCAATGTGGTGGCGGTTACACGACCTACACCTAGAATAGACATCATCAGATTGGCTTTAGCTTGCCATAGCGGACTCTGCCGAATCGCATCATCCAAATCATCATCTGCTTCATCCAATCGCTTATTAAGCCAACTTAAATGTTTTGCGATTTGCTTGGCTATTTTGCTAGGTGCTTGTGCATGGCGGTTGCTTTCCGCCGTGATCATGTCCACCAACTGGCGGCGGCGAGTGAGTACGCTGTCTAATGCCATCACCTCGCACTCTTTGAGTGCTCTGACCTCAGGCTTAATCGCTTCTGCAAAACGAGCGAGCACTAAAGCATCCACTTGATCTGTTTTTGCCAATACGCCCAGTGCTTTGGCAAAATCGCGTGCTTGCCGTGGGTTAATCACCGCAACAGCTAAACCTGCCATGGCGAGCTCTCTTGCAATAGCTGATTCTAAACCGCCAGTGGCTTCGAGTACGATAAGCTTAGGTTGCAAACCCTTTAATACGCTAACAAGTTGCCTGCGCCCCGTTTCGTCATTGTTAAAACGTGCCCGATGCGCCCGTGGGTATGCATCTATATCTAAGTTTGCTTTACTGACATCAATGCCAATATATAATGCTTCTAATGGGGTCATGACTATTCCTTGTTCCCAGTCTTACCGATACGGGGTGTTGATACCCCTGGCAACTGTTCGGGTTGTAAGAAAATCAGGCATGACGTCAAAGGCTTCCCCTCGGGCTTGTTGTCCCTTAGACCCAGCGGACTGTCATGCCTGTAGCGTAATATAGCTGACTTTTAAGATATAAGACCCTTGCGGTCTCGCGAAACTGTCGAAATAAAGTACGCCATGATAGACAAACTCAAAGCAAAGCATTCAGTACAAATGTTGTGCCGTCAGCTTAATGTATCCGTCAGCGGATATTGAGCACATCAGCACAAACCAGCATCGCCTCGTCAACAAGAAGACCTGCGTTTAACGATTGCCATTAAAGCTGCCCACGCTCGTGGACGCGGTATCTATGGACCCAACAAAATTCAAGCGGAGCTTGCAGCACGATGACAAAAACACTCATATGTGATGCGCTACGTGCGGCTTATTGGCGCAAGAAGCCAGGTGCTGATCTCATGCATCATTCAGACCGTGGCAGCCAGTACTGCTCAAAAGCTTACCGAGCATTACAAGCCAGCTACAAGATGCAAACATCCATGAGTAACAAAGGCGACTGTTGGGATAATGCGCCCATGGAGAGTTTCTTTGGCACATTGAAAACGGAATGCTTGCATTACTATCGATTTAAAAACCGATCTGAAGCCAAGCGGATGACATTTGAGTATATTGAGGTATTTTACAATCGCATTCGCAGACATGCGAAAATAAACAATCAAATACCTGCGCAATTCGCTCAGGCTTGGCTGACACAGCAACATAAAAATGCAGCATAATAATCAAACTTGCCATGCTACTAAATCGGGTCTAACTCAGATTACACAGACCATGATTATCACATCACTAACCGCTCAACAACTTAAACTGTTTTCGATTTAAACGCATTTACGGGTGTGGTTTTTTTATTTATCCGTAAACAAAAACCAGAAATTAAGATAGTTAAATTTACTTGCGTTACATGTAACTATATTTTATACTTCGTTACATGTAACATGAATAAATAAAGGAGTTAATCATGCAATCGAATATTGCTCAAAGAGTACAAAAGCATCGGGCTGGGCTAAGGGCTGCAGGATTACGCCCTGTGCAAATATGGGTGCCTGATACGCGTCGCGCGGGTTTTGCGGATGAATGCCGCCGACAATCACTTATATTGCGTGGTGACCAGCAAGAGGCTGATGTGTTGGATTGGTTAGAAACTGCCGCTGACGTGCAAGGCTGGAAATGAGACGTGGTGATCTAGTCACCATTGCGTTGCAAGGCACTTATGGTAAGCCGCGCCCTGCATTAATCATTCAATCCGACCTGTTTGCTGAACATCCATCCGTTACCATCCTCCCAGTGACAAGTGAGTTGCGGAATACACCTTTGTTTCGTATTGCGGTTGACGCAGACGAACACAATGGGCTCAGTAAAATATCCGAGATTATGGTGGATAAAGCGCAAACCATCCCTCGTGAGAAAATCGGCAACGTGTTCGGACGCCTCGCTGAAGAAGATATGCTCGCTGTAAGTAGGGCGTTCGCAGTTTTTATGGGCGTTGTGTAATTAAAAAAGTCACACCCGTTAAGGTGTGACTTTTTTTAATGAGTCGTGTAGTTGTTTCTAGTGGACTGTATTGCTTAAAACAATTGCATATAACCACTTATTAGATTAAATTAGCCTAGTTAGGAAAAACTATTCTGGATGTAATTACATACTAATATCATTCTCTTGAATGCTATTAGATTCACTTGGAGTGTCATCCAAGAGGTCAGCAGTTCGAGTCTGCTACTGCCTACCGATCCAGCGAATTCTCAATCGTTTTTTGGTGGGAATTCTCTATTTTTATAGTCTTAATTTTACCCGAGCGAAAAACACTGCCCTGAGAGCCTTTATTTATAAGGCATGCTGACGTATGCTGGGAAAGAGATGCTTTTTTAACGCAAAAAGTATTTTTTGTAACTTGGTAAAGTGGATGCTCAGCAGTGCTACTTCATTCTGGATTCTGCCAATCAAATTCCCATAAATAATTACAAATTAATCAGGCATTTGTTGTAAAATCACGGCTATTGTGAAAGGGCGCTTAAGGCGCCTTATTTGTTTGTATAAAAGCTTAAAGACTAAATGAAAAACA
>JBARQL010000194.1:0-6617 GCA_049643685.1 Methylotenera sp.
TGTTCCGTTAAGTCGCTTCCATCAGTCATCATTTAACAAGTCTAAACCATTATTATGCTAAATAGATGCGACGCTAAACGTGTCACATTTTTTAATATCGCCAGCACTTAAGCCTTGATTAAACCAGCGAACACGTTGCTGAGATGAGCCATGCGTGAAGCTATCTGGTACCGCATAACCTTGCGCTTGCTTTTGCAAGGCGTCATCGCCAATCGCAGCGGCAGCGGTCATCGCCTCTTCAACATCCCCTGCTTCTAAAATACGGTTTGCGCCATCAGCGTGATGTGCCCATACACCAGCATAGCAATCAGCCTGCAATTCCAAACGCACAGAATATTGATTGGCTTGCGCTTCACTATGTGCGCTTTGGCGAGCTTGCTGTACTTTATCTGAGATTCCTGTGAGGTTTTGAATATGATGTCCAACTTCATGTGCAATCACATACGCTTGAGCAAAATCACCTGGCGCATGAAAGCGGTCTTTCATTTCATCGTAAAACGCTAGGTCAATATAGACTTTTTGGTCGCCAGGGCAATAAAATGGCCCCATGGCTGCTTGCCCCGTCCCGCAGGCCGTCGGTGTAGCCCCTCTAAATAAAACCAGCACTGGCGCAGGATACTGTTGACCTGCATTTTGGAAAATCTTACCCCAGGTATCTTCCGTGCTGCCTAATACTTTAGCTACAAATTTGGCCTCTGGATCATCTTGTGGAATAGCTTGACCTTCTATAGGGGCCTCCTGTTGCAATCCCTGCCCCATGTTCAACACGACGGAGGGATCCACCCCAAAATACATGGCCACCAATGCTATGGCGATAGTGCCGATTCCAATTCCACCCGCTCTGCCACCTGGCATACGCATACCACGTCTATCTTCTACATTACTACTCTCACGTTCGTCATCTAAGCGCATGATAGACCTCTTATTTAAGTTGGTTTAATTCTGTGTATTTTGAATGACTAACTACGAATAAGCCAGTATTTTATGAATTAGCTCAAGCTTTTTGTGATGGCATAAATGCATAACTCCATGAGTTTTTGCGGCATCAACCCAATCACCAATAAAGCTAAGGCGTTGACCCCTAATACAATGCGCATATCCAGCGGAGCGACGATGGGATGATGATCCAGAGGTTCATCAAAATACATCAATTTAATCACCCGAAGATAATAAAATGCTCCGATTACTGCCATCAGCACTGCAAATATGACTAACCACAGATATCCAGCCTGAAAAGCTGCCTGTAACACGGTAAATTTCGCATAAAATCCCAGTGTAGGCGGCACGCCGGCCATACTAAACATCACAATGAGCATTAAAAATGCATGCCATGGGCTGCGTTGATTCAGCCCTTTTAAATCCGCTAACTGGTCAGCTTCGAATCCCTTACGCGAGAGTAATATAATGACGCCGAACCCTGCTAAGCTCATTAATACATAGCTCACGACATAGAACATGGCAAACACAAAACCATTCACACTTGCACTCATCATACCTAATAAAATAAACCCCACATGTGAGATTGTTGAATAAGCGAGCATACGTTTTAAATTGGTTTGAGCAATGGCAGTAACGTTGCCGATAATCATCGACAGCACTGCCATGATCATGAGCATTTGCTGCCAATCTACCGCTAAGCCAGGTAAAGTTTGTACCAATAATCGAATCACCAAGGCGAACGCTGCTAGCTTAGGCACTGAGCTAATAAGCATCGTCACAGCCGTGGGCGAGCCTTCATAGACGTCTGGCACCCACATTTGAAAAGGTACAGCCCCCAGCTTGAAAGCTAGGCCCGATACAATAAACACCAACCCTAAAATCAGCACATCATGATTGACCGCACCTTGCAATGCTGACGAACCACCTTGTAAGATTACATTCATGATTTCATTTATATTCAAACTCCCCGTCGCACCATAGATCATGCTCATGCCATACAGCAACATGCCTGAGGCCAGTGCGCCAAGCACAAAATATTTCATGGCAGCTTCGGTGGCTTTTGCATTATCGCGATCTAACGCAACAAGAGCGTATAAGCTTAATGAAAGCAGTTCTAAACCAATATAAAGCGTGAGCATATTTTGCCCTGACACCATAATCATCATGCCAACAACTGAAAATAAGACCAAGGCATAAAATTCACCTCGGTACATATCACGCTGCTGAATATATTGCCGGCTATAGACAAATATCATGGATGATCCTAAATAAATCATCAGCTTCAATACATCTGCCAAAGTGTCATCAACGAACATATTGGAAAATGCATAGCCAACACTCGGTACATGCGTACTAAATGTGACATATGCCGCGGCCAGCAATGTGCCCTGCGCAAGCAAGTAAATCGCAATACGATTAGCAGGCTTAAGAAATAAATCTGTGATTAAAATAAACATTGCCATACTGACAATGATGATTTCTGGTAGCGCACTAATGAGGTCGTAACGTATATTTTCCATAACTTATAGACCTGAAGGCAAACCGGCAGGTAATTTGCTTTGTGCTAAATGAGAAAGTAGTTGTGTGACCGTCGCATTGGTCATGTCGGTAAGTGGCTGTGGATAAACACCTAAGGCTAAAACTAATATCGCTAATATTGCCAATATCAGAAATTCGCGTTTATTTAAATCTTTTAATGTTGCCACTTTTTCATTGGCGATTTTGCCATAAAACACGCGTTTTACCATCCATAAAGTATATGCCGCACCGAATATCAGGGTGAATGAGGCTAAAAATGCGTACCAAAAGTTGGTTTGAATGGCACCCAATATCACCATAAATTCGCCCACGAAACCTGAAGTACCGGGCAAACCACTATTCGCCATGGCGAACAATACTGCAAACGCTGCAAACATCGGCATGGTGTTGGCCACGCCGCCATAAGATTCAATTTGGCGGCTGTGTACGCGGTCATACAACACACCAACGGATAAGAACATGGCAGCTGAAATAAAACCGTGCGAGACCATTTGCACCATTGCGCCTTCTAATCCTAAATTGTTAAAAATGAAAAAGCCTAGTGTCACAAAACCCATATGGGAGATGGATGAATATGCAATCAACTTTTTCATGTCTTTTTGTACGAGTGCCACTAAAGCAATATAAACAATCGCAATCAGCGACAGTGTAATCATAAAACCTGATAAATAATGGGCCGCATCAGGCGCAATCGGCATAGCGAAACGTAAGAAGCTATATCCGCCAAGCTTCAAGGCAATGGCCGCCAACACCACCGAACCACCTGTTGGCGCTTCTACGTGCGCATCAGGCAACCAAGTATGCACCGGCCACATCGGGATTTTGACTGCAAACGCCGCAAAGAACGCCAAGAAAATAAGCACCTGCACATTAAGTGGCATTGGGAATGCATAGTAATCAACAATCTCGAAACTGCCGGTACTCAAATATAAATAAATGAACGCAACCAGCATTAATAACGAACCGAGCAGGGTATATAAAAAAAACTTAACCGTTGCATAAACGCGATTTGGACCACCCCAGATACCAATCACCAGAAACATTGGAATCAGCATTGCCTCCCAAAACACGTAGTACAGTATCGCGTCCAGAGCACTGAATACGCCAATCATTAAACCGCTCATGATTAGAAAGCAAGCCATGTACTGCGCCACACGCTTTTCGATGACTTCCCATGCGGAAATAATCACTATTACAGTAGTGAAACTGGTGAGTAATATCAGTGGAATTGCAATGCCATCCGCGCCTAAGTGGTAGTTAATGTTAAACGCAGGAATCCAGCTAAAGCCTTCTTGAAACTGAAAGCCGCCATCTGCAAAATTAAAGTGGGTGTATAGTGGAATCGTGACTAAAAAACTAGCGATGCCAGCAAGCAAAGCTATCCAACGTGTAACATTTGGTTTCTTTTCATTGGCGCTGGCAAGCACGATAATGCCAGCAATAATCGGCATCCAAATAGCGATACTTAAAATGTGTTGCGTAAAATAATTCAGCATGTGCTTAACTTAAAATTTGAACGAATATAATGAAAGCATGAAAAATACGCCAATAATCATAGCGAATGCGTAATGGTATATCAGGCCAGTTTGCAACTTACGTACAACACCTGAAAGCTTGCCGATCAGGTTCGCCGTGCCATTAACCATGGCTCCATCAATTAACTGCACGTCGCCAATTTGCCAAAGCTTGTTGCCAATAAAACGTGAGCCTGCCGCGAATACGCGATCATTAAAGCGATCAAAGCCATATTTATTTTCTAAAATACGATTGATGCCAGAAAATTTTGTTTGAATTTTCGCTGGAATATCAGGCCGTTTCATATAGAAAAACCAGGCGGTCAATACGCCTGAAGCCGCCAAAACAAAGGGAAGTGACATCAGGCTATGCACCGCCATGCCAGCGGCTGAATGAAAGACTGTGTGCCATTCATGCGTAAGCTCATGCATGGCTGGATGCGCGGCAGAATCCACAAAAATCACGCCTTTAAAGAACTCGCCATACAGCATTGGGTCGATGGCATAGTATCCAATTGCCAATGATGGGATGGCCAATAAAATAAGTGGTAACTTCACTACCCAACCTGGTTCATGCGGGTCATCGGTTGGCGCTAAACCATGGTGATGGTCATGGTCGTCATTGTGATGCGCATTATAATGTTTAGGTTTTCGCCATTTTTCTTCACCGTGGAACACCAGGAAATACAGTCGGAAACTATAAAATGCCGTTACAAACACGCCCACCAACACTGCAAAATAAGCAAAGCTACTGCCCGTAATCGTTGAGGCTTTTGCTGCCTCAATAATGCTATCTTTTGAATAAAACCCAGATAAAAATGGTGTGCCGATTAACGCCAGCGAACCAATAAGCGAAGTAATCCAGGTCACAGGCATGTATTTTTTAAGGTTACCCATATTGCGAATATCCTGGTCATGGTGCATGCCCATAATTACCGCGCCAGCCCCTAGGAATAATAAGGCTTTAAAGAAAGCATGCGTCATTAAGTGAAATATCGCCACGGAATAAGCCGATGCACCAAGCGCTACTGTCATATAACCCAGTTGTGAAAGCGTTGAATAAGCCACCACCCGTTTAATGTCGTTTTGAATAATGCCCAGAAAGCCCATAAATAGCGCGGTAATGCTACCGATAATCAGTACAAAGGATAAGGCGGTAGATGACAACTCAAACAACGGTGACATGCGTGCCACCATAAAAATACCCGCCGTTACCATGGTTGCCGCGTGAATCAAGGCTGAAATTGGTGTTGGGCCTTCCATCGAATCTGGCAACCACACATGCAATGGCACTTGGGCTGATTTACCCATCGCGCCAATAAACAGCAAGATGCAAATCACCGTCATCAACGACCATTGCGTGTTGCCAATAAGCGTAATTTTTGCATCCGCCATTTGCGGCGCGACTGAAAATATAGCGGCATAATCTAAACTACCGAAGTGAAATAGCACTAAGCCAATACCGAGCAAAAAGCCAAAATCGCCTACGCGGTTCACTAAAAATGCCTTCAAGTTGGCATAAATAGCCGTTGGGCGTGTGAACCAGAAACCAATGAGCAAATATGAAACGAGGCCAACCGCTTCCCAGCCAAAGAATAATTGCATGAAGTTGTTAGCCATCACTAACATCAACATCGCAAAAGTAAAAAGGGAAATATAGCTGAAGAAGCGCGCGTAACCATTATCTTCTGCCATATAACCAATGGTATAAATATGCACCATTAATGATACAAAAGTTACCACCACCATCATCATTGCGCTTAAACGGTCGATTAAAAAACCAATTTCAAAAGTGAAATTGCCGCTCCTCAACCATGTATAAACCGTTTCGTTATAAGGTGCACTCACCATGGCATCCCTTAGCACGTAAAGCGACAATCCAAATGAAGCACCTACCCCTAGAATAGTCAGAATGTGCGCCATCGCTCGAGGCATTTGCTTACCAAATAAACCAACCAAAATTGCTGCCAGTAAAGGTAGAAGTGGAATGGCCAAATAAATCTGTTGCATAGTCATTCGCATGTTACCCTTTTAATTGATCTAGATCGTCAACGTTAATGGTACGTAAATTTCTAAATAACACCACTAATATGGCTAGACCAATGGCCGATTCTGCAGCCGCAACTGTCAGTATAAAAAATACAAAAACTTGACCGGCAATATCATGTAAATAATGTGAAAACGCAATGAAATTGAGGTTCACAGCTAGCAACATCAGTTCAATCGCCATCAACAAAATAATGACATTTTTACGATTTAAGAAAATGCCAATGATGCTGATCGCAAACAACAATGCGCCTAAAATCAGGTAATGAGATAAGCTGACCATTATTTTGCCTCCTCTGTTGTCGTTGGCACTTCAGTCTTTTCAGCTATTTTTTCAACTGTCGCTTCCATCTTCACAATACGTAATCTGTCTTCTTTTTTTACCAACACTTGTTTAGCAGGGTCCATTGACTTGCTTTCCTTTCGACTTCTCAATGTGAGCGCAATAGCCCCCACAATAGCCACCAGCAGCACGACAGATGCCAGCTCAAAAGGTAATAAATAGTCGGTATACAGGACGCGGCCTAGTTCAGCTGTATTGCTGTAATCAGCCTCATGCGCTGCCGGAGCGATGACTTT
>JBARQL010000195.1:0-3854 GCA_049643685.1 Methylotenera sp.
GTAATTGCCCAAAATACGGAATCAATTCTTCTTTCTCATGCGGGCTTTCGTCATCGGTGCCGGCGACTACAAAAGCTACCGTGAGTTTATCTAAATTTTCCCTAAATTCTGTCCAATGTTCGACTTCGGCATCGGCAATGAGTTGGAATTTTTGCAAGCCAGACTCGATCACCTCGACTAATTCCGCATCGGGCAAGCCTGCAAATAGCGTTTTATGATGTTCTACGGTTAATCTAAAGCGTACTTTACGTTTAGCTTCAATGCCTTGTTTGACTACCCACCAGAAATACGCAAAGTGATTTACACCACCAACGCGATTGAGTCATTAAATAGCGTCATCCGCAAAGCGATTAAAAACCGTAAAATCTTCCCCAATGACAATGCTGCATTTAAAGTGGTATATTTAGCGATGCTACAAGCTTCCAAGAAATGGACAATGCCATTACGAGATTGGAAGTCGGCGCTAAATCGGTTTAGTATTGAATTGGGTGACAGAGTGCCACCCTTAAATTAATGCACTCAATCAGCATTTACACAGAATTATTTACAGGCTCTGCTTTTTAATATGCCCCATTTAATTCTTTTTCAGCGTTTCCCTTAGTGCATCTTCCATTTCATTAATTTCTTTATCACGCTTGCTAAATCAACTTACAGTTTAAACTAAATTTTGTAAATTGATAAATACCCGCCCCAACGACTCTGATAAACTAAATCAACATTTTCTGGGAGTTTTTTAAGAGAGTCAACAAAAGGTAGCAATCTAACTAGCAGAGAATTATTTTCCGCCTTAGCATTTTTTGGCGTAGTCCAAGCGCGATAGGTGTTCCCTTCTTTTTGTACTAGATAGTTACCTTCACCTTCCTCATTAGCCCAACGCCTTATTTGATTGATATCTCCATGTAAATCATCGCGCGCCGGCAACGCTTTAGTATTAAGCATCAGTGGCGCTCCCCCATAATCAGCCATTTCCGCGACTCGCATCAGCAGATCATTATTCACTACAAAATATATAGGGCGCTTTGACCCAAAAGTACTTCTAATTTCGGCTAACGCTTTTTCGCTATCCATAGTAAGCCAGTGCGCCATTTGAGTTATACGATCTTTTTCTGCACTTGATGCTAACAGCAGGTTACCCTGCAGTTTTCCCCAAAGATTACTTTTGAATGTTTCTGTTGACGGCTTATTCAACCAACTTTCCCGACCACTTAAAAAATTAATTCGCTGTCCATCATCCCACCAGCTCAAAATAAGCGCATCTGCAGGCATGTTTTTCTTGATAGATTTAGCTGCCTCCAGCCAAATGGACTGACGTAGCGCAGTGGTGTTAGGGTTAAGGCTATTTTGCACGCCAGCAGGGAAAAGGATAGCGTTGCTTGCTTGCGAGTTTTGGTTTTTATAATTAGCAATCAGTAAACTAAACGCATCTTTACTACTTTTCTGAAAGGTATAACGGTTAATCACTTCAACAGGGAAAACACCTTGCAGATCTGATGTTTTTTCTTGTGAATGCTTTACCATCAATGGTGCTTCCGCATCTTTCTGCAGATTTTTCAGCCTATATTGTTGATATAGTAGCGTACTGCCAGCAATCAGCAGAACGCTACTAAACAACACAACAAAAGCTTTATTCAAAATTTTAAGCATTCTGCTACTTGTCATTTAACTTGTTACGTCTTGAACGGAACGCACGAATGGCTGAGCGAAATGTAGGAAAGCCAACTAATGTTCCAGCAATCACTAACAACAATCCACCACCACCCAATGCATTATCGTTATACAGTTGGCTGGCACTACTTACCTTGATTTTTTTACCAGTTTTAGCGGCATCTGCCTCACGTAAACGCGTGTCTTCATCCATAATTTCAGCATAACCACGTATTAATTCAGACCAGCCTTCGGTATAAGTATAGCCGCCTGGGTTAACGTGGAAAATTCCTTTGTAGTGCTTAATTACATCATGCTCCCACATGTCAGCGTAAAGCCGTTCTATCCGGCTAGGGTTATTGCCCTTTGCCCAGAATAGCTGGAAGAATCCACCAGCCGCATCTTTTTCGGGCGCAGGCGGGGCAGGGCGATTGGTTTTTTGTCCAACCAACAAGCCATCTTCATAAAGTTTATTCACTACTTTCTTGGCACTTTGCTCTACATTTAGACCTTGAATAGTCCCTTTATCAGCTGTATCTAAGTAAGCTTTGGCAAAGCTTTCTGAGTGACACAAAGTACAGGTTTGCACCCACGCTTTTTTACGATCTTCAAACCATGGGTGAGAAAGATTGTTGGCAATTTCAGGTGTAGGATTGAACCCCCAGCGCACTTTACGCACCAGATTGTGAGAATACTCGCCTTTAAATTCAAAATGGCAGGTTTGGCAAGTTGGTGCAGTATAGCCGCCTTTATTAACATGGTCTTTCAAAGGCACTTCAAAATTCCATTTGGTTTTACCCATAGTCAGGTATTGAGTACCATGTTTGGATAACATGTAATTTTCAAATTCATTATGATCCACACCATTGTGACAGGTCGCACAAGCCTCTGGTTGTCTAGCTTCCGCAGCAGAAAAAGTATGGCGTGTGTGGCAGCCATCACATTTATTTTGTTGGTAATGGCAAGAATCACAACCCTGCGCCACTTCACGCTCAGGCATGGCAGCCCATGTTGCAGTTTCAACATTAGCCTCCCAATCTACTGCGTGTGAAGGATGCCCCTTAGCCCATTGTTTCTGTGGCCATTCTTGCTCTTTTTCAGCCTCAGCTTCAGCAAACTCGCCTAAATGACAAGTGCCGCAAGATACGCGGTCTGGCATAACCAGCGCTTTAGCATGGTCAATCTTGGTTTTTCCTACTCCACCATGACAATCAATACAGCCTACTTGCTTGAGCGATTCACCCTTTTTCAACAAATTCAGCTTACGTAAATTATTTTCAACTTCTGATATTTTTTGTTTCTTATAAGCTCGAGCATCACTATCAGGTAATTTACGAATAGCATCCAAATCACTATGCGTACTTTTTTTCCATGCATGGAAAGCACCTGATGTGGTTGTTTGGTGGCATGCCACACAATCGGTCTGTGTAAACTCACCGTTTACCGTTGTTGGGGGGGAGTAAAAATCCTTAGGATTCCAGTATTTTTGAATAGGAATAGGCTCCCAAAATTTGCCATGGCTACCTTTGCCTGGGTGCGTATCGTAATAATTTTTCTTAATTTTCTCAAAGTCATGCTCAACAGCCAATGCTGTATTGATTAGACCAAATGCTATCAAGCTAGTAATAAGTGCAGCTATAACCCTCTTTAGTAGAGCTTTCATTTTGTCACCCCCTTAAACATATTAAAGTTTATAGTTTTTATAGTTCGATAAAGCTTTTTTGACAACATATAACCGAGTTAAAAGCCATGGTTCATTTTTCAGTTAAACCCTTTCGAGATTATGCTATGGCAGTTCAAAATCAGTCACAACATCCAGTTATGAAAACATACATGGTCCAGATTTACAGATAACTAAACTATAAGCCTTGACAGCTCGTAGGGTGGACTCGTTTACGGTACGCCGCATGTTGTATTTTGTCATTCGGCGGACTGCTTCGCGAGCCCGCCCTACATTCTATTTGCGCCCTGCAAACTGCCTTTTATTTTGACTTAATCCACTTAATTATCACCTCATCTTATTTCGATGCTCTGCAAGCCTTATAAATAAAGGCTTGCAAAGCATATTTTTTCGCTCGGGGCCAAAATGCGCGTTTTAGACGTTCTCAAACGCTTCGCAAAGCTGGCTGAGTAATTGCCCAAAATACGGAATCAATTCTTCTTTCTCATGCGGGCTTTCGTCATCGGTGCCGGCGACTACAAAAGCTACC
>JBARQL010000196.1:0-9700 GCA_049643685.1 Methylotenera sp.
ACTTTGAAGTACGCGATATGCTGCGCCCTGCGGTGTTTATTCCTGAATCTAAGCGATTGAATATATTACTGAAAGAGTTCCGCAGCAACCGTAATCACATCGCTATTGTGGTGGATGAATACGGCGGTGTGGCTGGCATGGTAACGATTGAAGACGTACTCGAGCAAATTGTCGGTGATATCGAAGATGAATACGATTACGACGAAGATGAAGACAATATTATTCAAAATGCCGATGGCCAATATCGTGTCAAAGCCCTCACAGAAATCGCCGATTTTAACGAAACGATGGGCACCAATTTAAGCGATGAAGAATTTTCAACCATTGGCGGATTAGTGGTGCATCAATTTGGCCATTTACCGAAACGCAATGACGAAACTTCTTTCAGCGGCCTGCATGTCAAAGTGTTACGTGCAGATAGCCGCCGCTTACATAGCATCATGGTTGAAGTGCTGCCAGAAGCAGACGGCCCAGATTAATTAAGTCAGCTAATATAGATTGGTTTAAATTTTGGCAACAAAAAAGGGCTTTTCGGCCCTTTTTAATTTTATGCGCTTCTGTAATTATTTTTTCAAAGCATCACGAATTTCACGTAGCAACACGATGTCATCTGGGGTTGGTGCAGGCGCGGCTGGTGGTTCTGCTTTTTTCATTCTGTTCATCATTTTAACCATTTGAAAAATCACAAAAGCCAAAATAAGGAAGTTAATCAAAATAGTAATAAAGTTACCATAAGCCAGCACTGAGCCAAGTTTTTTAGCTTCTACTAACGGTAAGCCAGCTGCCTGACCACTAAACGCAACATACATGTTTGAGAAATCGACATTACCTATGATTTTTCCTACGATTGGCATAATAATATCGCCCACCATTGAATCAATAATTTTGCCGAACGCACCGCCGATAATCACACCGACTGCTAAATCCATTACATTGCCTTTGAGGGCAAATTCTTTAAACTCTGATGCCATGCTCATATTTATCTCCCGAAATTAAACATACTTGGTTGGCTTTTTTCATTGATCAAATGACAGAAAATGTCACGAAGCTAATATAGTGCTTATCCATACCTGATGTCAATCATCGACATTATTTGAAGGATACCGCTCTAAATTCAATTTTTGTGGTGATGCCGCGTGGTACACAAAGAATTATTCTATATACATCAAATAGATAACTCGTCATCATTTTTTAATCGCGCCTTGCCTAACTTAAAAACTTGAATTAAGAGAGGTATCCTGAAAGGTAATACAATGTAAATTATTGTGATAAGCTTCACTGGACGCGCTCAAAATAACGCAGACAAATGTCAGTATCCGGCTACAATTCACCCCATGCAAAAATTTCTTCAATCGCAGTTTGGCAAGCCTATCAGTTTGTTCTTATTGGGTGCGCTCAATGTACTCGGATTTGCGCCTTTTTACTTATTCCCTATCAGCCTGATTTCAATCGCAGCCTTATTTTATCTCTGGCAACAGGCTGCCACCCCAAAAGCCGCATTCTGGCTGGGTTTTCAGTATGGACTAGGCTTATATAGCCTCGGTATTTATTGGATTTACATCAGCCTGCACGATTTTGGCGGCATGCCTTGGTGGTTTGCAGGCTTTGCCACTTTTTGCTTGTGCGCTTTTATGGCGTTATTTCCTGCCCTCGTGGGCTGGCTCAGCAAAAAAACTGGCGCTTTAATTCCCAGCCCTTTACTGGCCAGCTCTATATTAATCAGCCCTATATTAATAAGTGCGCCCATTATATGGGGGCTATCCGACTGGGTGCGCAGCTGGATTTTCACGGGTTTTCCTTGGTTAACGCTAGGCTACAGCCAAGTCCCTTACAGTCCACTGGCAGGATTTATGCCGTTGGTAGGGGTTTATGGCGTTTCAGTAATTGCTGCATTTTTGGCGGCACTGTTCGCGAGTTTATTCATTCAACCAAAACAAACCGTACTATTTAAACGCAATGCCATCGCGGCCATCGTACTCATCATTGTCAGCGGCAACCTGTTAAAAGCCGTGGAATGGACGCAACCCGTTGGCAAACCATTTAGTGTTGCCTTATTGCAAGGCAATATCGCACAAGACATCAAATGGTCGCCCGACACTGCCAAAAGCACGATTGAGCAATACTTAACCATGGTTAAAGCAAGCAACGCCACTTTAATCATCTTGCCTGAAACCGCACTGCCTATCGTTTACAACGAACAAGAGCCTTACCTCAAAGAGACATTGGTTGCCTATGCTAAACGCAATCAGGGCGACATTATCGTCGGCATGATCGAGCAGGACTCTGCTGGATACTTTAATAGCGCGTTAAGTTTTAACGAATTTCAGATACAAAACTATCGCAAAAATCATTTGGTGCCATTTGGAGAATTCATTCCATTCAAACAAATTTTCGGCTGGATTTATCGTGATTGGCTGAATATGCCGCTCAGCGATTTAACGCGCGGCGGCGCATATCAAAAAGTGATTGATTTGTCTAACAAACAAGCCGTCGGCATGAATATTTGCTATGAAGACGTGTTTGGCGAAGAAATCATCCGTCAGCTGCCAGCGGCCACCTTATTGGTAAATATCAGTAATGATGCCTGGTACGGACAATCATTTGCCGCGCACCAACACATGCAATTCAGCCAGGCGCGCGCATTGGAAACGGGTCGTATGATGCTACGCGCCACCAATACTGGCGCCACCGTCGCCATCGACCAACATGGCTATGTATTTGCGCATGCCAAGCATGACACAACCACTACACTCAATACTCAAGCCCAAGGTTATGAAGGCAGTACCCCTTATATACGCTGGGGAAACTGGCCATATATTGGGTTTAGTTTTAGCGTTTTGCTTGGCCTAATGTTGAGAAAATGGTTGAGCAAAAAAACTGCTTGATACACTTACAAAACCCCCGAGAAATAAATACTGCCCTGAGAGCCTTGTTTAACAAGGCTTCCAGAGCATCGAAATAAGATGCGCTATAAATCAGCCTATTTTTCTACTTTTACCAATCACATTCAGCTACAAAATTCAGCACACAAAATGCAGGTCAGCCTGCGAAAAGCACGTTTCTCAGGTAAAATCACACCTTTAGTTTAATTAGCGCGCATCATGGCATCCGAACGCAAGGCACTCACTTTTCAACAAATCATTCTTACCCTGCAAAACTACTGGTCAGACCGCGGTTGCGCACTATTACAACCGTACGACATGGAAGTTGGCGCAGGCACTTCACACACCGCTACTTTTTTGCGCTCACTCGGCCCAGAGCCTTGGAAAGCCGCTTATGTGCAGCCCAGCCGCCGTCCAAAAGATGGTCGTTATGGCGAAAACCCAAATCGTTTGCAACATTACTACCAATTTCAAGTCGTGCTAAAGCCAGCACCAGCTGACATTCTTGAGCTTTATTTAGGTTCACTTGAAGCGCTTGGTTTTGATTTGAAAAAAAATGACATCCGCTTTGTGGAAGATGACTGGGAAAACCCAACGCTAGGCGCTTGGGGCTTAGGCTGGGAAGTCTGGCTGAACGGCATGGAAGTCACACAATTCACCTACTTTCAGCAAGTGGGGGGCATTAACTGCAAACCGATTACAGGCGAAATCACTTACGGGCTAGAGCGCTTGGCTATGTATTTACAAGGCGTGGATAATGTTTACGACTTAACCTGGACTGATGGTTTAACGTATGGTGATGTCTATTTGCAAAATGAAAAAGAGCAATCCGCCTACAACTTTGAACACTCGGATGCTGACTTCTTGTTTACCGCATTTACCGCACACGAAAAACAAGCCCAGCATTTGATGGAAAATAAACTCGCGCTACCTGCTTACGAACAAGTGCTCAAAGCCGCGCATACCTTCAATTTGCTGGATGCACGTGGTGCGATTTCAGTCACGGAGCGTGCAGGTTACATCGGACGCATTCGTAATTTGGCGCGCTCAGTCGCCGCGAGTTACCTGGATAGCCGCGCCAGATTGGGCTTTCCGATGGCACCAAAAGAGTGGGCAGATGAAGTCATAACCGAATTAGCAAAGAAAGCCGCAGCATGAGTGCGAAAAACCTATTAGTAGAACTATTTGTTGAAGAACTGCCGCCTAAGGCTCTGAATAAACTTGGCGAGACCTTTTCAAGCGTATTGTTTGAAACACTCAAATCACAAGGGTTAGCTGCTGAAAACGCCGTGGTCACCGCTTACGCTTCACCACGTCGCCTTGCGGTGCATGCAACGAACATACTCACAGTCGCACCAGATAAAACCTCTACGCAAAAACTCATGCCAGTCAGCGTGGGCTTCGATGCTGCTGGCCGTGCCACGCCCGCTTTAATCAAACGCTTGCAAGGCATGGGCTTGGATGAAACCAGTGTGCCGAAGCTCACCAAGCAAATGGATGGCAAAAATGAGGCCTTGTTTTTAGATGTGATGCAAAAAGGCGCTGCACTGAAAGATGGCCTGCAAATCGCATTAAACGAAGCCATTTCAAAATTGCCGATTCCAAAAGTGATGACATACCAATTAGCTGATGGCTGGGAAAGCGTGAACTTTGTGCGCCCTGCGCATGGTTTGGTAGCGCTGCATGGTAGCGAAATTGTCGCCGTGACCGCGCTGGGTTTAACGGCTGGTAACCAAACGCAAGGCCATCGATTCGAAGCCGCGATTTCACCTGTTGTGTTGAAAAATGCAGATACCTACGCCGAACAATTGAAAACTGAAGGCGCAGTCATTGCCAGCTTTGCAGAACGTCGTGCAGAAATCGTACGCCAGCTCAACGCTACCGCAACTAAACAAAATCTGAAACCAATTGAAGATGAAGCGCTGCTCGATGAAGTCACTGCGCTGGTGGAACGCCCCAATGTGTTGCTTGGACAGTTTGAAGAAATTTATTTAGAAGTACCGCAAGAATGTTTGATTTTAACCATGAAGGCGAATCAAAAGTACTTTCCGCTATTAGATGCAAACGGCAAGCTGACGAATAAATTTTTAATCGTTTCCAACATCAGTCCTACTGACCCCAGCGCTGTGATTCAAGGCAATGAACGTGTGGTGCGCCCGCGTTTGGCCGATGCTAAATTCTTCTTTGACCAAGACCGCAAGAAAACGCTTGAAAGCCGCTTGGAAGGCTTGCATAAAGTTGTTTATCACAACAAGCTAGGCTCGCAAGGCGAAAGAACTGAACGAGTTCGTGCAATTGCTAAATGGGTAGCTGAAAAAATCGGCGCAGACCCCAAGTTAGCAGACAGAGCAGCACTTCTTGCTAAAGCAGATTTGCTTACTGACATGGTCGGCGAATTTCCTGAATTGCAAGGAATCATGGGTAGTTACTATGCAATACATGACGGCGAAAATACTTTGGTTGCAGATGCAATTGCAGACCAATATCTGGTTCGCCGTGATGATTTAAACGATGCCTCGAATCTAGTAAGTGAGTCACTCTTAATTGCTGACAAAGTAGAAACCCTTGTCGGAATTTGGGCAATTGGTCTTAAACCAACTGGCGAAAAAGACCCGTTTGCACTCCGACGCCACGCCTTAGGTATTATCAAATCTTTCGAGTTATGTGCTGCTACAGCAGCCATCTGTCATGATGAGTTCAAATTATCTCTATCCAATCTACTTGAATATACAGCAAAAACTTTCACGTCAATTTCAATTCAGCCTTCAATTATTGAAGAAATTAAAGACTTTGTTTTTAACAGATATCAAAATCAGCTTTCAATATTTTTCAAATTACAAACACTAGATGCAGTAGTCACATTAGACCCTCCTCTACATGAAGTCTATAAACGAGCCAAAGCCGTAAAATCATTTCAGCAATTATCTGAAGCAGATAGTTTAGCCGCCGCCAACAAGCGCGTCGGCAATATTCTGAAAAAAGTAGAAGGTGAAGTAAACGCTGAAGTAAACGCTAACTTGCTGCAAGAACCGGCTGAAATCTCGCTTAACGCGGCATTAAGTCAAGTCAAACCAGTGGCGGATCAATTATTCGAAAGCGGCGATTACACAGCATCGCTTAAATCTCTTGCGGCCTTAAAAGCGCCAGTAGATGCCTTCTTCGATAACGTGATGGTGAATGCAGACGACCCCGCGCTTAAAGCGAACCGCTTGGGCTTGTTGGCAACTTTGCACCAAGCCATGAACCGCGTAGCAGATTTATCTAAATTGGCAAGCTAGCACTTTACACTCTCATGCCCCTATTACCAATAACCTCTACAAGTTGCCATTTCGAGCTTAGCGAGAAATCTTTAAGATTCCTCCTCGCCAAGCTCGTTCGGAATGACAACTTAGGTAAGCGATTAGTCACAAAAATACGAGGCCTCACATCATGAAACTCGTCATTCTCGACCGCGACGGCGTCATTAATCAAGATTCCGTCAATTTCATCAAAAATCCTGATGAGTGGATTCCGATTGCTGGCAGTTTGGAAGCCATCGCTTTGCTCAATCAATCCGGTTTTCGAGTGGCCATCGCCACCAACCAATCGGGCGTGAGCCGTGGTTTGTTTGATATGGCCACACTCAATAGCATACACAACAAAATGCATCGTGATGTAGCACAACTCGGTGGTCGTATTGACGCGGTATTTTACTGTCCGCATTCGGCAGATGAGCACTGCCATTGCCGCAAACCAGACACGGGCATGCTCGAAGAAATCGGCAAGCGCTTTTCGATTGATTTAAAGGGTATGCCTGCGGTGGGCGATGCACTACGCGATTTGCAGGCTTTTGCCAATGTGGGTTGCCAGCCCATTCTGGTGCGCACTGGCAAGGGTGAAGCCACTTTAGCCGCCGCAAAAAATGCGGATAAAGCCTTGCCTGAAAACACATGGATTTGCGCGGACTTGAATGAGGCCGTGCAACGGATTATTGAGGTGCATAGCTAATGCATCAAATTGTGCTGTTTTTACGCGCGCTGTTATTCATGCTGGGCATGTTGATTATTACGCCGATTTTTGCCCTGCTGGTCATTTTAATGTTTCCGCTCAAAAATATCACGCGTTCACGTGTTTCCAGCTATTGGGCGCATTGGGCTTTGGCTTGGTTGAAGCTGACTTGCAACTTGGGTTTTGAAGTGCGCGGACGCGAAAATATTCCTGATCATCCTTCCATTATCTTATGCAAACACCAATCTGCTTGGGAGACTATTGCGTTGCAAGTCATTTTCCCGCCGCAAATTTGGGTGCTCAAACGTGAACTGCTACTGATTCCCTTCATGGGCTGGGCCTGGATCGCACTTTCAGCCATCCCGATTAACCGTGGTGGCGGACGAGAAGCACTCAAACAATTAGTGAAGCATGGTAAAGATCGACTCGCACGTGGTTTATGGGTGGTGATATTTCCTGAAGGCACACGCGTTGCCCCTGGTGCACGTGGGAAATATCATATCGGCGGCGCTTGGCTAGCCTCGCACACCCAGTCTACCGTAGTGCCTGTGGCACACAATGCGGGTTTATTTTGGCGCAAAAATGCTTTTATAAAACAAGCGGGCACCATTACCTTGAGCATTGGCAAGCCCATTGAAACGGCAGGACTCAAAGCCGATGAAGTAAATAGGCAAGTAGAAACTTGGATAGAAAACGAGATGCTATTGCTACCGCAGAGCGTTTAATGGCCGCACATCTACTGAAACTCTCCAACGGCGAAACGATTTCCTATCACCTTGAGCGCCACCAGCGCCGCACCATCGGCCTAAAAATCACGGCTGACGGTTTAGTGGTTCATGCGCCAAAACGCATTTTTGAATATCAGCTCAATCAGGTATTACAAGAAAAATCGCACTGGATTTTAAGCAAACTCAAGGCGCGCGAAGCCAATTACATTGAACCCGTCCAGTGGCTGGACGGGGAAAATCTGCTGTATTTGGGCAGCGATGTGCAACTTAATATCGCACAACACAGCACCAGCAAAGCGGCGACTTTTGAGCAAAACAAACTCTTGATTGCGCAACGAGACCCAAAAAACCAGACACTTACTTGCCGCAAAATCGTTGCGTGGTATAAAAAACAGGCGCTGCTTGATTTCAGTCGCAGATTGGAAATCTTTGCCGCTAAACTGAATGTGCCAACGCCGCCACTCACGCTTTCAAACGCCAAATCACGTTGGGGAAGTTGCAACAGCCATGGGGAAGTACGTCTGAATTGGCGTCTGTTGCAAGCACCGCCGCACATCATTAACTATGTCATTTGCCACGAGTTGGCGCATTTAAAACAAATGAATCACTCAGCTAAGTTTTGGGCGGTGGTTGAAAGCTTATGTCCAGCCTACAAACTTGCTGAAAAAGAACTCAAAACTTTGTCGTCACAGCTACACCGCATGTAATTTTATAAATTTGTAAATACATGTTAAATTGTCGCAGTAGTATCAAAAGGTAACTTAACAAAATTTTAAATTATAATTAGGGAGTAAATAATGACTTTTGTCGATTCAATTAAAACTTGTCTGGCTAAATACGCAGACTTTTCTGGCCGCGCGACACGCTCTGAATTCTGGTGGTTCCAACTGTTTTACATCCTTGTGTATATCGGCCTGGCGATTGTGGGTGGCGTACTCTCGAATGCTACCAATAGCCCATCACTCATGATTGTCGTGTTACTGCCAATCCTTGGCCTGCTGCTACCAATGCTAGCCGCCAATGTGCGCCGCTTACATGATACCGACAGAAGCGGCTGGTGGTTATTAATTAGCTTAGTGCCACTTGTTGGCCTTGTGCTCATTTACTTTTTAGTCATTGCCGGCACGCCAGGCGACAACCGTTTTGGCACTCCACCAGCCAACTAAATAGCGCATAAAAATGCACAATTTTTAATCAATGGTGCATCATCTTATTAGCACTGCCCTGCGAGCCTTGTAAATAAAGGCTTACAGGGCATTGTTTTTGGCTCGGGTTATTTAAGGCTGTTGTAGGAGCGATATTTATATCACGAAAGCAGAGCGGAAATGTTTGGCGATGTTTAACCATCACTTTCGCGATATAAATATCGCTCCTTCCAAACCTTAAAGGATCTGCTTGATATCATTTGCAATATCTGCTGGCTTTTGCCCATAATCCACGTAAAGCCGAATCTTACCTAATTTATCAAACACATACACGCCAGCGCTATGGTCTATCGTATAGCCACTTTGGCCTTGCGCTTCTACTTTTTTTGCATAGATTTTAAAAACTGCCGCGGTGGCAGCAACTTCTTCTTCACTACCGCGTAAACCGATAAACCGCTTATCAAATGACGGCACAAATTGCGCTAGCACTGCTTGCGTATCGCGCGTTGGGTCTAGCGTCACAAACAGTACTTGCACTTCCTCTGCGCGCGGCCCAAGCAGTTTCATGGTTTGTTTTAAATCAGCCATGGTCGTTGGGCAAACGTCTGGGCAGTGCGTGTAGCCAAAAAACAAGGTTACCACTTTGCCTTTAAAATCTACCAGAGTGCGCGGCTTGCCCGTGTGATCGACCAAATTCAATGTCTGGCCAAAATCTGCCCCAGTAATATCTGTGGCTACCAATTTATTCGCCACGCCTGCTGGCTTGCAAGCTGCCAACAAACTGATGAATAGAACCATACACATTGCTTTCAATAAATTTTGCACGATAAACCCCAATTAAGTTTCAAATAGTTAGTTTTTTGATTTTAACATGCGACAAGATTTCCGCCCTTTAGTTTACAATAATGCTTTTACTTTCATTCGTTTATAAGGCAGCAATTAATGGCAATTCCAAGCT
>JBARQL010000197.1:0-4049 GCA_049643685.1 Methylotenera sp.
GGCCATTTACTCACACCAAGTGAGTCTAGACGGGTTTGAGCAGGATTATTTTCTACGGTAATTTGATTCACAGCAACTTGGTTCATGAATATTTCTTTGTTTGTTTAGGATGCGTTATTTTAACTGATAGTCAGTGAATTGTTATGTACAGCCTCTATTTAATATTGAAAACAGGCAGTAAGTAGTAAAATGGCAACTTAGCAACTAATTTACAGTGAGCGATTGATTGAAAAGAAATGCGCATTAGTTTAGAACAAGCGATAACACTACTGAAAAACGGGGAAGTTGTAGCGATTCCTACCGAAACAGTTTACGGCTTGGCGGCTGACGCTTCGAACGATAGCGCTCTTCAGAAGATTTTTTCAATCAAGCAACGTCCAGCTGACCATCCTTTGATTGTGCACATTAGCGACATTAACCAGGTCAACCATTGGGCTGCAGTTTTTCCTGAAGTGGCAATGAAGCTCGCCAAAGCATTTTGGCCAGGCGCGTTCACTTTGGTATTACCTGCCAAAAACCATGTTTCCCGCATCGTGCGTGGCGGCGAGCCTACAGTTGCATTACGCGTACCTAACCACCCAACTGCGCTTGCATTATTAAAATCCAGTGGTTTAAGTGTTGCCGCACCTTCGGCCAACCTGTTCACCCAGTTAAGTCCAACCACTGTGGCGCATGTAGAAGCTGGGTTAGGCAAAAATATTCCCGTACTTGATGGCGGTGCGTGTAGCGTTGGTATTGAGTCTACCATCGTCAATGTATCGGCTGATGGTCATTGGCAACTACTCCGCCCAGGTATGGTTAGTGAAGCAGAGATTGCGCTGGTGGCAGGCACTCCTCAACAAACTTGTGCGAAAGTTAAGTTAGACGAAACCGAAAGATCATTGCCCAAAGCTCCTGGTCAACATGCGCTACACTACGCCCCGCGAACTCCACTATTGCTGTTTAATAACAAAACTGAGCTAATTCGTGAATGCCAAGCTTTAGCGAAACTACATTTAACCAGTGCGGCCTTATTGATTGGCACCGGTGACAGGCCATCATGTTCCTTCATGCAGTTATCGAATAAGCCTACCGAGGTAGCGGAACAGTTATACAGTACTTTGCATGATTTGGATGACCTGAAAGCAGATCGTCTCTTAATTGAGCTGCCGCCCAACACCCCCGCTTGGCTAGCTGTGCGGGATCGATTAATCCGAGCGGGTGGTAGCGAGCGTATTTAGCTTCACGACCTAATGAATAGCCCGTAAAATCTCACTATATTTAACCGAATTAGGAAGCCTCATGATCATTCACTGCAAACCGTTATTGATAGCTGTTAGTTTAATTGCATTACTTACTTCGTGCAGTTCAATCAACCTGAACCCATTCAGCACTTCGACAAAAGAAAACTCCGGTGTGCCACAAAATGCGACAGCTTATGTTTGCGAAGGTAACAAGCGGTTTCATGTACGTATGCTCAACAACGGCAATGAGGCTTGGCTTATCTACCCAGATCACGAAGTAAGCTTAACAAAATCAAGCGGAGGGGGAAACCGTTATACCAGCGGGTTAATTACACTGGTGATTAACGGTGATGAAACCACTTTGAATGACGATGAAAAAATTGCTTACACTGCTTGCAAACCGCAAGTTAAGAAATAAGCTTCTTGCTTAAGCCTAGCTAATACGCGAAAATTGCACCTATGCAGTTATATGTAATAGGTGTTAACCACACCACCGCCCCCATACAAATTCGCGAGCATGTTGCTTTTAACAGCGAACATCTAGGAGGGGCATTGCGTGAACTGACCTTGCATGACGCTGCCGAAGCGGCTATTTTATCGACTTGCAACCGGACTGAGCTATATTGCTACACCGATAGCCCACAAAAACCGCTCAATTGGTTATCGCACTATCATCAATTAGAAAAAGATGCGATTCAACCTTACATCTACACCTTACCGAATGATGAAGCGGTTAAACATGCTTTCCGCGTAGCTTCAGGCCTAGACAGCATGGTGTTGGGCGAACCGCAGATTTTGGGACAATTCAAGCAGTCTGTCAAAATTGCGCAAGAAGCTGGCACGCTTGGCACACTTTTGCATAAGTTATTTCAACGTACGTTCGAAGTTGCAAAAGAAGTGCGGACTAATACCGATATCGGCGCCAATTCAGTTTCCATGTCAGCGGCGGCTGTTAAATTAGCACAGCGCATCTTTGGCAATATCAGCGAACAAAAAGTATTGTTTATTGGCGCAGGCGAGATGATAGAGCTTTGCGCCGATCATTTTTCAGTGCAAAAACCCAAGCAAATAACCATTGCTAACCGCACGTTAGAGCGAGGTACTGCCCTAGCAAATAAAATGATGGCGCTAGGCGTGAGTGCCCAAGCGATTTTATTGCAAGACCTCCCCGCGCATTTTGCTGAATACGACATTATCATCAGTTGTACCGCTAGCCAATTACCGATTGTGGGCTTAGGCATGGTAGAGCGCGCTGTCAAAATACGTAAACATCGCCCCATTTTCATGGTGGATTTAGGCGTACCACGCGATGTAGAACCTGAAGTGAATGAATTAGACGATGTGTTTTTATACACCGTGGATGACCTGAGCGCAGTGGTGTCTGAGGGCATGGGTAATCGCCAACAAGCGGCCGCAGATGCTGAATTGATTGTCGCAAACCGCGTTGAACATTTTATGCAGTGGCTTGCCAAGCGTGGCACTGTGCCAACCATTAAAGCCCTGCGTGACCAAGTGGATACCATGCGCCAAGCCGAGTTAGAAAAAGCCATTAAGCTTATTCAAAAAGGTGAATCGCCTGAAAAAGCGCTCGAAATGCTTAGTAACGCCCTTACCAATAAATTTTTGCACGCCCCAAGCCACGCACTGAATCAAGCGCATGGCGATGAACATACAAGACTAGAGCAAGCACTACGCCAGATTTACCAAATTAACCATTAAAAAACCTACCAAAAGAAACACGCGATGAAACCCAGCATGATTAGAAAACTCGCTACTTTAAGCGAGCGTTTAGAAGAAATCAATCGCCTCATGAGTAGCGAGGGTGTGACCAATAACATGGATGCTTATCGTAAGCTGACGCAGGAGCACGCCGAAATCACGCCGATTGTTGAGCAATATCACCTGTTTGAGCAAGCCGAGGCCGACATAGCGGAAGCGCAAAAAATGCTCAGCGACCCCGATATGAAAGAATTCGCGCAAGAAGAAATTGAAAACGGCAAAGCGATACTTGAAAAAGTGGAGCTTGATTTACAAAAACTCTTATTGCCCAAAGACCCAAATGACGAAAAAAATATCTTCTTAGAAATCCGCGCAGGCACGGGCGGCGATGAATCTGGCTTGTTTTGCGGTGATTTGTTTAGAATGTACTCAAGGTATGCCGAAAAACAAAAGTGGAAAGTTGAAATCATGTCCGCCAACGAAAGTGAAGTGGGTGGCTACAAAGAAATTATCGCCAAAATTGAAGGCTACGGCGCGTATTCCAAACTGAAGTTTGAAAGCGGCGGCCATCGCGTACAGCGTGTGCCAGACACCGAAACGCAAGGCCGCATTCACACCAGCGCTTGTACCGTTGCGGTGCTGGCAGAGGCGGACGAAGTGAGCGATGTGGTGATTAACCCCGCGGATATTCGCATTGATACCTACAGAGCATCGGGTGCAGGTGGTCAACACATCAACAAAACGGATTCTGCCGTGCGCATTACCCACGCACCGACTGGTATTGTGGTGGAATGCCAAGAAGGGCGCAGTCAGCACGCCAATAAAGCGCAAGCCATGGCCGTACTCGCCGCACGCATTAAAGCCAAACAGGTAGATGAACAAAACAGCAAAATTGCCAGCGAGCGCAAAAGCTTGATTGGCAGTGGCGACCGTTCAGAGCGCATCCGCACCTACAACTATCCACAAGGCCGCATCACCGACCACCGCATTAACCTCACCCTGTATAAGATTGATGCGATTACCGAAGGTGATATGGATGAATTGATTGGTGCGTTATCGGCCGAACATCAGGCTGATTTGTTGGCTAGCTTGGGTGAAGAGAATTAA
>JBARQL010000198.1:0-5082 GCA_049643685.1 Methylotenera sp.
GCGTTCACAAATGAGTCGCCAGAAGCTTTCATCTCACCTTTAACGGCTTTACCTTTTTTGTCTTTGCCTTCCCAAGCGTATATCACTTCTTTGGTGGCTTTAGCATTGACTGCCATAGTTAATCCCCTGTATTAATTTCACGCTTAAATGAGTTGCTAAATTTGGCTTGTTGCGATGATGATTATTCATTAGTGCAAGCCTCGACTTCTTCAACAGAGGTTAAGCCTTGCATGACTTTGAGAATGCCGGATCGGCGTAAATCATTGACGCCTTCAAGCTTTGCTTGGTCTGCAATATCATGTGCAGTGCCATGTTGCATGATAATACGGCTAATTGCATCGGTGATGGGCATGACTTGATAGATACCCACACGCCCTTTGTAGCCATCATTGCACATTTCACAGCCACCTTCTTTGGCGCCATAAAGTTGCCAAGATTCAGCAAAATCTTCTTCTCTGAAACCGACATCAAGCAAGGCTTCTTTAGGGACATCGATGGGTACTTTGCAACTTTTACATAAACGTCTGGCTAACCGTTGTGCAGTGATTAAAGAAACTGCAGAGGCAATGTTAAATGGGGCAACGCCCATATTAAGCAGTCGGGTTAGTGTTGAAGGCGCATCGTTCGTGTGTAAGGTTGAAAGTACCATGTGCCCTGTAGAAGCGGCTTTAATCGCCATGTCAGCCGTTTCTAAATCACGAATCTCACCAATCATGATGATGTCTGGATCTTGCCGTAAGAATGATTTTAATGCCGCAGCAAAGGTCAGACCTTGTTTATCATTCACGTTCACTTGATTGATACCAGCTAGTGGAATTTCACAAGGATCTTCTGCTGTAGCGATATTCACACCAGGGTTATTTAAAATATTAAGGCAAGTGTAGAGCGAAACGGTTTTACCTGAACCCGTTGGACCTGTCACCAACACAAGCCCATAAGGGCGACTAACAGCATTCAGCAAGCGTTCTTTTTGTACTGGTTCATAGCCTAACGCCTCAATACCTAAAGTGGCACTGGATGGATCCAAAATCCGCATCACGATTTTTTCACCATGAATCAGCGGCAGCGTACTGACGCGAAAATCAATGGTACGTGTTTTAGAGAGTACGAGCTTCATCCGACCATCTTGCGGAATGCGTTTCTCAGAGATATCCATGCTGGAAATCACTTTGATGCGTGAGGCCAATTTTTCTTTAATTGCAAGCGGTGGTTGCGTAATCTCACGTAAGATGCCATCCACACGATAGCGAATGCGGTAAAATTTTTCATAGGGCTCAAAATGCAAATCGGAGGCGCCCATGTTGATGGCATCGAGTAACATTTTATTGAGGAATTTAACGACAGGGGCATCATCAACTTCCTGAGTTTGCAGTTCGACTTCTTCGGGCTGATTGGCATCGTCACCTAGATCAAATTCGTCATCAGTCTCTAGCGCACTCATTTTGGTGTCGCTGGCTGCGATAATTTTTTCAATCCAACGACCAAGCTTGTCATCTTCTACAATGATGGGCGATAAAGCCATGCCCATTTGAAATTGCACACTATCCAGCGCATGTAAATTGGTGGGGTCAGAGATGGCGACAAAAAGTACATTGTTGCGTACCTGTAAAGCCATCACGCGATGTGAAAGCATTAGCTGTGGATCAATTTTTTTGGTCGGCAGGTAGTCAACGTTAAACGCATCTAAGTTGAAATAAGGAAAGCCAAACGCTTTAGCAGAAGAGGCAGCAATGGCAGACGCGCTAAGTTTCTTACTTAAAATAAGGTGCGAAATAAAGGGTGTATTGGCTGCGTTCGCTTTGGCTTGAATCGCGCTCGCCTCATCTTCGGAAAGCAATTTTTCCTGAATTAAGGTACGGGCAAGCCCGCTCAATTTAATTGTTGGCGCTACTGTAGACATAGAAAAATCATTAAATTTAGCGTGAACGCTTCTTCCAAATAAACTTCATCAGAGTAATGATGCCCTTAAGACCTTTTTTTGTAAAGACTTTACAACTTTATATTGGTAAAAAAGTGGTATAAATCATACAGTAAGAGAGTAAAGCTTAAGTTTTTGTTAAAAAGAGGAGTTTATCTGTGACGGTTAGGAGTTTAGATTTTGTAGATTATTATTTTTTTGATTTGATTTTATAAAATCAACCTAATCCCATGTGTCTATGTTGATATAGGCCTGGAAGCCTTGCATTTATTGGGTCGCAGGGCAGTGTTTTTTGTTCGGGAGTATTTGCAATGTTTTATATAGGTATGTTAGGTTAGGGCTGGTCATTACCAACCCTTTCATTGTGTTACATTGAGCTTGAGGAATTGAACTACATATTTGCTATGATTTCTTCACCAAATTGCATTGTGCCGACCTGTGTTGCACCCTCCATTTCGCTAGAAAAATCCCCAGTCACGCGTTTGGCAAGAATCGCTTTTGCAACACCGCTGATGACCAAGTCTGCCGCTTCTATCCAACCCAAATGGCGTAACATCATTTCAGCTGAAAGAATGATAGAGCTTGGGTTTGCTAGGTTTTTGCCAGCAATTTTAGGGGCCGTACCATGCGTAGCTTCAAACATCGCTACCGTGTCGCTTAAGTTAGCGCCTGGCGCAATACCAATGCCGCCGACTTGCGCTGCTAGCGCATCACTCATGTAATCGCCATTTAAATTGAGCGTTGCCACGACGTCATAATCTTGTGGGTGCAATAAGATTTCTTGTAAAAAGGCATCGGCGATACAGTCTTTAATAATCATTCCGTTTGGTAATTTACACCATGGCCCGCCATCCATTTCAATCGCGCCAAATTCTTGCTTAGCGACTTCATAACCCCAGTCTCTAAAACCACCCTCGGTGAATTTCATGATGTTGCCTTTATGGGCAATCGTGACTGATTGTCGATTGTTATCAATAGCGTATTGAATGGCCTTACGCACCAAGCGTTGGCTACCTTCTTTTGAGACTGGCTTAATGCCAATCGCGGAAGATCCTGGGAAGCGAATTTTTTTACGCATACCCATATCACTTAAGAATTGAATGACTTTTTCCACTTCATCGGTGCCTGCCGCCCACTCGATGCCTGCGTAAATGTCTTCAGTGTTTTCACGAAAAATTACCATATCGGTTTTTTCTGGATGTTTCACCGGACTAGGCACACCAGTAAAATATTGCACTGGGCGCAAACACACGTACAAATCGAGCTCTTGACGTAGCGAAACATTCAGTGAGCGTATGCCGCCACCGACAGGTGTTGTTAAAGGACCTTTGATTGAGATGACGTAATCGCGCACCGCTTGCATGGTTTCAGCAGGAAGCCAGTCATTCGCACCGTATATTTTGGTGGCTTTTTCACCCGCATAGACTTCCATCCAGGCGATTTTTCGTGTTCCGTTGTAGGCTTTGTTGACCGCAGCATCCACTACTTTAATCATCGGCGGCGTGATGTCAGCCCCTATGCCATCGCCCTCAATAAATGGGATAATGGGGTTGTTGGGCACGTTGAGCGTGTTATCTTTGTTGACGGTGATTTTTGCGCCACTAACGGGAACAATGATTTTCGAAACCATGATGTTTTTTCCTTTTTTTAAACGCTACACTTCAAGATTGAATTTGCGTCATGATAATTTTATTCAATAAACCTTTTAACGTCGTGTGCCAATTTAGTCTGCACGAGAAGCATCCCACGTTAAAAGACTATATTCCCATTCCCAATGTCTATGCCGCTGGGCGGTTAGATACGGATAGTGAGGGATTGCTTATTCTAACCGATGATGGCGCGTTGCAACACCGTTTAAGTGATCCAAAATACAAAGAATTGAAAACTTATTGGGTGCAAGTTGAAGGAGTGCCTATGGATAACGATTTGGCGCCTTTAAGGCTAGGGGTTGATTTAAGTGATTTTATGACAAAACCTGCGCAGGTTAATTTAATCTCAGAACCTGAAAATCTATGGTTGCGTAATCCGCCCATTCGTGAACGTAAAGCGATACCTACCAGTTGGCTGGAGGTTAAAATTGCTGAAGGGAAAAATCGACAGGTGCGGCGCATGACGGCTAAAATAGGGTTTCCGACTTTACGTTTAATACGTTATGCCGTTGGTCGTTACACGCTGGATGGTCTAAATAGTGGTGAGTGGCGAGATGTTGCCTCTGAACGATAATGTCCAACATGCTTTAGAGGAAATAAAAAGCTGAAATGAAACCGATTGTTATTTTTCAACATATTGCCCATGAAGGCCCAGGCTACTTGGGCGATTTTTTAACGCAGCAAAATATTCCGTGGCAAATCATTAATACCTATGAAAACGACTGGCTACCTGATTCTATTTTAGATTATAGCGGCGTTGTGCTCATGGGCGGTCCGATGAGCGTAAACGATGATTTGCCTTGGATTGCACCATTACTTAATTTGATTCGTGAAGCAGTCGCACATGGCATTCCTGTGCTTGGTCATTGCCTAGGCGGGCAATTGATGAGCAAAGCAATGGGCGGCGTTATTACGCAGAATCCGATTAAAGAAATTGGCTGGGGCGAGGTGCAGGTAAGCGAAAATGTCGAAGCCAAATATTGGTTTGGCGAGATTGAAAGTTTTAATGGTTTTCATTGGCATGGCGAAACATTTAGTTTGCCACAAGGCGCTACGCATCTGTTAGCAAGTTCACATTGCCAGAACCAAGCCTATGTTTTAGGTAAGCATTTAGCTTTTCAATGCCACATTGAAATGACGGCAGAGATGATCCAAACTTGGTGCGAGGTGGGTGCAAGTGAGTTGCTGGAAGCTCCAGTAAATGCCCCCGTGCAACAAGCTGAGGCGATGCAGGAAAACTTGCCATTGCACTGTTTTTTTCTGAATAAAGTCGCTAGGCAGGTATATACGCAGTGGATTAAAGGACTGAGTGTTTGAATATGTTAAAATTAACCAATCTTTAAAAGAGAAAAGCATTATGTCTGGTAATACGTTCGGTACGTTATTTACATTTACCTCTTTTGGCGAATCGCACGGCGCGGCAATTGGCGGCGTGGTGGATGGCTGTCCGCCTGGGCTGGAGTTGTGCGCAGAAGATTTGCAGATTGATTTAGATAGGCGCAAGCCTGGTACTTC
>JBARQL010000199.1:0-4367 GCA_049643685.1 Methylotenera sp.
GATCTAGTGCAAGTGTATAGCGGCCTGATTTATAAAGGGCCTAAGCTGGTGCATGATATTTGCAAGTCGTTAGGGTGACGCGTGAGCGGTTTAGCTCAACCCTTGCTTTATTCCTACCGCCGCTGCCCGTATGCCATGCGTGCTCGCATGGCGCTCAAATACGCGGGCATTGCGGTTGACATTATCGAGATTGCGCTTAAAGATAAACCCGCCCATCTGTTGCAAGTGTCACCAAAAGGGACGGTGCCGGTGCTAGTGTTGCCTGATGGCAGGGTGCTCGAGCAGAGCTTGGAAATCATGCATTGGGCACTCAATCAGCATGATTTGGAAGGTTGGCTTGAAGCTGATAACGCCGCCATGCAGCAATTGGTTACTGAGAATGATACTGCTTTTAAACAAGCATTAGATCAATATAAGTACGCTGACCGTTATCCTGCACATCCTGCGACGTATTATCGGGCTAACGGAGAAGTGTTTTTGCAAAAGCTTGACGTGTTATTAAGTCTACACAGCTGCTTGTTAAAAGAGCAAATTTGCTTGGCCGATATCGCAATTTTTCCATTTGTTCGGCAATTTTCTGCGGTAGATAACGCCTGGTTTGAGGCATCGCCTTACGCAAACTTAAAGACTTGGCTCAAAAAATTAGTGGCATCACAATTATTTATTAGCATTATGGAAAAGCAGCCAAACCGCTAAAATTAGCCATACAAAAAACGTGTTTTAAGGGCTTATTTTCCCGCGATAGATTTTTACTGCCCTGCGAGCCTTATTTTACAAGGCTCGCAGGGCAGGTGATTGGAAGGTGCTTCAAATAACAGTTATTCTGAAGTTGAATTGACTCACACTATAATGCTGCGGCCAGCGCGTTTTCTGGTCTGGTTTTATCTTCTGCAAAAATCAGTTTCACTTCATCTTTATCGTCAATATCCACATGCACACTACCGCCGTTTGCCAGTTTGCCAAACAATAATTCATCGGCTAAGGCTTTGCGTATCGTGTCTTGAATCAATCTCGCCATTGGTCTCGCGCCCATGAGTGGGTCAAAACCTTTTTTGCCAAGATAAGCTTTCAATGCATCACTGAATGTCACTTCCACTTTCTTGTCATGCAATTGATCTTCTAATTGAATCAAGAACTTATCAACCACGCGGATGATGATGTCTTGCGACAAAGACGCGAATGAAACGGTTGCATCCAAGCGGTTGCGGAACTCAGGAGAGAATAAGCGCTTAATATCGGCTTGTTCATCGCCGGCTTGTTTCGCATTAGTGAAGCCAATATTCGCTTTTGATAAGTTCTCTGCGCCAGCATTGGTGGTCATGATAATGGTGACATTTCTAAAGTCCGCTTTGCGACCGTTATTATCGGTGAGTGTGCCGTGATCCATCACTTGCAACAGAATGTTAAAAATATCAGGATGCGCTTTCTCAATCTCATCAAGCAACAATACGCAATAGGGGTGCTTAGTAATCGCCTCGGTCATCAAACCGCCTTGCTCAAAGCCCACATAGCCTGGAGGCGCCCCAATCAAGCGGCTTACCGCATGGCGTTCCATGTATTCACTCATGTCAAAGCGAATTAATTCAATGCCCATAATGTAAGCTAATTGTTTAGCGACTTCAGTTTTACCTACGCCAGTCGGACCGCTGAATAAGAAACTGCCAACAGGTTTGTTATTGCCACCCAAGCCGCTACGTGCCATTTTTACAGCAGAGGTTAGTGCTTCAATGGCTTTGTCTTGGCCAAATACCACTGCTTTTAAATCGCGCTCAAGGGTTTTGAGTGCGCTTCTATCATCGGCAGAAATATTTTTGGGCGGAATGCGCGCAATTTTGGCGATGATGTCTTCAATTTCTTTAATGCCAATGACTTTTTTCTGTTTCGATTTTGGCAATATGCGCTGTGCCGCGCCTGCTTCATCAATCACATCAATGGCTTTGTCTGGCAAGTGGCGGTCGTTGATGTATTTGGCTGAAAGTTCAGCGGCGGTGGTCAGTGCTGAAGCTGAATATTTCACACTGTGATGCTCTTCAAAGCGTGATTTCAAGCCTTTCAGAATCTCAATGGTTTCAGCTACGCTAGGCTCAGTCACATCCACTTTTTGGAAACGGCGAGAGAGTGCGTGGTCTTTTTCAAAAATACCGCGATATTCTTGGTAAGTCGTTGCACCGATGCATTTGAGTGTGCCATTGGATAGTGCAGGCTTGAGCAAGTTGCTGGCATCTAAAGTGCCACCACTGGCCGACCCCGCACCAATCAGCGTGTGAATTTCATCAATAAATAATATAGCGTCAGGCCTTTCAGCCAGTTGTTTCATCACCGCTTTAAGGCGTTGCTCAAAGTCACCGCGATACTTGGTGCCCGCCAACAATGCGCCCATATCCAGCGAATAAACGGTTGCTTTGGCCAGCACTTCTGGAATATCGCCTTCAACAATACGGCGTGCCAGACCTTCGGCAATCGCGGTTTTACCCACACCGGCCTCACCCACTAACAGCGGATTATTTTTACGGCGACGGCATAGTGTCTGCACGACACGCTCAAGTTCCGGGCCACGGCCAATGAGAGGATCAATTTTGCCAGCCGCTACTTGGGCATTTAGGTTGAGTGTGAAGTTCTCTAGCGCACCATTGGGCGGAGTTTCTACTTCTGATTCAACCTCTTCACCTTCTGCTTTTTCAGTATCAGGCACTTTAGAAACGCCATGCGAGATGAAATTCACTACATCTAAACGCGTTACACCTTGTTGATGTAAGAAAAACACGGCATGCGAATCTTTTTCACCAAAAATAGCGACCAGCACATTGGCACCAGTCACTTCTTTTTTGCCGGAAGATTGCACGTGCAGCATCGCGCGCTGGATAACGCGTTGAAAACCTAGCGTTGGTTGTGTATCTACGTCTTCTTGGCCACTGACCGTAGGCGTATGTTCTTCAATATACTGATTAAGTTCGGTGCGCAATGTTTCTAAAGTTGCGCCACAAGCACGAAGCACTTCGGCCGCGGTGGGGTTGTCAATCATCGCGAGTAAAAGATGTTCAACCGTAATCAATTCATGGCGCTTTTGTCTAGCGTCCATAAAGGCCATGTGTAGGCTAACTTCTAACTCTTGTGCGATCATTTTATTTCCTAACTTTCAATATTATCTTTATCCATATCATTGAGCCTATTCACTGTTAAGTGGGTAGCCTTAATTTTTACGCCAACACTATGTTGGTTCAATGACACATTGTAAAGGGTGTTGCTGTTCTTTAGCTAAGCTAAGTACTTGATTCATTTTGGTTTCCGCGATATCTTGCGGATACACACCGCAGACACCGCTACCTTCAATATGTACTTTGAGCATAATTTGCGTCGCTTGTTCACGGTTTTTGTTAAAAAAACGTTCCAGGCATTCCACCACAAATTCCATCGGCGTGTAATCGTCATTCAACAACAGCACTTTAAACATGGGCGGCAATTTTGGCTTTGCAACTTCAGGTTTAAGTACGGTATTCGTTTCGTGTGGAACATTTGCCATAATCAGAGTCTATTTTGGGCCAAACTGGAAAAATTTCAAGCTTAATTTCACTGATTTGTCGATGATGATACTACTCGTTTGAGCTATTCAATTGCAGAGATTAAGGGAATATCTTCACGCTTTTCACAATACGGTCTTGTGTTTGTACTATTTCCAGCACATGTGAACCCACTTTAAAGCTGGTATTCGATTCTGGAATGTCTTCAAAATATTCAATAATTAAGCCGTTGAGCGTGCGAGGACCGTCTGTTGGCAAGTGCAGATCTAATTTTTTATTGAGGTCGCGCAACATGCTGCTGCCATCTACTAACCAGCCACCATCTACATCTTGGCGATAACTGCCGATGCGGCTTGGCGATTGCGTAGTAAAGTCGCCAATCATTTCTTCTAAAATATCTTCTAGCGTCACCAACCCTTTAAACTCGCCATATTCATCGACCACCAAAGCAACGCGTTCCTGGTGTTCTTGAAACTGCTGAATTTGTGCGTAAAGCGGTGTGCCAGATGGGATGAAATATGGTTCAGCAATCACTTCTCGCAAAGATTCTTTGTCAAAATCATTGTTTTCATGGTGAGCACGTAATTGCGACATGACTTTGCGCAAATGCAAAATGCCGATAATCTCTTCATTTTCACCTTGGCGAACTGGCAGGCGCGTATGCTGGCTGTTCGCTATCTGCTGCAAAATATCATCCAATGGCGCGTCAAAATCGATAGTTTCGACTAAGGTGTGGGCGGTCATGACGTCGTCGACAGCGATTTTTTCCAGCTCAAATAAGTTTAATAAAATAGAACGGTGTTTTTTGGGAATAAAATGGCCCGCATCGGTGACAATGCTGCGTAATTC
>JBARQL010000200.1:0-10920 GCA_049643685.1 Methylotenera sp.
TTTTTGCAGCTTGTAAATAAATACTCAGCGCTTCTTCATATGCCACGCCAAATTTATTATTTTTTAAACCTGTAGAAATATAAGGGTGCGTTTTTGCATCCACATTCGGGTTCACGCGTAGCGACACGGGCGCTATTTTGCCCATTTCACCTGCCACTTTGTTTAAGCGCGTTAGTTCACTGGCGGACTCCACATTAAAGCAAAAAATACCCGCATTCAGCGCTGCCCGCACTTCTGCTTCTGTTTTACCCACGCCTGAAAATACTATTTTTTTTGGGTCGCCGCCAGCCGCCAATACACGTGCTAATTCGCCACCAGACACAATATCAAACCCCGCGCCAAGCTTGGCAAATAAATTCAAAATTGCCAAGTTGGGATTAGATTTTACCGCGAAGCACACTAAGTAATCGCAACCTTTAAAACCCTCACTAAAGTTTTCAAAAGCGAGTACTAACGCAGATTTTGAGTACACATAACAAGGCGTGCCAAATTTATCGGCAATGTAAGAAAGGGCTACATTTTCAGCATGTAAGCTGTTTTTTTTGAGGATAAAAGAATTCACGGAAATGGCTTAATAAATTTTAAAATTAAATGGCTTAGTTGCCAGCAGAAGGTTGTGGGTACTGCTGCTCAGGAATATACAGCGGCCCTTTAGTGCCGCAGCCGCCCATCGTTAGGCAGACGGCAGCAAGTAATACTAGATAAGTGATATTTTTTTGCATGGTAAGGAAACCTTAATCCAAAAATTAGGCGTTCATTTTAACATTCAAAGACTACTTTAGTATGATTTCAATATCGATATACAAGCTGAAGCTCTAATCAAAATAATCAATTTAACCGCTCATCCCGCAAAATAAACCGATTGTCAGCTAGTGCTAGACAGTGACCTTAGCCTTAGCGCATGCTTCAATTAACCAAAAAAGGAAATACATCATGAAAAGCAATTTGAAACAAGCGGTAATAACGCTTTTAAACAAACCACGCAATGTGCAGAGTGGTTTTACTTTAATTGAAGTGATGATTGTCGTAGCGATTATCGGTATTTTGGCATCAATCGCGATGCCAGCTTACACTGATTATGTAAAGCGCGGCAAGGCAGCTGAGGCTACTTCAACCTTAGCAAACTTAAGAGTGCAAATGGAGCAATATTATCAAGACAACCGCACTTATGTAGGATTTGCTTGCAATCCTGCTCAAAAATACTTTACCTATTCTTGCACTACCCAAACAGCAACTGCCTACACACTCAATGCTGCAGGAAAAGCCGCAGAAAATATGGGTTCATTCCAATTTACTATTGATCAGGCTAACGCTAGAACTTCTAAATTCGACAGTTCTACAAGTGTTAATTGTTGGTTAACCAGCAAAGGCGGGTCATGCTAGTTTTGGCGAAATCAAGTTGTAAAGCCAGCCAACGCGGCTTCACCTTAATTGAGCTGATGATTACCGTTTCAGTCATCGGCATTCTTGCGGCACTTGGAATACCTAGTTATCGAATCTGGATAGAAAATACCAAAATTCGTACTGCGGCAGAATCTATTCAAACAGGGCTGCAAAAAGCGCGTATTGAGGCTGTTAAGCATAACGCGCGGGTGCAGCTTGTTTTAGGGGCAAACTCTGCTTGGACTGTAGGTTGTGTCACTCCTGTACTTGATTTGGATGGAGATGGTGTAGATGATTGTCCTGCTACTATAGAAAGTCGCACTAGCGGTGAAGGCTCTACGGCAAACATTACTGTTACGGCTACACCCGCAGCTTCAACCACGGTTGTTTTTACAAACCTGGGTACAGTATTACCAAGCCCACCAGCAGCAACCGCAGCATTTACCCAGCTTGATTTGGATAATTCGCTATTGTCAGCAGCTGATGACAGAGAGTTACGTATCACGATTGGTACGGGAGGTATTAGCCGCATGTGTGATCCCGATACAGGGTTATCTTCTACTGACCCACGCAGATGTTAGTGAAGGAATATTAATTGATGAGTACTAATTTAATAAGTAATAATAAGGTAAGCCAGGCAAAAATAGCCAAAAAACGTGCGCTTCCTATGGCTAATAAAGTTCAAAATGGTATTGCCTTACTAGAAGCACTGATAGCTATTTTGATATTCTCATTTGGTGTTTTGGGAATTGTTGGTTTGCAAGGAGCCATGGTAAAGGGCACAACGCAAGCAAAAATCCGATCAGATGCTAGCTATATAGCAGAACGCAGAATTTCTATGATGTGGGCAAAATCAGCAAATTTAGCAAGTTTTGCTGAAGTGGATACGCCTGTTGTTGAATTGCCCGCTGGCAAAAGAACCACCACAATAATCGACGCAGCAAAGGGTGAAGTCAGCGTCCTTGTTAGGTGGACTGTTCCAGGGGAACCTGAGCATAACTATAGTGCCAACGCTTATGTTGTGGGGGCAAACTAGCCATGAATTTAATCACTCAACAATCTTTTCAAATACAAAGCCTTCAAAATGACTTAAAAATGAAAATACAAATGAATAAAAAAGCGGTCAGCCAAGCTGGGTTTAGCCTAGTAGAGTTAATGGTGGGTTTAGTCATAGGCTTGCTTGCCACGCTGGCCATTATGCAAGTGTTTGGCGCGTTTGAAGAGCAAAAACGTAGCACTTCAGGCACTGCGGATGCGCAAACGAACGGAAGTGTGGCTTTGTATAATCTACAACGAGACGTGCGGCTAGCAGGGTTTGGGTTGCCGCTTTTTGATAAAAATAACCTGTCATTAAAATGCGCTGTAATCCCAACGATTAATCATGATGTTGCTGCCCCTGCGCCTAATGTAAGTGCTGCAACACCAAATATTAGCTTGGCTGCAATTGATATTATTGATGGTGGAACAGCAGCTGGTGCCAGTGACACCGTGATTGTACGCTATGGTAATTCACCTAGCGGTGGCATTGTGATGCCTGTGGTAAGCGTGGTTGGTGCAGACGTTGGGGTGTTAAACAGCATGGGCTGTGCGGTTAACGACATTGCTATATCCATAAAAGACAATGCTTGCGTGGCAGCGAATGTTGAGACGGTGACGGACGCTACCGATGTGATGACATTAAAAAGCCCTTTTCCTGCTGTAAATATAAACGACAGCTTTGCTTGTTTGGGGCGCTGGAATGAATATCGATACGCAGTGCTTGGTAACCAACTAACTCGATTTGATACATACAATAATACAGCGCCTGCACCTATGGTTGCGGGCATCGTAAATATACAAGCGCAATATGGCATCTCAGATAAGCCTGATTCTAACCAAATCACGCAATGGGTGAACGCTACAGGTGCCTGGGAGACACAGATACATCCGGCGACAGGAGCTTATTTGAAAACACCAGGTAACGTAAGCTTGACGTGTAATGCGCTGAACGCTAATCGTAATTGCATTAAAGCGGTGCGCGTGGCCATCGTGGCGCGTAATGATTTGCTTGAAAAGACGGTGGTGACTTCTGCTGCAGTAAGCTCATGGGGTGCGACTTCAGCCAGCCCAACGGTAGCATCACCTGCGCCAATTATTGACTTGTCTAACATACCTAATTGGAATCAATATCGGTATAAAGTGTATGAATCCATTATTCCCTTACGTAATATTATTTGGACAAGGGAGCGTTTAGAAGATGTTTAATTTACACACAACATTCAGTATTACCGTTTTTCAAGCGCGTAACGCGGCAAAAAACAAGCAACATGGCGTGGTGTTATTTTTTGCACTAATTGCGCTCGTAGCGATGTCACTTGCGGCGGTGGCATTAATCCGCTCGGTAGATACCAACAGTCTGATTGCAGGCAACTTATCATTTAAGCAATCCAGCATACTTTCAGCAGATCGTGGCGTAGAAACTGCCATTGCTTGGGTTAAAGGACGAAGTCAAAACAGCTTAAAACTTGACGCACCAGCGAATGGCTATTACGCAGTATCGACAGCCGATGCGAAGACCTTAGTGGATGACAGCGGCGTTTCTGGTGGTGTTGCAAACCCAGATTCGCAGGGCAACACCATCACTTACGTGGTGCAACGCATGTGTAATAACACAGGCACAGCAACCAGTGCTAAGTGTATGTTTGGCCCAGAGAATATTGATGGGAGTGACAATTCGTGTCCGACTTGTGCCATTAAACCCAAACGTAGTTTGATTTACCGCGTGACTGCTAAGGTCGTTGGCCCTAAAAACACGGTAAGTTATATACAAACATTTGCTTATTAGACTTTAACTAAAAACTAATTTGATACAACTAATCCAAATTTTGACCTTAACACTCTGTAGGATCGACATCATGACGAACTTCATTAAAAAATACTTAGTCAGCCGCTTTGTAAATATCAACGCTCATAAAAACTTATCAGCAAGCGTAGCCTTGATGAAGTGTAAAAGGCGCGGAAGATCGATTCCACTTCGTTCCATCGCGGCTATGCTGGCATTATTTTCGGCGGTATTTTCTGCAAGCGTTTTTGCAGCTAGCCCGCCTGTGTTAGCAAATAAACCATTGGCGGCACCAATTGGTCAAGTTAAACCCAACTTGATGTTTGTGTTTGACACCTCACAAAGTATGAATAAAAGCCTAGCGAATGATACGTTGGATGGCGCTGCACAATGTAAAGCCGCTACAAAAGACAAAAATGGTACTTTAATTACCGGTTTAACAGTCGGCCCTACGACCAGCAAGCCCAGCAACCCAAACACGCGCCTGACCATTAAACCAAGTAGCGGGTTTAATGTGGGTGACACTGTTTATTTAGCGATCCCTGGCAACCCTGCGTATTCAGGTGTATATCAAATTAAAGCAAAAAACGGTACCAGCACTGGCTGTATTAGCGGTACTGAAGTGTATACCACAACGGTTACTGTAAATCCGCCATATAAATATAATGAGTCAAATCCGGTAACCAATAACCCAACAAAATATAATCAAACCGCATATAACCCAGGAAGTCCTGGCAACCCATACGCTGACCCACCAATCCCGCCTGGGACGCCATCAAACGGATGTTCTGTTACAACCGCCGCACCAGCAAACAGTGGCAGTACAACGACAGATCTTAATCTGGGTGGCGGCTTTGTGGTAGGTCCGTCTGGTGTGACCACAACACCAAGCAGCAGTTGTTATTGGCGTGACCTTAAAGATACCAATGGCTGCAAAGTCACCACAGCCTCGCCAGCAAACAGTGGCAGTACGACGACTAATTACAATCGTGGCGGTGGCTTTGTTGAAAATTCAGGTGGTGTGACCTCAACACCGAGCAGTAGTTGTTATTGGTATGATCCGTTAGATACTCCGATTGGCACGTTTGTGTCTTGTACTAATGGCACAACTGGAGAAAATAGTTTAGAGGTTGATATTGGCCCAGGCGCACCAGCTGGGGCATTCACTCCTGCAGAGATTTTAGACGCACGTATACTGCTGCGGCAAGATGATTCCAAATGTTATTTTAATGAGCCGCCGTTAGTCGCCGCTAAGGTACAAAGCTTGTTTTATGACCCTAGTGTTGAGTATGCGCCACCACCAAAACCAAGTGCAGTGGGGCTAGGAACAGCATCTCCTGCCAACAGGTTGCCGTCTATGACGAGGGCTTACACATCAAGCTGGACTAGTGTCAGGATAGACGGCACCAGACTGGATGCCAGTGGTGAGCCAGTGACCGTTGCTAATAATACGGCTTGTAACGCGGGGGGTACTAACCTGCTGACTTGTAATAACTCTTACAAGGCCCCTGATGGCACGTTCGACTTTAAAAAGTGGGAAGAAATGGTTTATTGCGATACACCTAATAGACCTGCTGCTTTTACGAGTGATCGACTTTGGCATGAGTCTAGTCGTTGCAAGCGCAATACGCCTGCTGAAACGAGCAGTATGGTGAATGATTCACCCCGCTATCCTTACCCATATCCTGCTCAAACAGATGGTGGTGTAACCAGCCCTTCAAAAACTAATTTTTATAATCCAAATGTTTTACATCAAACTGGAGTAACTAAACTTACGACGGATAACCCGGTGGCGGATTTATATGCTTTTGGTGAAAGATACCAATTTGCCGAGCCGTTTTATTATACGGTTGATGCGATTGAGTATTGTAAATCAGCCAAATTGAATGACTGCGTTATGGCAAATGCACCGGCAGGGGCTTACACAGAGCCTGCTTATGTTCGCTATTGCAAAACACAGTTGCAGGCAACAGACACAAGCACTTCTCCAGACAAAAATGCCTGTCAAGGTGCGTATACAGGGTCAAATGGGGGTGATTATCGGTTCGCACGCTATGGTTTATTCAAACGTGTGGATGTTAAATCAGGTGGCACTTATTACAAATATGCTGATCGCAAAGACTGTTCAGGCGCATTTGGGGCAGGTGGATGTAGCTACGATGAAGAGTTGACCAATATGGCCAACTGGTATGCGTATTATCGTACCCGTATGCAACTCATGAAAAGCTCCATTGGTCGTACTTTTAGCGACTTGGATAAGTCAGAAACACCACTGCTTGATGAGAGCGAAGGTTATCGTATAGGCTTTATTACGGTTGAAGGCTACAACACAGCAGGGAATTATCTACCAATTAAAGACTTTTTGAACGGTACAAATAACCAGAAAGAACAGTTTTTCAAAAATGTATATAGCAGATGGCCTGCAGGCGGCACTGCCTTGCGTGATGTGTTAGGTACGGTTGGCAGAATATATGCGGGTCAGCACCCAGTGACTGGTTTTGCCAATGATGATCCAATGCAGCAGTCTTGCCAACAAAACTTTACGCTACTCACGACAGATGGCTATTGGAATGGAGACCCTGGTCAATCAGTGACAGGCGGAGCAATACCTAACCAAGATGATGGATCAACGCCTAAGCCATTTAACGAAGTCAATAGCGCGCCTGATACTTTAGCGGATGTGGCGCAATATTATTACCAAACAGATATTCGTGATACGGCTTTTGGTAATTGTGCGGGTGCTGTAAGCAGTAACGTCTGCATCAACGACGTGAAACCCAGTGGAGATGATACTCAGACTCAACAACACATGACCACCTATACTTTGGGTTTGGGTGTGGATGGTCTGTTGAATTCTACTGGTTATAAAGTAGGTAAGTCAGATGATTATAATGATATTAAGAGTGGTCCAAAAGGTTGGACAGTGCCAGGGCCAGATAATGGTGATACAACGTTTACTAGCCTTGAGCGCGGTACTGTTGATGACTTGTGGCATGCCGCGGTGAATGGTCGTGGTGAATACTTCAGTGCAAAAAATTACACTACTTTAAGAGATAGTATTAAGTCACTCTTTGACGATATTGATTCTATAAAAGGTAGCCGTTCAGCAATAGCGATTAACAATACCGTCGTTGAGGCGGGTGGGGATGCTGATTATGCTTATGTTGCTAAATATGACACGGATGGGTGGACTGGTAATTTAATCGCACGTGAGTTGATTGTGAATGCAGGGCCACCTAAATCGGTTTCGCTAAATCAGAATGTGGTTTGGTGTGTAGAAAATGAAACCGCAGTGCTCGGTGTTAATAATGCTTGTACTCCAAGTGCTACAACAGGGCTGGCTACTAAGGTTGGTGCAAACTCTGATAATCGCATTATTTATGCCAATGTGAGTGGAAGTTTGCTCAAGTTTGAATATAACAACTTAACAGCGGCACAAAAAGATAATTTTAAGGCAAGTTACTTGAGTACGCGTTTAAGTCAATGGGGAAGCTATAGTCCAGCACAAATCGCTAAGGTCGATGGCGATAGTATCGTTAATTATCTGCGTGGTCAAAAAGGCTTTGAAGAGCTTGATAGTATCGTAGATAATCGTTTATATCGCGGCCGTACTGCCGTATTGGGCGATATTGTTGACTCAGACCCAGAATTTGTAGGTAAGCCTAAATCAAGTTATGTGGATACCGGCTATCCAGCTTTTGTCGTTGATAAAAAAGATAGAGCTAAAACTGTTTTTGTAGGCGCTAACGACGGCATGTTGCATGCGTTTAATGCAGATACGGGTGAAGAGCGTTGGGCCTTTGTGCCAACCGCTGTGATGCCAAATATGTGGAAGCTGGCAGACAAGAATTACAGAGATTTTCATGCAAATTTTGTCAATGGCAAAATGACTGTTGCCGATATACAAGTAGGTGGCGTATGGAAAACAATCCTTGTCAGTGGCTTTGGTCAAGGCGGGCGTGGTTATTTTGCGTTGGATATTACCGACCCAGCAAGCCCTAGTTTATTGTGGGAGATTGATGCTAACACGTCTGGTTTTCATAATTTAGGCTACAGTTATGGCAAGCCGAAAGTAACGAAAAGAGCAGATAATACTTGGGTGGTATTGCTCACTTCTGGTTATAACAATATTCCAGAAGGCAGTAACTATAGCTCTAGTGATGGCGTAGGTCGTTTATTTGTACTCAATGCAAATACCGGCACTGACTTATCATCAGGGGGTATATCAACTGGTGTGGGTAGTACATCAAACCCTAGCGGCTTAGCACAAGTTTCATTCTTTGCGGCTAATCCAAGCGTCAATAATAAGTCGAAGTATGTTTATGGGGGTGACTTGTTCGGTAATTTATGGCGTTTTGATTTAAGCTCAAACTCTGTTATTAAGTTCACAACATTGGTGAATGGTGCTAGTCAGGCTCAGCCAATTACTGTTGCGCCCACTTTGAGTACGGTCGATGGCAAACGGGTGGTGCTGATAGGCACTGGTAAGTATCTTGAAGGTGATGATTTGCTACCAGCTAACTATCAGACACAATCTTTATACGCTATTAAAGATGACAATGCAGGCACAATTGCTAACTTGCGTAGCACACTTGTGCAACAAACCCTAACTTTATCTGGCACTGAACAAAGAATTGGCAGCCATAATGCTGTAGATTGGGCGGTTAAAAATGGTTGGTTTATTGACTTGCCAGAAAGTGGTGAGCGTCAGGTTTTAGATTCTAAATTAGCATTAGGGGCGTTGACAGTGGCTACCCTAGTGCCAGCAAAAGGCTCTTGTGATATCAATGGCAGTAGCTGGAAAAATACTTTAGATTACGCAACAGGCGGTCCACTTGACACTACTGACGCTGATGGTAATGTAGTTCCTGGTTCTATAGTGTCGGAAAAATCTATTTCACCAATCGTTGGGCTAACTGAAGTAGATTTTGGTGCTGAAAATGGTGGTGGTGTACTGGCTACTGAAGATGATAGTGAAGTAAAAGAAACCAAAGAAGTGGGATCAGGAGAGCTTTCTAAATTTTCCGGCTCACGAGGCGTTTGGCGAGAGTTAATACAAGAATAGTAGCTTTTAGTTTACTAAAACCCCACGATAAAGATAAGTTGCCGTGGGGTTTTTGTATTTAAAGAATAATTAATGAAACTATTCAGCACCTATTTCAGCTTGCATAGCTGACAGCTTGGTAGCTGTTTGCTCAATATAGCTACCATCATTGATAGTTTTGCGAATTTTAACGGGCAGAAATTGGTAATCTACTGCTAGCCAAAGGTCAGTTTTTACTTTGTCATTACTCACTAGATGGGTGGCTTTTAGCTCACCTAATTTGGTTTGGATTATTTCCTCACCTAAGTAAATAAAGTAAAGTGATTGCAACAGCGCTCCATTTGTAACGGTGATTTGTATGTTGGCTTGAGGCGGAAAAAACATAAATTGGTACATGTAGCTCAGTTCGTCTTGTGTGCCGTTAGCTAATGGTTGATAACCACTGCCGACTTGAATAGCAATATATGACCAATCAAAATTTGCATGCTTGCCACCCGCTTTATCATCATCGTAGTATTGAGTATAGTAATTTGGTTTCAAGCCTTCAGCCGTAATGATGCCTTCGCTTCTCTCTTGTAGAATACGAGCATCGACCAAAGTGTTTAACTCTTCCAAGTCAATGTCAGCGTTGGTGAGTAGGTATGATCCATCATGTTGAGTGCTAAATTTTATAGTATTCACACTTACAGTGTCTGGGAGTGCACTATTGTATACTTCAAACTCTGTTTCAACATGCTGGTAGGCATTTTTATTGATTTCATTGGTTATTGTCTCAACATTAGGCATCTGTTCAAATGGTAACAATAACTCTGTGGCGTGCGTAGGTTGCGAAACAGTAGGCTCTTCTGCGAGGGATATGTCACTAATGTTTGGCTCTACTTTATCCAGGATATGGCTAGGTTTGATAGCTGCTTCAGGTGTCTTGGGTGCTGGTGTAACTAGAGGATTGGTCACTGGTTTTATAGGCGTAGGTAAGTTTTCTTGAATGGCTAAATGACTGAGTTTTACAGGCTGTAATTTAACTAAACTTACCGTTAGCGCTTGCTGCTTGCCTTCAATTTTTGGCTTTATAAACAATAAGTTGTTTAATAACATGAGGTGTAATATAGCAGAGATGACAATCGCCAGCATCAGTGGCTTGTTGTCAAATAAATAATCTAAAAACCGTTTTAGCGTTAAGTTACTCGTCATTTAGCTGTATTTAAGATGAGCTTTGCCGTAATCAAGCCGTTAAAATAACCAAAAAATAAAGCGGCTGAGGCAAATATCGGAATTAGATAGTTTACCCCTGCATGTGGTATCAGCCATAAACGTACCATGATGAGTTGTCCTGCAATATGGCCAAATGCCGCAAAGATACTCAGGCTTACTGGCCCAAAGTAACGCTTAGGCAAGCGCATGGTCAGCCATAAAATGCCCAAGCTGAATATTGCGCCACTTAGGCTTAAAGCAAAACTAGGCGACAAGAATTGACCAAGCAATAAGCTGCTGGCAAATACACGCAATATACTGACCCATGCTGCGGTTGCGAAGCCGTATTGATACAGTACATATAAAGTCACGATGTTGGCAATGCCAGGTTTCACGCCAGGCAAGGGCGATGGAATGACAGCTTCAATCATATGTAACGCAATGGCAAACGCCGCTAGCTTCGCGATGCGGTGATCTTCAA
>JBARQL010000201.1:0-2552 GCA_049643685.1 Methylotenera sp.
AATGCCTACGATCCAACTGCGAAGAACTATCCGGCGCTGTCGGATGGAGGCCGGATAATCTGATCGTGGATAGGTTCGGGCTGAACGCTGATTTTATCCGAGATCACAAGCTGACATGGATTGAAAATTTACACACTGGCGCGGGCGGCGATCTGGCATCCAAAACGCATCGCGACCATAAGCAAGCCTACGTCCAAAACTATTTGAAAGTGTTTGAAGCAAAGAAGGTGGAGGCAAATTCACTGGTTACACGCCCCGCTGCTGGACGTGCCTTATGTGAAGCGGCGATCCTTAAATACGTCAATCCGGCGAAAATCCCTGAATACGAATCATGGTTGGAATTAGCCCGCAAGAACCTACAGGCAGCATTCGCAACTGACGCGCCCAAGCGGTTTAGCTTGGAGGCGCACCCATGAGCGCCGCGCCTGTTTTTCAACCCTCCATCATCCCCGCCGAATTACGCGCCTTGCCGCAATGGGTTTGCTGGCGCTACGAAACCCGCAACGGCAAGGCCACCAAGCTGCCGATTGACGCCAAATCAAACGGCAAAATCACTTACGCCAAGTCGAATGACCCGTCCACCTGGACAGACTTCGATACCGCCGTTGCTGCGGCAACCCGCATGAAGATGGAAGGGATCGGGCTGAACGTCTGGAAAGATGACGGGCTGACCGGGATCGATCTGGATCATGTGATTGACCCGGCAACCGGCGAACTTGACCCGCTGGCGGTTGAAGTGCTGGAACAATTCGCCAATACCTACGCTGAAATATCGCCGTCTGGAACGGGTATCCGAATCTGGTGCTACGGCAAAGCAGCGCGGTCTGGAAAGTGTATCGGCGCGGTTAAGTGGCTGGAAGTCTACACGTATCCAAGCAAACGCTATCTGACCTTGACCGGCAACCATTGGCCGGGAAGCGCAACCGCTGTCACTGAACAGCAAGCGGCGCTGGATTGGCTTCATAGCCGCTTTATGGTCAAAGATGCTTCCACAGGAGAGAGAGGCGCAACACTCTCTCCTGTGGATGCGGAGATTGCACTTGACGATGGTTGGGGCGAACCGCCGCCAGATGATGATTGTCTGGCGATGAAATGCCCGCAATGCGGCGCGAAGGCCGAATTTCCCGACTGCGAGAACTGCGGCTTTACCTTCGCCCAACCCAACCCGGCAACCACAGGAGGAGGGAGCCAAGCCGCACCTCCTGTGGACGCTTCTGCTTCTCTTGCGCTTGACGATCAAGCCCTGCTGAACAAGATCAGCCAATCCAAACCTGGGGCCGCATTCGATGCGCTTTGGGCTGGCGATACCAGTGTATACCCCAAGGATCATTCGGCGGCGGATATGGCGTTATGCAATGCGCTGGCGTTCTGGACGGGCAAGGATGCGCCAAGGATGGATCGGCTGTTTCGCAAGTCGGGTTTGATGCGTCCCAAATGGGATGAGAAACATCATGAGGACGGGCGCACCTACGGCCAAGGAACCATTGATAGGGCTATTGCCGATTGCCGGGAGACTTATAGCGGCGGCAGGAAGCGGCGGAAACCCGAAAAATCGGGTGTTACCCCAAATGCAAAATGGGGTAACAGTGGGGTAACAGAAAAAAGCGATATAAATCAATCTTGTTACCCCGTTACCCCTGTTACCCCAAGTAAGATACTTTCCTCTAAAAGTGTTTTTTCCTTCCCAAGCGAAAATGACCGCCCCTGCTATGTCGTTTTGCCGAGTTGGCACGAGGAAAACGGGCGCAAATATCGCCCTGGAACCTATCACTGCTACATGAGCGATGGTAAGAAAAATGAAGAACCCGAACCCGTAAACCTTTGGTTTTGCTCCCCTCTTTCTGTGGAAGCGGTGACGCTCGATGCTCAGGGAAATAATTTTGGGCGGCTGTTGCGCTTCCTCCCCTTAGTGGGCAAGTGGCGCGTTTGGGCAATGCCAATGGAGTTGTTGCGCGGCGATGGCGCGGAACTGCGCGGCGAATTACTGGCAATGGGTGTTGAGCTTCACCCGACTTTAGCGCGGCGAATGTTGGGCGAATATCTGCATGATCAGCATCCAAAGCGCCACATTCATTGCGCCGTGCAGGTGGGTTGGGCGGATGATTCTTTCGTGTTACCCGATGCGGTGATCGGCCCGAATGCGGCGAACGTGATTTTTCAATCCGGCGAACGGTGCAATGACGAACACACTCAGGCAGGAACGCTTGAGGGCTGGAAAGAGGGGATTGCGGCAAGGGCGATGGATAACCCGTTGCTGATGTTGGCTCTTTCAGCGGGATTTGCTGGCCCATTGCTGCAACGCTGTAACGCCGAAGGCGGCGGCATTCATTTTGTGGGCGATTCCTCCACAGGAAAGACGACGCTGATTGAAGCGGCTTGCTCCATTTGGGGCGGCGCGAACTACCGGCGCAGTTGGCGAGCAACCGCGAACGGCATGGAGGGCGCGGCGACCCTGTTTAACGATTGCCTGCTGGCCTTGGATGAAATCAGCGAATGCGATCCGCGTGAAATTGGCGCGATTGTGTACGCGCTGGCGAATGGACGGGGCAAGC
>JBARQL010000202.1:0-4692 GCA_049643685.1 Methylotenera sp.
CGGCCATCCCCTCCATTGATGTGATAGTTCAAGAGCGTACCCAAGTGCACACAGTTGTTGCCAATCCATTCCATAGTATGACGATTAGCCCAAAACTCAAGCAGCAGCAGGCTGTCACAGATGCACCTGCACTATTGATCGCTTGCGGGCTGGCCATGCGAGGACTTGAAATGCAGGGGCAGGCGATATGATACGCGTTAATCTACTACCACATCGTCAAGTAAAGCGTGCAGCGCGTCAGCGTGAATTTGGTTTAATGGCGGCATTCTCTGCAATGGCCGCAGCAGCCATTGTTTTTTTGGGTTATACCTTTATCAACAGCCAAATCGAAGCGCAAACAGCACGTAACATTCGTCTAGATGAAGCGATTGTTAAATTAGATAAAGAAATTGCCGACATTAAAGATTTAAAAGATCAAATCGGCATTATGCTAGAACGGAAACAAGTGGTTGAGAATTTGCAAACGAATCGTAGTCAATCGGTTGTAGTACTTGATGAGCTCAGTCGGCAATTACCTGAAGGGATGTACCTAAAAAGTATTAAGCAGCAAGCAAATGTGATTACATTGGAAGGTATTGCAGACACTAACTCACGTGTGGCTACTTTGGTACGCAACTTTTCTACTTCAAATTGGGTGGAAGCGCCAAGTTTAATTGAAATTAAGTCAGTAGCGGTTAATACCCTAAAACAAAACGCATTTACGTTAAATGTGAATATTAAAGCACCTAAAGCTGAAGATGCTGCTGCACCCAATGCTGCGGTTAAAGCTGGGAGTTAATGATGAAGTTAGAGGATTTTAGTAATATTGACTTCAAAAATGCTGGCAGCTTGCCGGCACCTGTCAAAGCGGTGTTATTGGCAGTGATGTTTTTAGTGCTTTTGGCGCTTGGTTATTACTTTTTGTGGACGGATGCTTTTACTTCGTTAGATGCTGAAAGAGCCAAAGAGCAGGAGTTGCGGAAAGTATTTTTGGATAAAAAAGCACAGGCAATTAACTTAGAAGGTTATAAATTACAGATGGTTGAAATTGAAAAAACCTTTGGCGCCTTGTTGAAGCAGCTTCCAGACAAATCTCAAATGGATGGTTTATTGACGGATATTAACCAGGCTGGTTTAGCACGTGGGCTAGAGTTTGAGTTATTTAAACCTGGTCAAGAAACGCAAACCGAATTTTATGCGGAGATGCCCATTTCTATTAAAGTACTGGGTAGTTATCATGATTTAGGCGCATTTGCAACGGATATTTCCAAGCTATCGCGGATCGTCACACTAGGCGACATTTCTATTGTCAGCAATAGTAAAGATAAAGATGGTAAGGCTGGAGTTTCAGATTCCGTGCTGGTGATGGAGGCAACTGCCAAAACTTATCGGTATTTGGACGCTAATGAAGTTGCGGCTAAGAAAAAAGCCGAAAAAGATAAATTGGCTCAGAAAGGTTGATTACTCAAGTGAACGTGAGCATAAAACAGAAATATGGGTTTGATATGACGGTTAGGGTGATGGCTGTTTGCATTTTTACGCTTAGTCTCGTTGCGTGCAATGGCGATCAGGGAGACGATCTTGATGCGTTCATGAATAATGCAGGGAATGACATGCAAGCTAGAATAAAGCCATTACCTGAGGTGAAACCATATTTAGCGCTGCAATACAATGCAGATAATTCACTGAGTGACCCATTTAAACCGCGTAAAGCAACGACCAAGTCAACCGGTATTCTGCCTAATTTAAGTCGTCCGAAAGAACCTATGGAGGCTTATCCACTTGAGAGCATTAAATACGTAGGCCACCTTTCTAAAGGCAAGCTTACTTATGCATTGCTTAAAACGCCTGATAATGGCGTGCAACAAGTGAAACCAGGTAATTTTATAGGGCAAAACTATGGTTTGGTAACCAAAGTGACCGATAGTGAACTAGTGCTGAAAGAAATCGTACAAGATGATCTTTCAGGTGACTGGGTAGAAAGAGTGACTACATTAGCGTTGCAAGAATAATCTGCATCAGAAATAAATTTTATTCCAGAGTAGTTGGTGATCTAGATTAAGTTAATAATTTTAAGAAATTTAAGTGTTCAAAGAAATTAGGGTGAAATAATGAAATTACATACGTGGATATTTAAACTTTTACAAGTGAGCCTGGTGATTGGGATGATGTTTCTTTCAGGCTGGTCAAATGCCGAGGATCAATCAGCACTGCCCAATAAAATAGAAAACGTAGACTTTTCTTCTTTGCCAGGTGGTAGAGTGGTCATTCGCATTAAAACTACCGAGTCTCTGGCTAACGCTCCTGCCGGGTTTACGTTAAGCAATCCTGCGCGGATAGCGCTTGATTTCCCTAATGTCGGAAATGGGCTTGCTAAAAATAATATTTTGGCTAATCAAGGGGCATTAAAGAGTGTCACCCTTGCGCAAGCCAAGGAACGCACTCGATTAGTATTAAATTTATCAAAAAATGTTGGTTACAGCACAGCTATAGAGGGTGACGTAGTCACGGTAACGTTGCAAGCCAATGAAGCTAATGCCAACTCCGTTGTTGAAACTAAATTTGCGGAATCAGCGCTTGGTAATCAGCAAAACGCGATTAGCAATGTAGATTTTGCGCGAGGGAAAAATGGGGAAGGCCGCATTATTGTTGATTTGTCTGATCCAAATGCAGGCATTAACATCAAACAAAAAGGCAAAACAATTGTGGTCGATTTCACCAACACTGAAGTTCCAGCCAATTTACAACGTCGCTTAAATGTCACCAATTTTAATACCCCCGTCATTTATGTAGATACGATGAAACAAGGTAAAAATGGCCGCATGGTGATTGAACCTAAAGGCAATTGGGAGCATTCAGCCTATCAGGCTGATAAAAAATTCATTATTGATGTCCGCCAAATTGTCGAAGATCCAAACAAACTAGTGCGTGGATCTAAACCAGGTTATGCAGGTGAAAAATTATCGTTAAATTTCCAAAATATTGAAGTGCGTTCAGTATTGCAGGTGATTGCTGACTTTACTGGGTTAAATATTATTACGAGTGATACTGTTACAGGTAATTTAACGTTGCGTTTAAAAGATGTGCCGTGGGATCAAGCATTGGACATTATCACCCAAAGCAAGGGTTTAGCCATGCGTAAAACAGGCAACGTCATTTTAGTGGCACCCGCTGAAGAGTTGGCTGCAAAAGAGAAGCAAGCCTTAGAAGCTATTCAGCAAGTTGATGATTTAGAGCCTTTACGTACTGAAGTATTTACGTTGAAATACATGAAAGCTGATGCACTTAAAGATATTTTAAGTGACCCCAAACAAAAGATACTATCTAAACGCGGTAACGCAGTGCTTGATCGGCGCACCAACACCGTGTTTGTGCAAGACACGCCTAAATATCTTGAGCAAGTACAAGCAATCATCAACAAAACTGATGTTGCTGTCAGGCAGGTTATGATCGAATCGCGCCTAGTGATTGCGGATGATAAATATGGCAAGGCTCTGGGAGCAAGGTTTGGGGTAACGCAAACAGCTACACCGGGAAGAAGTGCAAGTACAGTTAGCGGCACAATAGGTAACAGACCTACAGGCTCCACTGCCACAACTATAACTCAAGGTAATCACAATGGTTCTGTACAAAGCGCGCTTACGGATCAGTTCTTTGGAGGCAATGCAGTATTAACGAGCTCTGATGGCTTGCCTGATTTACAGTCCAACCTACCAGTAGCAAACGCATTCGGCTCTTTTGCTTATAGTTTATTTCATCTCCCAGCTGGTTTATTACTAAACTTGGAATTAACCGCGATGGAAACTGATAAACGAGGAAAGGTTGTTTCAAGCCCTCGCGTAACGACTGCGAATCAGCATAAAGCAAAAATTGCTCAGGGAACCGAGATTCCTTACTTAGAAGCGAGTAGCAGTGGTGCAGCTACCGTCTCTTTCAAGCCTGCAGTTCTTAGCTTAGAGGTGACACCACAAATCACACCTGACGATAAAATTATCATGGACATTGATGTTAAAAAGGATCGTGTGGGTCAGTTATTTGGTCTAAATCAAATTCCTTCAATTGATACGCAAAACATACAAACACAAGTGCTTGTTGGCAATGGTGAGACTGCAGTGCTTGGAGGAATTTATGAACAAATTGAACGTGATGAAGTGGATAAAGTACCATTTTTTGGAGACTTGCCAATTATGGGTAATTTATTCAAACGTAAAACAAAACAAAATGACAAAACCGAGTTGTTAATATTCATCACCCCAAAAATAATGGATGATAGTTTAGGGTTACGTTAAAAAACTAATCTTAATTTTGTAAGATTAAAATCAGCAAAATCTGACAGAAATTCAAGATTGACATAAAATGCCCATCAGTAAGTAGTGATGGGCATTTTGTTTTATAGTTTAAGGTTTGCGTAGCTTAGGCGGTTTGATGTGGAAAATATTTTTTTTATTGGTTTGATGGGCGCAGGTAAAACTACGATTGGGCGCTTGATTGCCAAGCAATTAGGCATGACTTTTTATGATTCTGACCATGAAATTGAGCGTAAAACTGGCGTTAAAATACCGCTTATATTTGAGTTGGAAGGTGAAGCAGGTTTTCGCAAACGTGAAAGTGCGGTCATTGAAGAGTTATGTCAGCTTCAAAACATTGTCATGGCAACTGGCGGCGGCGCAGTCTTGCTACCAGAAAATCGTGCATTTTTAAAAAATAATGGCA
>JBARQL010000203.1:0-4557 GCA_049643685.1 Methylotenera sp.
AGCAAGCTTCAGCAAGATGTGGAAAAGCGCTACAAAGCAGGGGAAATGGCTAAAACTGATGCCATGTTAGCTCAGCAAGAAACGCTACGCGCTGAAAAGGAACAGTTACGCGCCGAAGCAGAATTAATGCACGCAAGGCATCGTTATTATTTGCTCACAGGCTTACGAGAAATTCCAGCTAACTTTGAAGAGAAGCAATCTGCTTTGGAAGATTACAGCCAATCATCCATATGGGCTGAAGCACAATCTAAAGTTGGCTTGGCTGAAACTGAGCGTACGCTAGCGCAGGTTGAGAGTCGTGAAAATCTACAATTCTTGGTAAACGTACGCAGTACCAAAGGTGCATTTGACGACCTATCTAATCAAAGCATGGGTGTAAAAGTACGCATTCCGTTTGGGGGAGAATCACGTGCCGCGCCGATTAAAGCTGCTGCTGAACTTGGTGTTGGGCTGGCACTTACTGAGCGTGAAACACTCCGCAACACCTTAGAAACAATGATGCATGAAGCAGAACATAATCTAAATGTTAGCCGTGCAGAATTGGTAATCGTGACTAAGCAATTTGAAATTGCCAAAGAAAGCAGCAAGCTTGCGCAAAAGGCCTTTCAACTAGGCGAGACAGATCTTGTCAGCCTGATCCGTACTCAAGCTCAAACTTATGAAGCAGAGCGTGCATATACCACCCGTAAAATTCAAGTGCAGTGGGACATTGCCCGCTATAACCAAGCTGTAGGAGTTCTTCCATGAAGTTAGTTTTACTATCTCTATTTATTTTTACCTTAATTGGCACTGTGCAAGCTGCAGACATCGTCATGACCTCTGCCCAACAACAAAGCTTGGGCGTGACAGTCACCCCAGTCGGTAAAAATACCATGCTAAGCAGTCGTCGCTTTCCCGCTGAAATTATGGTGCCTGTCGGCCAAGTGCGCGTAGTGAGTGCGCCTCAGTCTGGCTTGCTAGACCAGTTGTATGTGGCCGCCGGGCAAGAGGTTAAAAAAGGACAGGTTATCGCACATTTAACGAGTTCTGATTTATTAGGTTTGCAAAAAGACTACTTGCAAGCGTTGACACAAAAAAAACTGGCCGCAAAAAGTTTGTCGCGTGATGCTGAGCTGTTTAAGGATGGCATTATTCCACAGCGCCGTTACTTAGAAACTGAAAGTGCGCATGAAGAACTGAGTGCTTCCCTTGCACATCGTAAGCAAGCGTTACGCTTGGCTGGCATGAGCGATGGTGCCATTGCTAAGATGAGCCCATCATCAGGCATGAACAGCGGCATTACGCTAACAGCTCCGATTGATGGCCAAGTACTAGAACAAATGGTCACGACAGGTCAGAGAGTTGACATGGCCATGCCACTTTATAAAATAGCTAAGTTAAATCCACTTTGGCTAGAAATTCATGCACCACTTGAAGGATTACCTTTTGTAAAAATTGGCATGCCAGTGCAAGTACCTAAGCTACATGCGAACGGCAAATTGATTGCCGTAATACGTAGCGTGAACAAGGCTGACCAGACCATGCATCTGCGTGCCGAAATCACACAAGGCAATGAAAAACTTTCACCAGGACAAATCGTGGAGGCTGAAATTAGTTTAGGCCCGCAAGAGCTTCACTTCAGCGTGCCAAAATCTGCGCTGGCTAGACAAGGTGCCGAAGCATTGGTGTTTGTTCAAACTAAAAATGGTTTTCATCCTTTGAAAGTTAAAGTGATTTTTGAGCAAGGTGACGAAGCAGTTGTAGATGCTGATTTTAAAGGCAATGAACGCATTGCTGTTTCTGGAATTTCCGCGATTAAAGGTACTTGGTTAGGTTTAGGTGGCGAATAATGTTAGCTAAACTCATTCAGTTTGCCCTCACTCAGCGGCTGTTAATGCTGATACTCACGCTAGGCTTGGCTGCCGCTGGCACGCTTGCTTATAAAGCATTACCGATTGATGCGTTCCCTGATGTTTCTTCAACGCAAGTAAAAATCATCATCAAAGCCCCTGGCATGACGCCAGAAGAAGTGGAAGCGCGTATCACAGCGCCGATTGAAGTGGAGATGCTGGGCATCCCCAATCAGGCAGGTTTACGTTCTGTGGCTAAATATGCCGTCACGGACATTACTGTGGATTTTGCTGATGGCACCGATATTTACTGGGCGCGTCAACAAGTAGCTGAGCGGTTAAATGCGGTGTGGGGTAACTTGCCAAATGACATTTCTGGCGGTATGGCACCCTTAACCACACCTTTGGGTGAAATGTTCATGTTCACCGTAGAGAGTGATACGCTAAGCTTGCAAGAAAAACGAAGTCTACTGGACTGGGTGATTCGTCCACAACTACGAACCGTGCCCGGTGTAGCTGATGTAAACGCTTTAGGCGGCTACGTACGTAGCTTTGAGATTGTGCCAGACAATGCTCGCATGTACGCACGCGGCGTGGCAATTGATAACCTACAACAGGTGCTAGAAAACAATAATCGTAATGGTGGTGCTGGCAGACTTAATGATGGAGAAGGCTCATTATTGGTGCGTGCTGAGGGTGGCTTTAAAACGATAGAAGACGTACAAAACACAATCGTTCGCAGTGAACAAGGCATGTCCGTCAGAGTTGCAGATGTCGCTGATGTGCGTGTCGGTGCCATTACACGTTATGGTGCGGTAACCAGCAATGGTAAAGGCGAAGCCGTTGAAGGCTTGGTGCTCGGCTTACGAGGCGCCAATGCGCAGAAATTAGTAGAAGGCGTTAAAGCCAAAATTATAGAGATGACCCCCAGCCTACCCAAAGGCGTGAGTATTCATGTTTTTTATGACCGTGGCAATCTGGTCGAACGTGCAGTACATACCGTGACTAAGGCGTTGCTAGAGGCCGTGGTATTAGTGCTGATATTGCTCGTATTGTTTTTAGGTAATTTTAGAGCTGCGCTTACCATCGCTTTTATATTGCCGCTGTCTGCTTTGTTCACTTTTTTACTCATGCGCTATTTTGGTATGTCTGCCAATTTAATGAGCTTGGGCGGTTTGACCATTGCGATTGGTATGTTGGTCGATGCGGCTGTGGTGGTGGTTGAGAATATCGTATCGCATCTTGCAGACACCAAAAAAGCCGGTTCTTTACCTAGAATGCATATTATCTACCGTGCGGTGCGCGAAGTTAGTGTACCAGTGACGGCGGGGGTGCTAATTATTATTACGGTGTTTTTACCTTTGCTTACCTTGCAAGGCTTGGAAGGCAAACTGTTTACTCCAGTGGCACTCACCATCATGTTCGCATTGGCTGGCTCTCTGTTTTTATCATTGACTGTTATCCCAGTAATATCCTCTTTCTTACTGAAAGAAGTTAGCCATGAAGAGCCTTGGTTAGTTAGAAAAGCATTAGCAATTTATGAGCCAATTCTTAAATGGTCATTGGATAATGCCAAAATTATCGTGATTGGCGCATTTGTGATGCTAGCGATTACTGGTGTGGTTTATACGCAAATTGGTAAAACCTTTATGCCAACGATGGATGAAGGCGACCTCATCATTGGTGTGGAAAAAATCCCATCCATTAATCTGCAGCAAAGTATAACTACGGACATGAACGTTCAACGCGCAATTCTCAGCCAAGTGCCTGAAGTCAAGGGCGTTTATTCTAGAGTTGGCTCAGATGAATTAGGCCTGGATCCGATGGGCTTGAATCAAACTGATAACTTTCTGATTCTTAAACCTTCAAGCGAATGGCGCATGAAATCGAAAGAGGAGTTAATAGACGAACTGCGCAAAGTGATGACAGGAATGCCGGGCTTGGCTTATAGCTTTACACAACCAATCGACATGCGGGTTAACGAGATGATTTTGGGGGTGCGTGGTGATTTGGCCATTAAAATATTTGGTTCTGACTTAGATGTGCTTGATGCTAAAGCGCAACAAATCATCAAAATTCTAGAATCGATTAAAGGAAGCCAAGACGTCTACACGCCACAAAATAGTGGCGTCCAATATCTGCAAATAAAAATAGATCGAGTCGCTGCCGGTCGTCTCGGATTAAGTATTACCGAGATTGAAAACGTATTGCATGCACAGCTTGAAGGTAAGCAAATTGGTATTGTGCAGGAAGGTCAAAGGCGAACTCCAGTCTTAATAAGAGGCAACCAAGATTTACGTGCTTCGCCTGCAGATTTTAGTAATTTGTTACTAACGTTATCGAATGGCACTAATGTTCCACTTTCAGCCGTAGCTAAAATTGAACGTGAAGAAGGTCCAGTAAAAGTCGATAGAGAACGTGGTGTGCGTATGGTGGTAGTCACTGCCAACATTCGTAACCGGGATTTAGTGAGCTTTGTAGAGGAAACAAAACAACGTATCAACACGGAAGTAAAACTAGGTGAAGGTTATTCTATTAAGTTAGGCGGTCAGTTTGAAAATCAACAACGCGCTGCCGCACGTTTAGCCATTGTAGTGCCCGTAGCCATTGGCTTAATTTTCTTACTCCTTTTCGCGACTTTTAGCTCAATCAAACAAGCTCTACTGATTTTATCCAATATTCCATTTGCCATGATAGGCGGCGTATTTGGCTTGTGGATTTCAGGAGA
>JBARQL010000204.1:0-8653 GCA_049643685.1 Methylotenera sp.
ACCACGATGCCAGACGTTGAAGCTTGAATCTCATTCTCCATTTTCATGGCTTCAATCACCAATACGCCATCGCCCGCAGTGACTTTATCACCCACTTTGGCTTTTACCGCCACAATCGTACCTGGCATAGAGGTGGTGACATGGCCCGCGTGTGAAGGGCGAGGGCGCCCATTGCTCACTTTGCTGCTGACGGATTTCTTTTTACTGCTACCGCTACTACCGCCGCTTGAAACTTCAATTTCGCTTAAAGTTTCGACAATGACTTCTTCCGCGATTCCATCGATTGACACATAGAACGGACGTTTTTCTTCACCCGGGTGGCCGCTGCCGGTCAGATTGATGTGGAAAGTCTCACCATGTAAGGTTACTTTGAATTCGCTTGGTGCAAAACGCGAGGCAGAAGCATTAACGGCCGCTTTATCTAACAAAGTTTCTGGTTTAAGTGAGCCTGCATTACGTTCTTGCAAATAGGTTTTACCAATATCTGGGAACATGGCGTACGTCAGTACATCTTCTTCAGATTGTGCAAAACGCTCCGCCTCGCTAGTAAGTTTAACCATTTCAGGCGCTAATAAATCAGCGGGGCGGCAAGTGATTACGGCACCATCACCCACTGCTTTCTGTTTCACAGATTCATTTACTGAAGCAGGGGATTTGCCATATTGCCCTAGAAAGTAATTTTTCACCTCATTGGTAATCGATTTATAGCGACCACCCGTCATCACGTTCAAGACCGCTTGCGTGCCGACTATTTGTGAAGTAGGTGTCACCAGTGGTGGAAAACCTAAATCTTCACGTACGCGTGGAATTTCAGCGAGGACTTCATTCATGCGGTCCAATGCGCCTTGTTCTTTGAGTTGATTTGACAAGTTTGAAATCATGCCGCCAGGGACTTGATTGACCAGCACGCGGGTATCCACGCCAGTGAAATCGCTTTCAAATTGCCAGTATTTTTTACGTACTTCACGGAAGTAGGCGGTGATTTCTTGCAAAGCTTGTAGGTTGATGCCTGTGTCGTATTCAGTATCCTGCAATGCGGCAACAATGCTTTCTGTAGAAGAATGGCTAGCTCCTTCACCGAAAGATGAGTTGGACGTATCCAGTATGGTTGCGCCAGCTTCTATCCCTTTTAAGAAGCACATGGCCGACAAACCAGAAGTGGCATGGCTATGTAAATGAATGGGCAAGCTGATTGCGCCGCGTAGCGCTTTGACTAAATCACTAGTACTTTGTGGGGTAAGCAAGCCCGCCATGTCTTTAATGGCAATGGTGTCGCAACCCATGGCTTCAAGTTCTTTGGCTAAGCCAACAAAGTGAGCAATATCATGCACAGGGCTAGTCGTATAACTAATTGCGCCCTCAGCATGCTTACCCACTTTTTTAACCGCTTCAACTGAAGTTTTCAGGTTGCGCATATCATTCATCGCGTCAAATATACGGAATATATCCACACCGTTATCTGCAGATTTTTGCACAAAAGCCTGTACGACGTCATCTGAGTAGTGGCGATAACCTAATAAATTCTGACCGCGTAATAACATTTGAATGCGGCTGTTGGGTAAGGCTTTGCGCAGTTTGGCTAGGCGCTCCCATGGATCTTCTTTTAGAAAACGCACACAGGCATCAAAGGTAGCGCCACCCCAAGCTTCAAGCGACCAAAAATCAATGGCATCGAGCTTCGCACAAATCGGCAACATGTCTTCTGTGCGCAATCGTGTGGCGATTAACGATTGGTGTCCATCACGTAACACCAGTTCCGTGATTCGTACTTTTGATGCTTTAGTCGTCTGATGATTGGTCATTTAATTAACTCTTTACTTTAATTTTAATGTTTAACTATTTGTTTTATTTATTATTTTATATGGAAATTAACCAGCTAAATACCTTCATGTGCTGCAATTGCCGCTGAAATAGCGGCGGCAATTACTTCAGGTGCAATTTCATTCGCATAATGCGTGAGTTCTGGATGCGACTCTACAAAACTGGTATTAAAGTTCGCGTTTCTAAAATCCGGGTGTTTTAAAATCTCTTGGTAATACGGAATCGTCGTTTTAACGCCATAGATCAACATATCATCCAGTGCACGGCGACCGCGTTCAATCACACTTTCCCAGTCCAGCGCCCAAACCGTGAGTTTGGCGCACATGGAATCATAGTAAGGCGGAATGACATAGCCACTATAGATCGCTGCATCCATACGCACGCCAGGGCCACCAGGTGAGTAATAACGGGTGATTTTACCAAAACTTGGTAAAAAGTCATTTTTAGGATCTTCCGCATTGATGCGAAACTCCATCGCGTAGCCTCTAAACTGCACTTCTTTTTGTGCGTACTGCAGCGGCAAGCCATAAGCCACCCGAATTTGCTCTTGTACAATATCAATCCCAGTGATCGTTTCCGTCACGGTATGCTCCACTTGCAAACGTGTATTCATTTCCATGAAATAGAACGTGTTATTGGAATCTAACAAAAATTCAACGGTTCCGGCATTTTCGTAGTTGACCGCTTTTGCGGCCTTGACAGCCAAGCCGCCGATATAATCACGCTGCGCTTGGGTGAGTTGTGGGGAAGGGGCAATTTCAATCAGTTTTTGATTGCGGCGTTGAATTGAACAATCGCGCTCAAACAGATGAATCACATTGCCTTGCGAGTCGGCTAAAATCTGCACTTCAATATGGCGCGGTGTGACCACGCATTTTTCCAGAAACACCTCAGGTTTGCCAAAGGCTTTGCTGGCCTCGGAAATCACGCGGTCATAATTGCTTAATAATTCTTTTTCGCTGTCGCAGCGGCGAATACCGCGACCGCCACCACCGTTGGTCGCTTTGAGCATGACGGGATAACCAATTTTACGCGCTAATACGACGGCCTCATCCAAATTTTCCAAGTTGCCATCACTGCCAGGTGTGCATGGAATACCTGCACTCGTCATGGCGTTTCTGGCTTGAATTTTATCGCCCATTTGGCGTATGACGGCTGCATTGGGCCCAATAAATTTAATACCGCGACGTGCGCAGATTTCGGCCAACTCTGGATTTTCTGACAAAAATCCATAGCCAGGGTGAAGTGCATCACAGCCTGAGGCCACCGCTAAGTTGACAATATTATGCGCGTTCAAATAGCCTGCAACAGGGTCTGAGCCTATATTGTAGGCTTCATCCGCTTTTTTAACATGCAAGGCCTGACGATCCGCATCTGCATAAATTGCAACAGATTTGATGCCCATTTCTGAGCAAGCGCGTACAATGCGCACTGCGATCTCACCACGGTTAGCCACTAGAATTTTTTTGAACACAGCCATGCCCTAATTATGATTACACAAACACGGCAATTGTAACATGCACGAGACGGTAGCTAAATACTTACTAGGACTACTATCGTTAAATTTACGTATAAATTTTTAAGATTAAATCCACCTGATAACGAGTTGAAAACAGAATGAACCAACCCTTATTTATTGATAATTTAGCTTTTGCCAAAAAGAATGAGTCTCTCAAAGGGGATTTGCTGCTTAGCGACTGCCCAAGGCTACAAGAGCTATTGCACCAACCTGCCTTAAAAGCAGATTCAGATCAGCATAAGATTTTATTTCAGCTGAAAGGCACAACCAATTCGCTCAATCAACATTTTTTAAGTTTGGCGATTACCGCGAACCTCATCGCCAATTGCCAGCGATGTTTAAATGCAATGCCATTAACGTTAAAGTTGAATTTTAATTATCTCATTAGTGATGTGAGTGACGCCGACCTTGAGGTGCTTGAATTAGATAATCATGATTATGATTTGCTGCAAGCGCACCCAAACATGAATTTGGCCGCGCTGATTGAAGATGAAATCATCATGGCGTTGCCGATTGCGCCTACGCACGAAAAGGATTGCGGTGATTTAGTCACGCAAAGCGGAGAAAAACCGAACCCGTTTGCCGTATTAACAGGGCTGATTAAGTAATCATCATTCTAGGTAAATGCACCTCTATTTTTACGCGCATTAAGATATAAAAAAACATTTAAAAACGCTATATTTAAACGCATCTTATTCCAATGCCCTGCGAGCCTTATCAATAAAGGCTTACAGAGGCATAAAATTTTCTCGGGGGTAAAAAGGGTGTGATTTACTTGATAAGTAATGATAGTAAAGTTAGATGAAAATCGTACCGATTATTTTGCATTACTAAAGGTTATTCGCTTATCATCATCGCGATGATTGCTGCTTAAAGTTTAATGGCTAACGCAATAGGTTGATTTTTCGGTGGTTAATTGGGCTTTAAAGTGTGATTTTAGCTGACAAAAGCTAGCTTTTATATTATAGTGGTGGATTAGCAATTTAACGTAGTCTTTAATTCGCGGTGCTTGGCAGTCATATAAGTGCCAGTTTGTATGTAATTGAGATGATGCTTTAATACGTTTTATCGAATCATTTTATTGGAGTTTATTATGGCAGTTCAGCAAAACAAGAAATCCCCTTCAAAACGCGGCATGCATCGCTCACATGACTTTTTAGTCAACCCAGCTTTGGCCGTTGAGCCTACAACAGGTGAAGCGCATTTGCGTCATCACGTGAGCCCAAATGGTTACTACCGTGGCCGTAAAGTAATGGCAACTAAAGGCGAATAATTTCAATTTGTTTCCATCTAATACAAGCATTGGCTAATGCAAATATTGGCCAGTGCTGATATTGGATTAAATGAACAAATTGCAACTTATAGCATTTAAACAAATTTTAACGCCGCACCAATTTTGGCGCGGCGTTAGTGTATCTAGCGTTTGCTATTTAACAATCAATGCTATTATTTTCAATATTGTGATTTTCAAATAGGCCGATTAAAGTAATGGATATTACTCTTTCTGTAGATGCAATGGGCGGTGATCATGGCCCGCACGTGACGATTCCGGCAGTTCTTAAAGCACTTAAAGAAGATGATCAGCTTAATGTGGTGCTGGTCGGCTTAAATGACGCTATCGAAGCTGAACTGAAAGCGCACAAAGCCAGCACAAGTTCACGTTTGCGTATTCATCATGCCACCGAGGTGGTGACGATGGACGAGTCACCGCAAAGTGCCTTAAAAAATAAAAAAGATTCTTCGATGCGTGTCGCCATTAACTTGGTGAAAAGTGGTGAAGCCAATGCATGCATCAGTGCAGGCAACACAGGCGCGTTGATGGCGACTGCCCGATTTGTGCTCAAAACCCTGCCGGGCATAGATCGCCCAGCGATTGCGGGCGTGTTTCCGAGTCAAAAAGGTAAAACCTACATTCTCGATTTAGGCGCAAATGCAGACAGTACCCCTGAACAACTTTTGCAATTTGCGGTCATGGGTAGCATGCTGGTGTCGTCCATCGCCAATAAAGCAAAGCCAACCGTTGGTTTGCTCAATATCGGTAGTGAGGATATTAAAGGTAATGAAGTGGTGAAGCAGGCTGGTGAACTGTTACGTGCGAGTCATTTGAATTTTTACGGTAATGTTGAAGGTAACGACATTTTTAAAGGAACGACAGATTTAGTTGTGTGCGACGGCTTTGTGGGTAACGTGACGTTAAAGGCCTCCGAAGGCGTGGCGCAAATGATGGGGCGCTTTTTATCTGAAGAGTTTAAGCGCAACTGGCTGACCAAGCTGATGGGGCTGGTTGCGATGCCTGTATTAAAAGCCTTTAAAAAACGCTTAGACCCGAGACTTTATAACGGCGCAAGCTTTTTAGGTTTACGTGGTATTGTCGTTAAAAGTCATGGTGGTGCCGATATCGTGGGTTTCTCCAATGCCATTCGCATTGCCGTAGAAGAGGCGCGCAGTGGTGTATTGCGTCGCATTACCGAACAGTTGGAAATTGAACATATACAATCGCAAGTCCATGTCAAAGGTGACATACACTTAGACGGTGATGCGAACAACCTGGACAACGCATGAAAAACTCAAGCAACATTGATCCCCGCGACGTATATTCACGCATTATGGGCACGGGCAGTTATCTGCCTGAAAAATTACTGACCAATGCCGATTTAGAGCACATGGTGGATACCACGGATGAGTGGATTTTTACGCGCACGGGTATTCGTGAACGCCACATTGTGGCCGATGATGAATTCACCAGTGATTTGGCACTGCAAGCAGCGCGGAATGCGATTTTAGCTGCAGAGATTGCTGCTGAAGACATTGATTTAATTATTGTGGCGACAACTACCCCCGATAAGATTTTCCCTAGCACAGCCGTCATATTGCAAAAGAAATTAGGCATTGCAGGTTGCCCAGCATTTGATATTCAAGCAGTTTGTAGCGGTTTTGTTTATGCACTTGCCACCGCTGATAACTTCATCAAGTCAGGCGCAGCTAAATGCGCACTAGTGATTGGTGCGGAGGCATTCTCACGCATTGTCGATTGGACTGATCGCGGTAATTGCATTTTGTGGGGCGACGGTGCAGGTGCGGTCATTTTACAAGCCAGTGACACGCAAGGCGTGATTTCTACGCATTTGCATGCCGATGGCAACTATGAAAAAATGTTACACGTACCACGTAAAGCAGATGGTGACGATACTGTCGTGATGGAAGGTAATGCGGTCTTTAAAATCGCAGTGAATACGCTAGACGCCATTGTGGATGAAACACTTACCGCCAATGGTTTGCAAAAATCTGATATTGATTGGTTAGTACCACATCAGGCGAATATTCGTATTTTACAGGCGACTGCAAAAAAACTTGATATGAGTATGGATAGGGTGGTGGTGACTGTCGATAAGCATGGTAATACCTCGGCGGCTTCAATCCCTTTAGCGCTAGATGTTGCGGTACGAGATGGACGCATTAAACGCGGCGATGTTATCTTGATGGAAGCGTTTGGCGGCGGCTTTACTTGGGGCTCGGCATTGATCAAGTATTAAAAATCAAATAAAAGTACCTTAACGCTAAAAAAAGGTAAAACCTTAGAAAAAAAATTTAAAAAAGTAAAATATTCTGTAAAATCTTTTTTCAGTAATCATCAAAACAAAATAACAATTAAAAAGCGATAACCATTAAAGCTGAGGGGCGAACTGAACACCATGAAAAAATTTGCATTTTTCTTTCCAGGTCAAGGCTCACAATCAGTGGGTATGAAAAAAGACTTTGCTGACATGCCCATTATTCACGAAACATTTGCTGAAGGCTCTGATGTTTTGGGTATCGATTTTTGGCGCATGGCCACGGAACACAACGAAGATTTACACCAAACAACCAATACACAACCACTCATGTTAATTGCGGGCTTCGCTGCTTGGCGTGCTTGGCACGAAACGGGTGGAGTAAATCCAGATGTGATGGCGGGGCATAGCCTAGGTGAATATACCGCACTCGTCGCGGCTGGCGTCATTGATTTTCAAGCAGCGCTACCGCTTGTACGATATCGCGCTGAGGTGATGCAAAGTGCGGTGCCTGAGGGCGTGGGTGCGATGGCGGCTATTTTGGGGCTGGATGATGATGCGGTTAGAGCTGTCTGTGTCGAAGCAGCAGAAAATCAAGTTGTAGAAGCCGTCAATTTAAACTCTCCTGGTCAAGTGGTCGTGGCAGGGCACAAGGCGGCAGTGGAACGTGCAATGGTAATTGCCAAATCCAATGGTGCTCGGCATGCAATCCATTTGCCCGTGAGCGTGCCTTCACATTGCTCGCTCATGAAGCCGGCGGCCGAAAAACTTAAAGCCTACCTGCAGAATGTGACGTTTCATACAGGCAATATTCCCGTGTTACAAAATGCGGATGTAGCCGCTTATGACGATGCTGATAAGATTAAAGACGCGCTGGTACGTCAACTCTATAGCCCGGTGCGTTGGACAGAAACAGTGCGGGCCATCTATGCTCAAGGCATTATAGCGAGTGCAGAATGCGGACCAGGCCGTGTGTTTGCTGGGGTTACCAAACGCATTGTGGCAGAGCTGCCTTGTGTTGCGCTCACTAGCACAATAGCCTTGGCGGAAGCAAGAGACTTGTTTGCTCATTAGTATAAAAAGCAGGAGAACTTATGTTACAAAATCAACTATTACAGAACCAAATTGCCTTAGTGACAGGCGCTAGCCGCGGTATTGGCGCGGCCATTGCACTGGAACTAGGAAAGCAAGGGGCGGTCGTGATCGGCACGGCGACGAGCGCTAGTGGGGCTGATCATATCGAGGCCAATTTAAAAGCCGCAGGCATCAAAGGCAGCGGCATGGCATTAGATGTCAATGACGCTAGCCAAATAGAATCTGTACTCAAGCAAATTTCCACTACTTATGGTGATGTTTCTATATTAGTCAACAATGCAGGCATTACTAAAGATACGCTTTTGATGCGTATGAGCGATGAAGATTGGAATGCCGTCATTGGAACGAATTTAACTTCAGTGTTTCGTATGAGCCAAGCGGTATTACGACCCATGATGAAGGCAAGGGTGGGCCGTATTATCAGTATTTCCAGCGTGGTAGGTCACATGGGCAATGCGGGTCAGACCAATTATGCCGCGGCCAAAGCAGGGATGACAGGCTTTACAAAATCGCTAGCGGCTGAAGTAGGAAGTCGGAATGTGACGGTGAATTGTGTTGCTCCTGGATTTATTGAAACAGACATGACGGCTGAATTGCCAGAAGCCATTAAAACTAAAATGCTGGAACGTGTACCGCTTGGGCGGCTAGGCAATGTCAATGAAATTGC
>JBARQL010000205.1:0-10512 GCA_049643685.1 Methylotenera sp.
GGCAATAAGGCAGCACGCAAAGCATGGCGTAAAATCACGGTTTTTTCATCTAAACCTTTAGCGCGTGCGGTGCGAATATAATCATCATTCAACACTTCAAGCAAACTGGTGCGTGTCATTCTAGTCAGAATCGCACTGAGGCCAAAACCTAAAGTGAGCGCTGGAAGTATAATTGAGGTGTTAGATTCCATACCACTGACCGGCAACCAGCCCAACCACACAGCAAAAATCAGCATCAACATCGGCCCCAGCCAAAACGCAGGCATAGCGGATAGTCGCACCGACACTATCGTTACCACTATATCTTGCCAATGGTTAGCCTTTAACGCCGCATAAATGCCTAGCGGAATGCCAATCACCAGACCAATCAATAAAGACAACAAAGCGAGCTTAACCGTGGCAGGATAACGCGTTTTAAGCATTTCGATAATCGGCGTTTTAGTGTGGATGGATTGTCCGAAATCGCCATGTACGAGTTTGCTCAAATAAGTGCCAAATTGCTGAATGAGCGGTCGATTTAATCCTAAATCAACCCGCAGTGCCTCACGATCAACCGTACTGGCAGATTCACCCAACATAACTTCTACTGGGTCACCTGGGACAAGATGAATCAACAAAAAGGTCAGTAATAACACACCGAAAATGACAGTGGAAAAGCTGAATGTACGTTTTAACACTTGGATCAGTTTTCTGAAATTAACACAGGCGTACCTACTTCAACCAACTCAAACAGCGCAATCACATCTGCATTACGCATACGTACGCAACCATGCGAGCCTATCTTGCCCAACTCTATACTTTCAGGTGTGCCATGAATATAAATATAACGCTGCATGGTATCCACATTACCCAACCGGTTTTTTCCAAGCTCGGTGCCTGAAAGCCACAAAATACGCGTTAAAATCCAATCTCTTTCGGGAAACTTCGCCATCAATTCTGGTGTACAGATTTCACCCGTTGGCCTGCGCCCGACAAACACGCTATTAAGCGCAACTCCCGCCCCAATTTTAGCGCGGATGATGTGTTGTCCTAACGGTGTACAGCCGCTGTTCTTCTCACAACCTACGCCATTCGTAGCCGTTGATATGTTGTATTTAGCCTTTACACTGCCAAATTTGTCAAAGAGCGTGAGGGTTTGGTGTTTAATTGAGATTTCAATATGCATAGCTAATTGTACCCAAATCATCCCAATTACCGTCAGGTTTTGCGTTGTAATTGAAGATGCTTTTTCGCATGGCGACAAACTGTCCTTCATACCAAAGCGGAATATAGGGCAATTGTGCATGAATGCGCGTTGTAGCAGCTTGCAAAGCTTCTTTAGCAAGTAGCGCATCTAGTTCAGCATCCGCATATCTGCCGCGATTAAAACCATTAGGAGGAAAGTTTTGTGAGCCAAAAGCTTTGCTGTAAATTTCAGGTGTTTTAATCCCTACCCAAGTGAGGCCATAGAGTTGAAAATTACCTGCTTTCACGTCGGCAAAAAACGTACCCCAATCAAGGCTACGGATTTCAAGTTCGATTCCTGCTGGAGCCATTTGCGCCTGCATGATAGTAGCGAAGCGCACGCGCTGGGCATCTGTTGAAGTTTTGTACACAAGCTTGAGTGGCAATTTAACATCTGCCTCAAGCAATAATTGCTTAGCCTGCATTGGGTTGTAATCGTATAAAGGCAGCGCGATATTGTGGTTTGTATAATGCTCAGGCGGCAGAATCGCACTAGCAACCCTTGTGTTTGTTACCATCACTTTTTGAATAATGGCAGTACGGTCTATGGCGTGCGCAATGGCCTGCCTCACTTTGAGGTTTTTTAGAACAGCATCCTGCATATTCAAACCGAGATATGAAAAGTTCACACCAATTCCGGTTTTAACGGTAATTTCTGGCTTGATTTGTAAGTGCTTCACCAATTCAGGCGGCAATTCGCCTTGCAACAAATCCACTTCTCCGTGCAAAAGTTTCAAAACGCGTACCGTAGGATCTTTCACCTCTACCAAACTGATTTTCTGCCCATCTTTAACACGTTCTAAGTTTAACTTATTTTGCCAAGTCACAAACTTTAACGGCCCACTGCCGACTGGCGAGTGTGAAAAATCATAATTCGTTGCAATCAGTTTTGCAGGCAAAATACCGATGATTAATTTAGCCGGGAAATGACGATCTGATTGTTTTAACTGGAATATAACCGTATCTTCATCCGCCACAATAATATTCTTAACATTGGCAAACTCTGCTGTCAGTGGCGAATCTTTTAAGGTGCTTAATGAGTCATAAGTGGCTTTTACATCACGGGCGGTAAGCGTGGTAAGGTCGTGAAATGGCAAGCGATTTTTATTGAGGGTAAAACGGTATTCTGTAGCGCTCACCTCCACCCATGAAGCAAGACTTGGTGTGGGTTTTGATTGGGCATCAAAGTCGACCAAACTCTGATAAATCAACCGATTCACGCGCTCAGACGCCGCGTCTGTAGCATAGCGCGGATCTAAATTAAGTGGCATTTGACCAATGGCAAATACAATTTCATGACTTGGCTGCTTCACAACCTTTTGCATAGCAATAGCCTTAGGTAGCAAGCACATCAAACCTAAACTAACACTTAGCAAAACGCTGCGTACTTTCATCACATCACACTCATAGATTTTTTATTGGCAAGATAATTACTCATCAACCATTCAGCTAAAATAAAAAAAGCCAATCTTAAAATTAGAATGGCTTGTTTATTTGGTCGGGACAGCAAGATTCGAACTTGCGACCCCATGCCCCCCAGGCATGTACGCTACCAGGCTGCGCTATGCCCCGAACCGACGTTGCAAAACAGTCACAACAAGGTTGACATTATATCGCATAACACCATTTGCTATGGACGACTGAGTAAATAAATGATTGAAATTATTGCGCTACCTGCAACTTAGGCCGCAATAGATTTAAGATTTCTAACAACTCTGCTTTTACTGATGCAAAGTCAAAAGTATTATTCTGTGTTGCCTCGTTAGCTTGATTTTCGTCTAATTTCGATAAAGCTTGCCCTGCACTAACACTTATGTCACCACCATTCGCTTCATCCAATCGAAGTCTAGCACCGCTAATCGTAAAACCTTGTTCATAAAGTAACTCGCGGATACGGCGAATCAATAACACTTCATGATGCTGATAGTAACGTCGATTACCGCGCCGTTTGACAGGTTTTAACTGAGTAAATTCTTGCTCCCAATATCTAAGTACATGAGGCTTTACACCACAAAGCTCACTCACTTCACCAATCGTAAAGTAGCGCTTAGCTGGTATGGCTGGTAACTGCAATTTTGTAATTGGATTACTCATACTCGTTCACTTAACTTATTGTTTAAATAATGATAATTTACTTCAACGATTGCTAGCTTTGTTTAATATCTACAAATTTTAATATTAAATTGCCTAGAAATATTAACTTGCGTAATGCTCTTCAACTTTGCTTTTTAATTTTTGGCTCGCATGAAAGGTAACCACACGTCGTGCGGTAATGGGTATTTCTTCACCTGTTTTAGGGTTACGACCTGGACGCTCAGATTTCGTACGCAACTCGAAATTTCCAAAACCAGAAAGCTTCACTTCATCCCCAGCCTCCAAAGCTATCCGCACCTCTTCGAAGAAGGCTTCTACCATATCTTTGGCTTCGCGTTTATTTAACCCAACTTGCTCATAAAGTAAATCCGCAAGTTCAGCTTTTGTTAATGTCATACATCACTCCCATTTTTCTTCGATCTTTGAATCGCTTTTTAAAGTTTAGTTATTATATTAAGAATTCTAATTCACTTACTGTCGAAGATTTGCACCGAAATCATTCTGTAACAATTGTAGCAGATTTGCAATAGCCCTATCAGCATCATTATCAGTTAAAGTATTTTGAGTATCATGCATAAGTACTGATAATGCAAGGCTTTTTTTGTTTTTAGGCACGCCTTGGCCTTGGTATAAATCAAATAAAGCCACTTCAAGAATCAACGGTATTTCCGCTTTTTTAATTACACTAAATACTTCTCCAACTGCAATATTCTCATCCAAAACTACCGCCAAATCACGTCGAATTGGCAACAACTTCGAAACTTCTTGGTAACTTGGAATTTGACGATTACAGATTGCCTCTAAATCAAGCTCGAATAAATAGGTACCTTTAGTTAAGTTATGGTGTTGCTGCCATTTTGGATGCAACTTACCTAGCCAGCCAATGGCTTTACCCTCTTTTAAAATTCGTGCAGTTTGTCCAGGGTGCAAGGCTACATGCTCTGCTTTTTCATAAGTAACTTCAGTACCAACCAATCTATCTACATGGGCTTTAACTTCAAAAAAATCTATATCAGTGTTATCAGTAGCCCATTGTTCTGGCTTTGCACTGCCGTAAGCCAAACCAGAAACACGCGTAGTCTCAACAAAGCCATTTGGCTGTTTAGAATAAACTGCGCCGATTTCAAACAAGAATGCACGGTCTTGTTTGCGATTTAAGTTATAAGTAAGCGTATCAAGCAAACCGCCCCATAAACTAGTGCGCATCACACTCAAATTGCTCGCGATTGGATTCCGCAACTTGATAGGCGTTGCATTACCTAATAAGTCACGTTCCCAGCTTTCATCAACAAAGCTGTAATTCACTACCTCTTGATAACCAACCGAAACTAAACTATCACGCAATGTATTTTGATGCAACCTCGCTTCTGGCGCTGGCAGCATGAACAAATCTGCGACTGGTGCTATTGCTGGAATATGGTCGTAACCATGCAAGCGTGCGATTTCTTCAATTAAATCTTCTTCGATACTAATATCAAATCGATAACTAGGTGGTACCACAGTAAATACATTATCAGCTTTAGTAAATACAAAACCCAGTTGCATAAGCAACTGCGCTACTTTAGCCTGCTCAAATGGAATACCGAGTACAGATATCAGCCGTTCCATTCTTAATTTGACTGGATGGCGTACCGGTAACTTCCCAATAATCTCTGTCACTTCACCTGCTTGGCCGCCACAGATTTGCAAAATCAGTTGAGTTGCATATTCAAGTGCACTTTTTGTATTACCAAAATCGACACCACGCTCAAAACGGTAAGAAGAATCGGTACTCAAGCCCAATCTGCGGGCTTTACCTGCGATTACTGTAGGCGCAAAAAAAGCACTTTCCAAGAAAATTTCTGTTGTGGTTTCATCCACAGACGTTGGTTTGCCACCCATAATGCCAGCAAGCGCTACCGCGCCGTTTGCATCTGCAATGACTAAATCGTCAGCTTTTAACTCAACAGTTTGATCATTCAGTAAATTCAGTGATTCATTCGCTTTAGCAAAGCGAACGGTAATATCACCATTAAGTTTAGCCGCGTCAAAGGCATGCATAGGTTGCCCTAATTCAAGCAGTAAATAATTAGTCACATCTACCAAAGCGCTGATGCTGCGCAAGCCGCTGCGCTCGATTCGTTTAACCATCCAATCAGGCGTGCCAGCTTGTGCATTGACACCGCTAATTAAACGGCCACAGTAGCGTGGGCAGGCTACTTGCTCAACAACTGTTACATTTTTAGCTGATTTTAAAGCCGCAGACACAACTTCAATCGTGCCTAAACTTGTTTTAGCGCCTGTAATCGCTGCAACGTCGCGAGCAATACCGGTAATGCTTAAGCAGTCGCTGCGGTTAGGTGTGAGTTTTAATGTAAGCAGATTATCATCTAAATCTAAATGTTCACGAATACTTTGGCCTATAACGGCATTGCTATCTAACTCTAACAAACCTGTTGCCTCAGCACTGATACCCAACTCTTTCGATGAACACATCATGCCGAAAGATTCTACGCCACGAACTTTAGCTTGTTTAATGGAAATACCTGGCAACTCAGCCCCAACCATTGCGCAAGGTGCAATTAAGCCAGCACGGGCATTTGCAGCTCCACAGACAATTTGCAAAGGTTCAGCCAGACCAACATCTACTGTACAGACTTGCAAGCGGTCTGCGTCAGGGTGCTTTTCAGCTGAAAGTATTTTGGCTACAACCACTTTGCTGAACGCCGCAGCAACTGGCTGCATTTCTTCAACTTCAAGCCCAGCCATTGTAAGGGCGTGACTCAGAGCCTGACTATCTAAATCAGTATTGACAAGGCTACGTAACCAATTTTCTGAAAACTGCATAATGCTTTTATGACCTTAAATTTAGTTTTGTTATTTAAATTGGCTGAGAAAACGCAAATCATTATTAAAGAAGTGACGTAAATCATTGACGCCATAACGCAACATGGTCAAACGCTCTACGCCTAAACCAAACGCAAAACCACGATATTTCTCGCTATCGAGATTTACATGCTTAAACACTTCAGGATGCACCATACCGCAACCCCCAATCTCCAGCCAGCCGCCATTCCAGCTCATATCCATTTCTGCTGAAGGCTCTGTGAATGGGAAGAATGATGGTCTAAAACGCACGATTAAGTCATCACGTTCAAAGAATTTTTGCAAGAAATCCTGCACCACGCCTTTTAGATTAGCAAAACTAATATCTTCATCCACCCATAAACCTTCTACTTGGTGAAACATCGGCGAATGCGTTGCGTCAGAATCTACACGGTACACACGCCCAGGCGCAATAATTTTAAGCGGGGGTGTTTTGTTGGTTTTTAGCGCATTTTCCATGTAGCGTATTTGCACAGGCGACGTATGTGTACGTAGCACATTGGCCTCATCAATATAAAATGTATCGTGCATCGCACGTGCTGGATGGTCTTCTGGGATATTCAGCGCCGTAAAATTATAAAAATCCGTCTCAATTTCTGGACCAGTCGCCACTTCAAACCCAATTGAGTGGAATAGTTCTTCAACGCGTCTTAAAGTAAGCGTAACTGGATGCAATCCACCCTGTGATAGTGCACGAGCAGGCAAAGTCACATCAATCGACTCTTGCGCGAGCTGCTTGGCTTGCTCTGCATTTAAGATGGCTTCACGGCGAGCTGTTAAAGCCGCCTCAACGCCTTGCTTCACCACATTGATAGCGGCACCTGCGGCTGGGCGTTCTTCATTGCTGAGCTTGCCTAACCCTTTTAATGCATCTGTTAGTAAGCCTGTCTTTCCTAAATACTTGGCTTTTGCGACCTCCAAGTCATTCATCGTAACGCTGTTTGCGAAATCCACTTGCGCTTCTAAAATTAAATGCGTTAAATCGGCCATATATATACTGATCTTTAGTTTGACCACGGAGTTATCCATGGAAATTACAATGTATTGATTTTACAGGAAAAAAAAGAGGCCGAAGCCTCTTTTTTACTCAAACTTGATAATTTAAGCGGCTAAAGCTGTTTTTGCCATTTCAACAAACTTGGCAAATGCTGCTTTATCAAATACGGCTAAGTCAGCCAATACTTTACGATCCACTTCAACTGCAGCTTTTTTCAAGCCATTCATGAAACGGCTATAAGTCAAACCAAACTCACGTGAACCCGCATTGATACGCGCAATCCACAATGTGCGGAATTGACGTTTCTTTTGACGGCGGTCACGGTAAGCGTATTGACCTGCTTTCATTACCGCTTGCTTGGCAACGCGGTAAACGTTTTTACGACGACCGCGATAACCCTTAGCGGCTTTTAATACTTTTTTGTGTCTAGCGCGAGCGATGACACCACGTTTTACTCTAGGCATATCGGTCTCCTTATCGTGTTGGCATCATTGCGCGAACGCGTTTGACGTCTGTTGGTGAGATGATTGCCGTGCCGCGTAGTTTACGCTTTTGCTTGGTGGTCTTTTTTGTGAGGATATGGCGTAAGTGAGAGTGCGTACGTTTCACTTTACCATTACCCAAGAATTTGAAGCGCTTTTTCGCGCCGCTCTTGGTTTTCATTTTTGGCATTTTGTTCTCCTTGAACTTAGGTTATGAGTGCTTAGGCATGCCGTTAAGCCGTATCACTCTAGGGTTTACTACTTTTACTACTTTTAAAACCTAAAAACTAAAATGTTTAAGTAAGACTAGGCGCAAGTTATATTTAAGAGTGCCACATATTAAAACTATGCAAACGATTAAATTTAATGCAGTAACAACATATTACGACAACATTTTTGTTTTTATTATTTTACTTTTTTGTGCGGGCCGAGCACCATCACCATTTGGCGACCTTCCATTTTTGGAAACTGCTCAACCAATGCTACTTCTTTTGTATCTGCTTCTACACGTCTAAGTAAAGCTAAACCAAACTCTTGGTGCGTAATTTCACGGCCTCTGAAGCGCAAGGTGATCTTCGCTTTGTCACCATCTTCAATGAAGCGAATAATATTACGCACTTTAATCGCATAATCGCCATCATCAGTACCTGGTCTAAACTTAATTTCTTTTACTTGTACTTGTTTTTGCTTAAGCTTAACTTCGTGCTGCTTTTTGCTTTCGGCATATTTAAACTTGCCGTAATCCATCAATCTGCACACTGGCGGGCTAGCGTTAGGCGCAATTTCTACCAAATCAATATCAGCTTCTTCAGCTTTTGCGAATGCTTCTGCTAATGAAACAATGCCTAAGGGCTCACCCTCGATACCCACCAAACGAACCTGCGAACCTGTAATGTCGCCATTAATTCGTGTTTCTTTGTCCTGTGCTATATTAAATTCTCCAAATAATTAAGCCGTGCATTTTCAGAAATCAACTAAAAACCAGCTTGATAGCGGTTTTCAGCAAGCTTAAACTTTAGTTTCAACTTCCGTTTTTAAGCGCTCAATCAGCGCTGCAATCGGCATAGAACCTAAGTCTTCGCCTTTTCTGTTACGCACGGCTACATGTCCTGTTTGCATTTCACGCTCACCTGCAACTAGCAAGTATGGCATTTTCTGCATCGAATGTTCGCGTATTTTATAGGTAATCTTCTCATTTCTCAAGTCAAATTCGCATCTAATGCCATTTTTCTTTAGCATTTCAACTACTTGGCGCACATAATCTGCTTGATTTTCTGAAATATTTAATACCATCACCTGCACAGGCGCCAACCAAAGTGGCATTGCACCCGCGTAGTTTTCAATCAAAATGCCAATGAAACGCTCCATAGAGCCAACGATGGCGCGATGCAGCATCACCGGGCGTTTACGGCTATTATCTTCAGCCACATATTCTGCACCCAGGCGTTCTGGCAAATTAGGGTCTAGCTGGATCGTACCACACTGCCACAACCGGCCGAGCGAATCTTTTAAAGTAAACTCAATTTTTGGGCCATAAAAAGCGCCTTCGCCTGGTTGATACTCAAAATCCAGTTGATTGAGCTTAAGCGCGTTAGCAAGTGACGTTTCTGCTTTGTCCCAATCAGCATCGGTACCAATCCGTTTTTCCGGACGTGTTGACAGTTTCACCAACACATCGTCAAAGCCGAAATCGCCGTAGGCTTTGTAAAGCATCTTAATAAAATCGGCCACTTCCGCTTCGACTTGCTCTTCCGTACAGAAAATATGCGCATCATCTTGCGTAAAGCCTCGCACGCGCATGAGGCCATGCAGTGAGCCTGACGGCTCGTTACGGTGACAAGAGCCAAACTCAGCCAAACGTAACGGCAAATCACGGTAGCTATGCAAAGTACTATTGAAAATCTGCACATGACCTGGGCAGTTCATTGGTTTCACGGCGTAATCGCGACTTTCTGACGACGTGACAAACATACCTTCACGGTAATTTTGCCAATGGCCCGACTTCTCCCATAAGGTTTTATCCATAATGGTTGGTGTGCGCACTTCTTGATAATTGTAATCGCGAAACATTTGGCGCATGTATTGCTCAACTTCTTGCCAAATACTCCAACCACGCGGGTGCCAGAACACCATGCCTGGCGCATCATCTTGCATGTGGTACAAATCCAGTTGCTTGCCGAGTTTGCGGTGGTCACGTTTTTCGGCTTCTTCCAACTGAAACAAATACGCCTCTAACTCTTCTTTATTGCGCCAAGCCGTGCCGTATACGCGCTGCAGCATCTCGTTGTTGCTGTCACCGCGCCAGTAAGCGCCCGCTAACTTCATGAGTTTAAAAGCTTTTAACTTGCCGGTATTGGGCACATGCGGGCCACGACAGAGATCGGTAAAACGGCCTTCTGTATAGAGCGAAACGTCTTCACCTGCTGGAATCGAGCCTATAATTTCCGCTTTATAGTCTTCACCGATGCTTTTAAAGTAAGCGATCGCCTCATCACGCGGCAACACTCGGCGTGTCACTGGCTCATCCTTCTTGGCCAGTTCCACCATCTTTTTTTCAATGAAAGTTAAATCTTCAGGCGTGAAGGCACGCACGTAAGAGAAGTCATAGAAAAAACCATTTTCAATCACTGGGCCGATTGTCACTTGCGCATCAGGGAACAACTCTTTCACCGCGTAAGCCAACAAATGCGCGGTGGAATGACGAATAATCTCCAAGCCTTCAGGACTTTTGTCAGTAATAATCGCTAAATCGCTATCAGTTTCTATCAAGTAACTGGTGTCAACGATTTTATCGTTGACCTTACCTGCCAACGCAGCTTTAGCCAAGCCTGCACCTATGCTCATGGCAAC
>JBARQL010000206.1:0-18874 GCA_049643685.1 Methylotenera sp.
ACGCCCAGCCACATGGCGATTGGGCAGGCGACTAATACTGATGAATAAATACCAAATAAAATACCAATGGTTAGCGCGAGCGCAAAGTTATGTAGCACTTCGCCGCCGAACAGTAGCATCGAGCCCACCATCGTTTGTGTCATGGTGTGGGTGATGATTGTGCGTGACATGGTGCGGGTGATGGCGTTATCAATCACTTGTACGACACTGGCTTTACGCATTTTTCTAAAATTTTCGCGCACGCGGTCAAATACCACGACTGATTCATTCACGGAATAACCTAGCACGGCCAATATTGCTGCGAGTACAGTCAGATTGAATTCCCATTGAAAGAAGGCGAAAAATCCTAAAATAATCACCACGTCGTGCATGTTGGCGATAATAGCGGCCACCGCAAAGCGCCATTCAAAGCGCATCCATAGGTAGAGCACAATACCTACGCAGACAAAAAACAAGGCCAAAGCGCCATTTTCATATAGCTCGCCGCCTACTTGCGCACCTACCGCTTCAACACGGCGTACTTCAGCCTTTGGGTCTACTGCGATAAGCGCAGCTTTAACGTTTTCAGAAAGCTTAGCCACCGAAATGTCAGATTTTTTTGCAGGCAGGCGAATCAATACATCACGGCTAGAGCCAAAGTTTTGTACCGTTGCTTCTTTTAGGCCGATGCTATCGACTGCTTTGCGAATGCTATCCAGATTGGCGGCCTGCGGATAACTCACTTCCATTACTGTGCCGCCTGTAAAATCGACGCCAAAGTTTAAGCCGCGGGTAGCCAAAAATAGTATAGCTAAGATAAAGGTGATCAATGAGATTGCCGTGGTGAGACGGCCGTAACTCATAAAGGGAATATCTTTTTTGATTCTAAATAATTCCATAATGTGTGCTCAAGTATTCTAAATAATATAGTTCAATTAAGTTTTTATTCGTGCCATGCGCTCTACATTAAGCTTTAAAAATTTGCCCAATGGAAAGCTTGCTCACTTTACGGCGATAACCGTAAATGAAGTTCACAATAGCGCGTGAAACTAGCACGGCACTGAACATCGAAGTCAAAATGCCCAGTACATGCACAACCGCGAAGCCTTTGATTGGCCCAGTGCCGAACATAAATAAGGCCAAGCCGGCAATCATGGTAGTGACGTTGGAGTCTAAAATCGTATCCCAAGCGCGGTCATAACCAGCATGAATACTGGCTTGCGGCGTGTTACCGTTGCGTAGCTCTTCTCGTATTCGTTCGTTAATCAGCACGTTGGCATCAATCGCCATGCCGAGTGCCAGCGCAATCGCCGCTAAACCCGGCAAGGTGAGCGTGGCTTGCAGCATTGATAATATTGCGACCAGTAATAATAAGTTGATGCCGAGTGCAACAACAGACACCGTGCCGAATATCATATAGTAACCCATCATCATTACGGCAATGGCAGCAAAGCCCCATAGCGTAGAGTGAATACCGCGGTTGATATTTTCTTGCCCCATGCTTGGGCCAACGGTGCGTTCTTCAATGATATCCATCGGTGCAGCCAGTGCGCCAGCGCGCATGAGCAAGGCTAAATCTTGCGCTTCTTGTAAATTGGCCATGCCGTTGATTTGAAAGTTGGATGAAAGCTCCGTTTGAATTTCAGGCGCAGTCAATACTTCCTGCTGATCTTTTTCAATCAGCACCACTGCCATGCGGCGTTTCACGCCTTCGCGAGAGGCAATCTTCATCGCAGCCGCGCCTTTGGCATCTAAACGAATGCTGATGATGGCGCCACCTTGTTGTGAGTCAGTATTGGGCTGTGCAGAAGTCAGGTTGTCGCCTGAAAATACCACTTCTTTATCGACCAATAGCGGCTCTTCTTGGCCAGATCTGTTAGCACGAATTTTAAGTAATTCTGTTCCAGCTGGAATCGTACCGGCAAGCGCGGCTTCGACTTTTTGCGGATTATAATCGCGTGAGCCATTATTCAGGCCATGTGCAGACACCATGCGCACCTGTAAGGTCGCAGTACGCCCGATAATGTCTTTCGCTTTAGCGGTATCTTGCACACCGGGTAATTGCACGACAATACGGTCAGCGCCTTGTTGTTGAATGATTGGCTCAGCGACACCTAATTCATTCACTCGGTTGTGTAGTGTATGAATATTTTGTTTAATGGCAGCGTCTTGCAGCGCTTTTTGTTCAACCAGGTTGAGTGTTATTTTTAATATTTTTTCTTCGCCGCTCGCTGTTTCCGTCAGCGTTAAATTGCTATAGTTTTTATTAATCAGCGACTTGGCTTTAGCTAACTCAACTTCATCGTTGAAACGGATTTGTATTTCCTGGCCTTCGTTCGATACGCCTGTGTAGGCAATGCGTTCTTTGCGCAGAGAAGCTTTAAAGTCGCCCACATAACCTTCAACGGCTTTTTTCAAGACCGCTTTCATATCGACTTGCATTAAAAAATGCACGCCGCCACGTAAATCCAGGCCTAAATACATGGGTTTTGCGCCAAAAATGTTGCGTAACCAGCTAGGTGAGCGCGAAAGCAGATTCAGTGCCACCGTATAATTCTTGCCAAGATTAGCTTCCAGCGCATCTTTCGCTCTGATTTGCGTGTCTGTATTCGCAAAACGTGCTTTTACGCCACGCTCATCCAAAAACACACCATCGTAGGCAATCTTTTCTTTTTTAAAGACTTCTTCCACCTGGCCCAACAAGGCGGAATCTAGCTTTGTGGTGCTTTTGGCTGGCGTAATTTGCACAGCGGGCGCTTCGCCATAAAAGTTAGGTACTGTGTAAATCAGCCCAATCAAAATGACGATTGCAACAAGGATGTTTTTCCACATCGGATAGCGGTTCATAGTCTGGCTCTAATCTGAAAACGGTTGACTTGGTTTTAATGAAACTTTAATTTAAAGATTCATGTATTAAAGGCTCTTAATCGTACCTTTTGGTAGGGCGCTTTGTACGGCTTGTTTTTGCACCGTAATTTCAGTGTTAGCGGCAATTTCAATGGTGACAAATGCCTCGGTTACTTTAGTCACTTTGCCGACAATGCCGCCACTGGTGACCACTTCATCGCCCTTTTGCAAAGCGGCAATCATCGCGCGTTGTTCTTTGGCTGCTTTCATTTGCGGGCGAATAATCATGAAATAAAATAAAACAAAAATCACGATGAGCGGTAAAAAGCTCATTAAATCGCTACTTGGTGCGGCGCTAGCTGCGTAGGCGTTTGAAATAAACATGCTGGAATGTCCTTAAAAAGTAATGCTAAAAAATAACGAAGGATTTTAACACAGACTTAGCTTTTGTTAGCATGAGGCACATTACTAATAAAATTCTTTGGTATAGTCATTAAATATGGATGTAAAAATAACTCATTTTGTACAGGCGCATGGATCGTGATGCATAACCCTGAATTCACCGTCGGCATGTTAGTGGCGTTTCAAATGTTCTCCAGCAAGCGTAGATACCGTTAGAACTCGTCAAGTCAATTCGCATGTAAATCAGGATTAAACGGCACTTTAGACTTCAGCACCGCTTGCGCAATGGTTAAGATTTTACGCATCAACGCCACAATAATTTCCATTGGTCGCTTACCCGAAGCGATTAGGCGATCAATGAACGGTAGGTAAGCCCGACGCTTACCAAATGTCCCCATAGCAGGCATGTAAAGTAGCTTTCTCAATTCACTATGCCCCGTTTTGGAAATACGCGTCTTACCTAGCACGCTAGAACCGGACTCCCATTGCCGTGGCGATAACCCTGCAAACGCGGCAGCCTGCTTACCTCGCGCAAAACGACTGCCATCACCCAAATACGCCAGCAACCAAGGGACGGTTTTAGCCCCCACTGCAGGAATGCTCGCGAGCAGATCTGCATCGACTTTTAAATCAGGGTCTTGGTCAATGTGCTGTTGAATGGCTTTCGCTAAGGTAGCGAGTTGTGTTGCTAAGCATTCAATCACCTGCGTGATACTGGTGGATACCAGATCACTTTGGCAGGTCTGCAAACGCATTCTTTCACTCATTAACGCTGTCTGTACGTGGGCATACTGGCGTGTGAGCATCAGTAGTTCACGTTGTGCGGGTGGCGGTGCCACATACAGCGTAGGCTGCTCGCGCTGGCAATAGCGAGCAATCAGTTGTGCATCCTGTTTGTCGGTCTTACCACGTTGCAACTGGCTTTGACCATAGGCAGCAATTTGCGCAGGGTTGACCACGCTCACCGCGTAATCCAAGTCTGCCAATGCTTGCGCTAAGGCTTCCCAGTAAATGCCAGTAGCTTCCATACAGCAGTGCGTTTGTGCAGACATCAAACTTGGCTTTGGCGATGTCAATGCCTAGTGTGATGGGATAAAGCTTGGCGGTACTTACGGGTAAGTCGCCATGTGTGGTTGATTGCGTTAATTGAGTTGATTCCATATAATCCATCTTGCAAATGCGGGCTGCAAGGTGCTTGCAAGTCAAGTGGACCAACAAAACACCTGCGCCCAGGATACCGTTCGATTTATGCATGGAAAGTTGGCATGGCAGGCTAAATCTATGTTGCGGGTTTGGTTAACCTAAGCCTCGATACTTCTCTGCCGTGCCAGTACTCAGTCAATGCCTTAACTATAGTACAACATCATCATACAAGCCTTGATGAAGCGTAGCGGAATCAAGGGGTTTGCGTCATTCAATTACCCTCTACGCTAACTCAACCTACACGAGCTAATTTATTAACTTAGAATATGATTAAAGAGTACTCAAAATGAATAAACAGGGTTTTTTAAAATTTACAATCTCTACAGTTTGCGCAATTTTGACTTTAGCTATTAGTAATTCAATAGTTATTGCTTTAGGTCTGTGGCATGAGAATGATTACATAAGACTTGTCTTGATGGGTGGCGTAGGTTTTTCCGCACACTTTTTCCTATTTTCTTACTTGATTAAGAAGATCAATGATGGCATTCAAAATCTGATCTCTCGAAGCGTTATTATCAGAATTTATTGGGCTATTGCATTAATTTTCTTGGTACTTGCAGGGGTAACTTGTGTTTTGCTGTTGCGAGATGGTTCGTATTCTACTACTAGAATCTTAGGAATAACTACAGTTTATATTAGCGTTGCATCCTACTTTCTCGGCAGCTTGCTAGGAATTTACAAAAGTAAAACGTAATTTAATATTTGAGAATTTTGGAAGTATTTTTGAGTAATTTAGCGCGGTAGGTTGGGTTAGCGTAGCGTAACCCAACGTTTTATGTTTGTTGGGCTTCATAAATTCAGCCCAACCTACCGTGCTGTACGGTGCCGGTGATGACCGATTATTTGGCGGAGCGAATAATCACTGCTTTGATTTGAATAAATCACAACAAAATCGACGCATTCACAATGCTAAAAATGCCCCGAGAGAAAATCATGCCTCTGGAAGCCGCATGGATATTGGCTTACAGGGCAGGTGCAATGATATGCGGTTAAAATCAAGTTCAAATCAAACTAAATCACCTTCCAACGCAAGTAATAATGACTGGAGATTAGCCCGCGTAGGGCGCAATAGCTTGCGTATTGCGCCGTATGAAAAATATTTCTTACGGCGTATTACGTTGCACTAATACGCCCTACAATAATCACTAATTGGAATTCTATCCGGAAATCAATATGGATTATCGCCGCGCATGGCACGCTGGTGGCACTTACTTTTTCACCTTGAACTTATTGCAACGGCGTGATAACGATTTGCTGGTTCAACACATCGATGTTTTGCGAGACGTGGTAAGGCACGTTAAACAAAAATATCCCTTTATTATCCATGCTTGGGTGGTGTTGCCTGACCATTTGCATTGTGTGATTGAGTTGCCCGAAGGCGATGCTGATTTTGCTACACGCTTGCGGCTGATTAAGGCGGGCTTTTCAAAAGCGATTCCTAAAACTGAATTTCGTTCTGATGTGCGACTTGCTCGGGGCGAACGCGGTATTTGGCAACGCCGCTATTGGGAGCATCTAATTAAAAATGAGGCGGATTATCGCGCGCATGTGGATTATGTGCATATCAACCCTGTGAAACATGGCTTGGTGAAGCATGTTAAAGATTGGCCTTATTCCACTTTTCACAAATTGGTTGAACAAAGCGTTTACCCGCAAGATTGGGGCGGCGGGTTGGAAGTTGATTTGACGTATGAAGATTGAGATTACGAAACATACGGCGTACCGCAGGCGGGAACGCCCTACTAAAACCTACTTTAAACCATTATCTTATTTCGATGCCCTGCAAGCGGCCTAGAATGCGGCTTTCAGAGGCATTAAAATCTCTCGGGGAGTTTTTTAGTATTTTTAGTCACTTTTAGATAAGCTTGCGCGCTTGCTGGCAAACTCGGTTTTGAATGTTTCAAACGTGCCATTTTCAATCGCGCTTCGCATACTTTGCATCAACACTTGGTAATAATGCAGGTTATGGATGGTATTTAAGCGCGCGCCTAAAATCTCACCTACTTTGTGCAAGTGATGTAAATAGGCACGGCTAAAGTGTTGGCAGGTGTAGCAGCTACAATCAGCATCTAAAGGCCGTGTATCGGTTTTGTAGCCTGCATTTTTAATTTTAATATCGCCATATTGGGTAAATAGCCAGCCGTTGCGCGCGTTGCGGGTGGGCATCACACAGTCAAACATATCGATGCCTGCACTCACTGCGGCAACCAAGTCTTCTGGCGTGCCGACGCCCATTAAATAGCGCGGTTTGTTTTGCGGCATTTTGGGTGCGGTGTGGGCGAGTATGCGCAGCATGTCTTCTTTAGGTTCACCAACTGATAAGCCGCCAATCGCGTAGCCGTCAAAATCAATCTCGGTTAAGCCGGCTAGCGAAACGTCACGTAAGGTTTCATACATGCCGCCTTGAATAATGCCGAAGAGCGCGTTGCTGTTGCCTTGGTGTGCCTCTTTGCTACGTTTTGCCCAGCGTAAACTGAGTTGCATCGAGTCGTTAGCTTCTTTTTCGGTTGCGGGGTAGGGCGTGCATTCATCAAAAATCATGACAATATCAGCATTCAATACTTTTTGAATGCGCATCGATTCTTCGGGCGTTAGAAAGCAGGTATCGCCATTAATAGGCGATTGAAATTTCGCCCCTTCTTCAGAGATTTTGCGCATCGCGCCCAAACTCCACACCTGAAAACCGCCTGAATCAGTCAGAATCGGGCCATCCCAGCCCATGAATTTGTGCAAGCCGCCATGGGCTGCAATTACCTCTAAGCCAGGGCGCAGCCATAGATGAAAGGTATTGCCCAGTACTATGTGCGCATCAATTTCTTTCAACTCAAGTGGCGACATGGCTTTGACCGTGCCATAAGTGCCCACTGGCATGAATGCGGGCGTTTCGACTTTGCCATGCGCTAGGGTTAAAGTGCCACGGCGCGCCAGGCCATCTTGTTTGTGAAGTGTGAATTGCATGGGTAAATTGGGTTGCGTAAGTTTGTGAGATAGGTCGCGATATTAACACAAGGTTCAAAATTTACTTTTATGCGAGCCACTAAAATACACACCAAAACCGTAAGAACCAGATTCATCAAACAGGGGTATTTTATCCCCGAGCGAAAATCACGGCTCTGAGAGCCTTTATTTACAAGGCTCTCAGAGCAGCGTAGATAAAGACATATGAAAGCAGACGATAAAAACTGTTTTTACAGCAGGTTGGCGTGCATGAATTGCGTTAAGCTACGCGATCCAACTTCTGTTTTTTTATTGACAATTCATCGGTGCAACACATTCTGAATATAAACAGCTACAATTCGCTAGAAATGCAATCAAAGTGGTATGGGAGAATTTAATGGCAGAAATGGATAAAAACCGCCGCCAATTGGCCACGCGTAGCGCGAGTTGGGCAAAATGGTTGGGCGCGGTGTTGGTGAAAACGCACATTTCACCTAACCAAATTTCAGTACTCAGTATTGTGCCCGCACTCATGGGGGCATGGTTGCTAGCCTCTTCGCAGGTGTATAAAACGCCTTTAATTTTACTGTTAATCGTGCTTTGTATTCAGTTGCGCTTGCTGTGCAATATGCTGGATGGCCTGGTGGCGATTGAGGGCGGCAAACAATCAAAAGTGGGAATTTTATATAACGAAATTCCTGACCGCATTGCAGATTCCTTACTGATAGTGGCGCTGGGTTATGCGATTGGCGTGCCATGGCTGGGTTGGCTAGGGGCGCTATTGGCGGCAAAAACGGCTTATATTCGTGTGCTGGGCGGAGCGAATGGTTTTGCGCAAGATTTTCGCGGCCCGCTGGCAAAGCAGCATCGCATGTTTGTGATGTCATTGGGTTGCTTGATTGCGGCCATCGAATGGTACACAAGTCGTACGCAATATGCGTTGTTGATTACCGCGTATGTCATCGTCATTGGTTCAGGATTGACTTGCATCACACGTACGTTGGCGATTGCAGAAAAACTGAAACAGCTATAATCAGTTTCGCGAATGTTTACCTATTTCGTACGCATCAGTTTGATTGGCCTCGTGAAGTTGCTCGTTGGTGCAAATCCTCGTTGGCTTGAGGCCGCGCCAGACCCTTCTCAAAGCATCTATTTTACGAATCATTCCAGTCACCTCGATACATTGGCACTTTGGGTGGCATTGCCTGCGGAAATTCGCGCTAAAACGAGGCCCGTTGCGGCAAAAGATTATTGGGGGAAAGGTATTATCAAGCCATTTATTGCCTTGAAAGTGCTGAATGCAGTGCTGATTGAACGTGAAGTGTCACGTCATAATGACCCATTAGCCCCGTTGCTCGCAGCACTTGGTCAGGGAGATTCTCTCATTATCTTTCCTGAAGGCACGCGCCGTGCGCAAGCAGAGCCCAGCGATTTTAAGGGCGGTTTGTATCATTTGGCTGAAGCTTTTCCGCAGGTGAAGTTAGTGCCAGTGTATTTAGATACCTTGCATCGCAGTATGCCGAAAGGGAGTTGGCTGCCCGTGCCATTGATCTGCACTGTGCGGTTTGGTGCGGCGATGGCTTGGCAAGCCGAGGAGCATAAAAAGGTTTTTTTAAATCGTGCGCGTGAAGCCGTTATAAAACTTATTTAAGACAAAGCTCATTTAGGACAAAAGTATGTTGAATTCACTGGTCAACCTAGACCCCAACCATAAATTTTATTGGCTGTTTGGCGGCGTGGCAGCGCTGCTATTGATCGCCTCAATGATTGGATGGGTGCTTAAATCGCGCTTGCTGAGCCAAGCTCAATCGAGTGAAAAATCTTTTAAAACGATTGATAATCTCATTGTACGCGTCAATGCGTGGTGGGTGATGTTAATGGTTTTGGGGGTGGCTTTTTTAGCAGGTAAGCTAGGCACCATTATTTTATTTGGAGCAATTTCTTATTTTGCATTGCGTGAATTTATTACACTCACCCCTACACGCGCTGGCGACCACCGAACGTTGTCATTGGCATTTTTTCTGCTCATACCGCTGCACTATTATCTAATCTACACCGAGTGGTACAGCTTATTCAGTATTTTAATTCCGGTGTATGCGTTTCTATTCATGCCTTGTATTTCTGTGCTGGCACAAGATACCGAGCATTTTTTAGAGCGTGCCGCTAAAATTCAATGGGGCGTGATGATTGCGATATATTGTATTAGTCATGCGCCTGCGTTGCTGCTGTTAAAAATTCCAAACTATGAAGAGCAAAATGCATTGCTGCTGTTTTACTTTTTGTTGATTGTGCAGCTGAGTGATGTATTGCAATATGTGTTTGGCAACTTGTTTGGTAAAACTAAAGTGGCACCTATTGTTAGCCCCAATAAAACCTTGGAAGGGTTAATCGGTGGCGGCTTAAGTGCAGTTGCAGTGGGTGCGTCATTGTGGTGGTTGACCCCATTTACACCGTTGCAAAGTGCGGGGTTGGCAGCCGTGATTGTGATGATGGGTTTTCTTGGCGGGCTAGTCATGTCCGCCATTAAACGCAGCTTAGGGGCAAAAGACTGGGGTAGCATGATCGAAGGACATGGCGGCATGTTGGATCGAATGGACTCAGTGAGCTTTGCCGCGCCGATCTTTTTCCATTTAGTGCGCTACTTTTTTACCTCTTGATTGGCTAGCAGTGCTGATAGAGTTTGCTATACTAGCTGTAATTTAATAGCTGTAATTTGCTAGATGCACATTAACTGGCTCAACTCACCTTGAATGGTTTAAACCATGAATGAACCGAACGATAAAACCAAACGTAGAGAATTTGATAATAGCGGCCTGCGCACGCGCGGCATTTATTTATTACCTAATCTATTTACCTCTGCCGCTTTGTTTGCAGGTTTTTTTGCCATTGTCCAAGCGATGGATGGTCACTTTGATCTTGCCGCCATTGCGATTTTTATCGCCATGGTATTGGATGGCTTGGATGGCCGTGTTGCACGGATGACTAACACCCAAAGCGCCTTTGGTGCTGAATACGACAGTTTGTCTGATATGGTGTCGTTTGGCGTGGCGCCAGCGCTTATTTTATATGTATGGGCATTAAAGCCACTGGGTAAGTTAGGCTGGTTGGCGGCTTTTACTTATTGTGCATGTGCCGCTTTACGCTTGGCCAGATTCAACACCAAGTTAGAAGATGAACATCAAGATAAACGGTTCTTTCAAGGCTTACCTAGCCCAGGCGCAGCGGCTTTGCTGGCGGGTTTTGTGTGGGTTTCGTATGAGTACGGTGTGAGTGGCCGCGATATTTTCTTTGGCTTATTACAGTGGAAATGGATGGCTTGGTTCATCACGGTTTTTGCGGGCATGTCGATGGTCAGTGACTTGCGCTTTTACAGCGGCAAAGACATCAATTTAAAAGAAAGTGTGCCGTTTATTGTGATGTTAGGCATCATGATGGTGATAGTATTGGTTTCATACCGCCCACCAGAAGTGCTGTTTTTTGTGATGGTCGCCTATGCGCTTTCTGGCTATGTGTTATGGGTGCGGAATAAAATAAAGAAATAAAGTTTAAATTAAAGAAAATTCTTAATAGTTAAGTATTTAACACTTGCAGAATCCAATAAAAACTACTATATTTCTATCACTATGTTGAATTTACATATTTCAAGCACAATTTTTGCCGCTAGCGTTTTAGCTGGCGCATTGCTTTTGCGCAAAATATCCGCATTACGCGCAGCAGCGCTCAATGCTCGCACCCTGCGCTAGCGCGCAAACTACCCCCCACATCATGTATGAAAATGACGTTGCGTATGATGAGCAACGAGATGCTACTATTTGAGCGCAATCTTGATTAGCTCAATACGCGCCAAAATAAAACTGAATACAAGTAAGGTAACTGACCATGAACAATACTAGCAAACAAGAAGAAATCATCATTTTTGATACCACCTTGCGCGATGGCGAGCAAAGCCCGGGTGCGGCCATGACCAAAGAAGAGAAAATTCGTATCGCACGTCAACTTGAAAAATTGGGGGTGAACGTGATTGAAGCAGGCTTTGCCGCCGCCAGCCCTGGTGACTTTGACGCGATTTCTGAAATCGCCAAAATCATTAAAAACTCAACCGTTTGCTCATTGGCGCGCGCCAGTGAAAATGATGTGAGGCGTGCGGGTGAAGCCATTAAACATGCGGCAAGCGGGCGTATTCATACGTTTATTGCGACCAGCAAAATCCACATGGAAAATAAATTGCGCATGACGGAAGACCAAGTGGTCGAGCGTGCCGTACAAGCCGTGAAATGGGCGTTGGAATACACGAATGATGTCGAGTTTTCTGCTGAAGATGCGGTACGTTCCGACATCGACTTCTTGGTGCGCGTGTTTGATGCGGTGATTGATGCGGGGGCTAAAACCATTAACGTGCCCGATACGGTAGGCTATTCTATTCCTGCCCCTTGGGGTGAGCGCATGGCCACCTTGATTAAGCGCGTAAAAAATAGTGACAAAGTGGTGTGGAGTACGCATTGCCATAACGACTTGGGCATGGCAGTGGCCAATTCACTCGCTGCTGTTTCAAATGGAGCAAGACAGGTCGAATGCACGATTAACGGCTTGGGTGAGCGCGCAGGCAATGCGAGCTTAGAAGAAGTGGTCATGGCGATTAAAACTCGCAGTGACGTTTTCAACTTAACCACGCGTATAGATGCGACGCAAATCGTGCCAACCAGTAAATTGGTTTCCAGCATCACAGGTTATCCCGTGCAGCCTAACAAAGCGATTGTTGGCGCCAATGCGTTTGCGCATGAAAGCGGCATTCACCAAGATGGCGTATTGAAACACCGTGAGACTTACGAAATCATGCGGGCAGAAGATGTGGGCTGGAATGCAAATAAATTAACCTTGGGTAAATTGTCAGGCCGCAACGCCTTCAGAACACGCTTGAAAGAATTGGGCATTGAGTTGGCGAGTGATGATGCCGTCAACGCTGCGTTTGCGCGCTTTAAAGATTTGGCCGATAAAAAATCGGAAATTTTCGATGAAGATTTGCATGCGCTTGTGAGCGATGAATTTGTGCAAGAAGCCTCTGAGAATTATAAATTGGTCTATTTGCAAGTGACCTCGCAAACAGGCGAAATCCCACACGCCTTCATTACAGTTTCTGATAACGGTACTGAAAAGAAAGCCGAAGCGGACGGCGGTGGCCCAGTGGATGCCACATTTAAAGCGATTGAAAATATCGTCAATAGTGGGGCTGAGTTGCAATTGTATTCGGTCAATAACATCACCAGCGGCACCGATGCGCAGGGTGAAGTGACGGTGCGCCTTTCAAAAGGTGGGCGTATTGTGAATGGCCAAGGCGCAGATACCGATATTGTGATTGCTTCAGCTAAAGCGTATTTAAATGCTTTGAATAAATTGCATAGCAAACTTGAGAAAATGAACCCGCAGGTTTAAACGACATTTGTAGTGTGAGATAAAAGTCACTTACTTTCTAGTGCTTTTAACCAGTTAAAATACGCACATTATACGCCGAGCGAAAATTACGCCTCTGGAAGCCTTGTAAATAAAGGCTTCCAGAGCATTAAAATAAGATGCGGCCTTTAGTAAAGGCTTTGAATGACCAATAAAAACCAAACCATCCTTATCGTCGCAGCTTTGTTTTGCACCTATTTTATTTGGGGCTCAACTTACTTGGCGATTCGGTTTGGTATTGAAAGCTTCCCACCGTTTTTAATGGCAGGCGTACGTTTTGCAGTTGCGGGAATGATTTTGTTCGGGGTGATGCGTTTTTTGGGCGCACCTAATCCGACAAAACAGCAATGGTTAGGTGCGGGAGCGGTGGGTATTTTGTTGCCGGCAATGGGTAATGGCACAGTGTGCTACGTGCAGCAGACGGTAAGCTCCAGTGTGGCGGCACTTTCCATTGCTACAGCGCCGATTTGGATGGCGATTTTTTCCTCTATTTGGGGTCATAAAATTCGCCGTCAAGAATGGTTGGGTATCGCGATTGGTTTTGTAGGTATTGTGCTATTGAATTTAGGTGGCAGCTTGTATGGTGACATTAAAAGTGCATTATTGCTGATTTTTGCCGCGGCGAGTTGGTCATTTGGTTCAGTGTGGAGCAAGCACTTAGCCATGCCGCAGGGTCTAATGGCGGCTGCCGCACAGATGCTGGTTGGCGGCTTCGCGCTAATGTTAGTAAGTGCTTACGCTGGCGAAAGCTGGCCTGCGCAAATAACTGCTAAATCTTGGGGTGCGATGTTGTTCTTGGTGGTGCTAGGCTCGCTGGTGGCTTATAGTGCTTACCAATATCTGCTTAAAACCGTGCGTCCGCTAGTGGCGAGTAGCAATACTTTTGTCAATCCAGTGGTGGCGTTTACAGTGGGTATTTGGTTCGCGAATGAACAGGTGACTACCAATGAATATATTGCGCTGGTAGTGATATTGGTTGGGGTGGTGTTGGTATTAACAGCTAATAACAAAGTGAGGTAATACTACTGCTCATCATTCCGTGCTTGACACGGAATCCAGCAACTTAACGACACTAGATACCGACTTCCGTCGGCATGACGAACCTAAAGGTATTAAGTGTTAAAATTCACACCTAAAAATTTTCAACAAAATAAACAGTAAATTAAACATGAAACAGAACCTAGCCTTATTTGACCTGGACAACACGTTGCTCGCGGGCGATAGCGATTTTCAATGGGGGCAGTTTATGATTGCTCAGGGGCTGCTAGATAAAGCAGCGCATCACGACCGCAATGTGCAGTTTCATGAAGATTACAAGCAAGGTAAGCTCGATATTGAAGCGTTTCTGAAGTTTCAATTACATCCATTATCGCAACATAAGCGCGCTTTTTTAGATGCCTTGCATTTGGAATATATGCAACAAGTCATCCGCCCGATGATGACTGACAAAGCGCGCGCCTTAGTTGAAAAGCACCGCGCACAAGGGGATTTATTATTGGTGATTACCGCCACTAATAGTTTTATCACGCGCCCGATCGCGCTGGATTTTGGCATTGAAAACTTGATTGGCACCGAGCCTGAAGAAGTGAATGGCGAGTTCACGGGCGGTTTTGTCGGTGTGCCGAGTTTTCAAATGGGTAAAGTCACGCGCTTAAATCAATGGTTAGTGTCACGCGGCCAAGACTTAGCGGATTTTGAAATAAGCTATTTTTATAGCGATTCGCACAACGATTTGCCACTCATGAAGTTAGTCACCAATCCTGTGGCAGTGGATGCGGACGCAGAATTAACCGCTTATGCAACGCAGCAAAAATGGCCAATAATGAGCTTGCGATAATGTTTGATTGAGGCTGATTTATTGCCCGAGAGAATTTATCTGCCCTGCGAGCCTTGTAAGTAAAGGCTCGCAGGGCAGCGTTATTGATATGTGCTTTAAAACGCGGTTTTAACGTTGCAAAAGCACTTGTAAAATAAACTTACTTCCCACATACGCCAGTAGTAGCAAAACAAAACCAGTCAAGGTCAATTTAATCGCTTTTTTACCACGCCAGCCATATTGATAATGCCCAAATAATAGCCAGCCGTAAATGCACCACGATGCGATTGAAAAGATGGTTTTGTGGTTAAATTGCGCCACTTTGCCAAAAATTTCCTCAGAAAATATCATGCCGCTAATTAGCGTGATCGTAAGCAAAACAAACCCAATGGAAATGACCCTAAACAATAATTTTTCCATGATCAAAAGCGGTGGAAAGTCAGGTAGTTGAACCCATGTTTTCTTTTGATGCAGGCTGCGTTCTGCCACCGTCATGAGTACGGCATGCAAGGTAGCAAAGGTAAATAAGCTATAAGCCACCAGCGCGATGCCGATATGAATTAACAATAAATTAGCACCAGCGGTAGGTAAGAAATAATTTTGTGTAGTGAGCGCGGGTAATAGGGCGAAAATAGCCGCAAGTGGCAGTACAAACGCCTGCAAACTATAGAGCGGGTGCTTCAAGTTCACCACCCAGTAAATCAGCACGGTGAGCCATAATATGGCGGATAACGCCACATAGAAACCTAAATTTAGGCCTGCGCTACTCAATATAGTGGTAAAGAGTAACCAACCATGCAGGGCAAGGCCGAGCGCAATCATCGCAGCGTGTAATTTGAGATTTTTTTCTGGTGTTTTTGCTGCGCGCCAAAAATCAGCCGCGACAGCTAAATAGATGAAAACAACGACTAAATATGGAATTAAATTTTGCATAGTTAAATTATCGCGTGTTTAGGTTAAAATTGCACTTTGTAATTGTACTTTGCACTTTGTAATTGTACTTTGCACTTTGTAATTGAATGAATTGTAGTTGAATGTGTGGTAATTCAATTTAATTCAATATATTAAACGAATTCATTTTAGTAAATTTATTTAAGTAGAACATTATGCTAGATAACCTCACTGGTCGCCTACAAGGCGTCATTAAAAATTTACGTGGCCAAGCTAGGCTCACAGAAGAGAACATCAGCGATGCGATGCGCGAGGTGCGTATGGCCTTGCTAGAGGCCGATGTTGCGTTGCCAGTCGTAAAAGAGTTTATTGCTAAAGTTAAAGAGCGTGCACAGGGCAAAGAGGTGCTGCAAAGTTTAACGCCTGGCCAAGCCGTGATTGAAGTGGTGAATGACGAATTGACTGCGCTTATGGGTAAAGCCAATGTCGGGCTCAATTTAGCGGCGGTGCCCCCAGCAATTATCTTGATGGCGGGTTTGCAAGGCTCAGGTAAAACAACAACCTCAGCAAAATTAGCCAAATTGCTTAAAGCGCAAAAAAAGAAAGTGTTGCTGGCGAGTGCGGACGTGTATCGACCCGCTGCGATTGAGCAACTTAAAACACTCGCTAAACAGCTAGAAGTTGAATGCTTTGATAGCAACGCAAGCCAAAAACCGTTAGACATTGCCAGCGCTACCTTAGATTTTGCAAAACGCGGCTATTACGATGTAGTGATTTTTGACACCGCAGGCCGTTTGGGCATTGATGAGGCGATGATGGCGGAAATCAAAGCGCTACATGCCTATCTTAACCCGATTGAAACGCTGTTTGTGGTCGATGCCATGCAAGGGCAAGATGCCGTCAATACCGCTAAAGCGTTTGGCGATACATTACCGCTAACAGGCGTGATTCTAACCAAGTTAGATGGCGATTCGCGTGGTGGTGCGGCGCTATCAGTGCGCCACGTAACAGGCAAACCGATTAAATTTATTGGCGTCAGCGAAAAAGTAGATGGCCTGGAACCATTCTACCCAGACCGCATGGCAGGCCGTATATTAGGGATGGGCGATGTGCTGGGCTTGATTGAGCAAGCGCACAAAAATGTCGATATGGCTGAGGCGCAAAAAGTAGCCGATAAAATAAAATCTGGTAGTAAATTTGATTTAGAAGACTTCAAAACACAAATGTCGCAAATGCGCAAAATGGGCGGCATGCAATCATTAATGGATAAGTTGCCAGCCCAGTTAGCGGTCGCGGCAGGGCAGTTGCAATCTGCCGAAAGTGAAAAAGCCATTCGCCGCATGGAAGGCATCATTAACAGTATGACAGCGTTAGAGCGTCGTAAACCTGAAGTCATCAAAGCGACCCGAAAAAAACGCATCGCAGATGGTGCTGGCGTGCAAGTGCAAGAAGTAAATCGTCTTCTCAAACAGTTTGAAGAAACACAAAAGATGATGAAAATGTTCAGCAAAGGTGGCATGGCAAAAATGATGCGTGCCATGGGTGGCATGATGGGTGGAAAAATGCCGGGAATGCGCTAAGGCAAAGCCAAAAATTGAGTTTAACCTCAACACTTATTAAGTAAGCAATATAATATATTCAGATAATTGCCAGTTTTGCATTGACCAAGTGCCGAGTTTCTAGCATAATTGCGCCCTTTCGTAGGCAAAGCATCGGCAAGGCAATTTAGCCGATGACTATTCAGTCTAAGAAAACACCAGAATTACCCAGTTAGCAAAATAAGTAGTTTGCAAAACAATGGGGCGTTAGCTCAGCTGGTAGAGCAGCGGACTTTTAATCCGTTTGTCGTGGGTTCGATCCCCGCACGCCCTACCAATACCAGCGCGGCTTAACGGAAGTTAAGCCGCGCTATTTATTTCCGCAAATACCTGACTTTTCCGCAAATAGACATTTTTAGCTAATTTAGACTATCTGGTTGGGCTTACTTTTTGCCCGCGACGTTGCCTAACATATTGTTCTGTCATAGCCATAGAGCTATGACCTAATTGTAGTTGAGCGTCACGCATCGTTTCACTTTCTGCTTTATCACTCGCGGCTTTGGCTCTTAAATCTCTAAACTGAAAATGCTTAACATCTTTTGCTATTGCGGGGTTTTGTTTAATGGCTTTATCCCGTGCTTTATCGAATCTAAGTCTTAATGCATTTTGACTAATCGGTCTGCCTGTTTCGGTGCATATCAATTGCGAAGTACGCACTTTGTGAGCCTGCTTGCTTTTCAGTATGCGTTCTAAGAGTGATTTCAATTCCCCAGTAACACTAATGCGTAGCTTAGCATTGGTTTTGCCTTGCTGAACTAGCAGAATTTTATCTTGGATGTCTGCCACACTCATCGCGATAACGTCAGCAGGACGTTGCCCAGTTAAATAAGCTAAATCCAGCGCGTCTTTAAGTGGTTGGCTTGCCACTTGATAAATTGCATCATAGATATTATCTTCGACGTAAACATCTCGACCTTCCTCCGTATAACCCTTGATGCCTTGACATGGATTAACAGTATCTAATGCACCCCAATCACGTGCAATGTTAAATAGGTGAGAAAGCAAAGATTTTTCACGGTTGGCACGCACTGTACTTTTTTTACCGTTATCTGTACGCCAATTCAGGTATTGCCTAATATGTATCGGCCTAATTTCTGCGATGGGTGCAGGTGGGTTGTTAAAAAATGCAATTAAATTTTGCATTTCGCGTATGTTGTCGATTTGTGTTCGTGCTGCTTTAGTGGGTACAATTTCGAGCAAATAGCGATCAGCAATATCTTTAAAGTAAATCAGCGGCGTGGTTTTTTTACCTTCTAACTCAGACCACCTTCGGATGGCCTCAACATAAACTTTGCCTAACGAGATTTCTTTGCGAGGCTTACCGCCAGTATCGTAATAATAATAGGTAATCTCGCCGCGTACGCGTGCACGCATGTGTGGTGGTAAATTCGCATGAACTGTTGGCCTACGACCCCGCACCATGGTTTAAGCTGCCATTAGATTGGATTGCCAGCCTGTTTTAATTGGCTCAGCTTTTAATCCATTAATGTAGGCGATGGTTACCAAAGGCTCGCCCCTCACATTCACGCGGTAAGGGATGTTCATGATGGATAGTTGAGTGCATTGCTTTGCCTTGCGGGCATAGCCAGTCAATTGAATTAAGTCTGTTTGCGCCAAAAATAAGCTCATTACGGCAGCATTAATGACAAAGAGTGGACTATGTGTGATTGCATACTCTGACCAAGCTATGATTTAAGTTAATCAAATTAGCTTGTATTATTAGATATATCTAATAATTATGCAATAGATATAT
>JBARQL010000207.1:0-14378 GCA_049643685.1 Methylotenera sp.
TGATTACGACACTGTGTAGCCTAAAGGATTTTTAGATTGCCAGCGCCAAGTATCCCTACACATCGCATCAATATCAAATTTGGCTTGCCAGCCAAACAGTGATTTAGCCAGACTCGGATCTGCATAGCAAGTCGCAATGTCGCCATCACGCCGCCCTGCAATCCGATACTTAACAGTTTTTCCGCTGGCCGTTTCAAATGCCTGAACTAATTGCAATACACTGCAACCCTTACCCGTACCAAGGTTTACAGTAACATACCCTTTTTGATTTTCCAACGCCCGCAAGGCTGCCAAATGACCTAGTGCTAGGTCTACGACGTGAATATAATCACGGACGCCTGTACCGTCTATCGTAGGATAGTCTGATCCAAACACACTAAGTTCCGCAAGCCTGCCTACTGCTACTTGCGAGATATAAGGCATCAAATTATTAGGAATCCCATTCGGATCTTCACCAATCATGCCACTCTCATGCGCACCAACAGGATTAAAATAACGCAAAATTGCGATTTTCCATTCAGCATCCGAGACTGAAAGATCCTGATATATCTGCTCAACCATTAGCTTTGACTGTCCATATGGATTGATTGGTTTTACAGGAAAATTTTCTGGAATCTGGGCATCGCCAGGTGCATCATAGACTGTAGCGGATGAACTAAAAACGATACGCTTCACACCGAATTCTGCCATTACTTCAGCAAGTGCAACGCTACCAGATACATTATTATCGTAGTATTGTAGCGGCATTCTGATGGACTCTCCCACCGACTTATGCCCCGCAAAGTGAATCACAGCTGATATCGTGTGTTGAGAAAATATTTCCCGTAAGCAATTGCGGTCACGCACATCCCCTTGCTTGAAGGCAATCTTGCGACCGGTTAGCAGCTCAACACGATTAAGCGACTCAAATTTACTGTTGCTGAAATTATCCAACACGACCACATCAAAGCCAGCATTTAATAGTTCTAGGCAAGTGTGGGAACCAATATAACCTGCGCCCCCGGTAACCAGTATGCTCATACTTAAAATTTCCGATATTGATTTACAAGAATTAAGAGATTTTGATTTGTATTTCTGACAGAATTATTTCTTAGCGTAATTAATTATATGAAAGCACACCAAATTCAGCACGATCGCGCAAAACTTCTTCAACTAAATCCACACCAATTTTATCTACGCCCGCAGAGAAACCGTATACCAACACCATATCACATAAAATATTGATACTTCTTGGTACACCTTTGCTTGCTTCAGCAATCAGTTCGATCGCCCGAGGTGTAAACAGGCGCTTTTCACAGCCTGCCACTTTTAACCGATGTTCTATGTACTTAGACACTTCTGGTACTTGCAGTGGTGGAATAAAGAAATCAACCGCTACCCGCTGAAAAAACTGTTGCAAATCCGGTCGACGCAACAATTCTCTCAGTTGAGGCTGACCAACTAAGACCACTTGCAATAATTGATCTTTATCAGCATTTATATTAGATAACATGCGTAAAGATTCTAGTGCGCCTGGGCTCAAATTCTGCGCCTCATCAACAATGAGCACTACCCTGCGGCCAGCAACATAACTGTCAATCAAAAATTTTTGAAAAGCTTCGTATAGCGCAATTTCTGACATCCCTTCATAGGGTTGTTCAAAGGCCAACATAATCCAGCCTAATAGATCATCTACTTTCTGATGCGTGTTATAGACGATGCCGACCGTAACGTCAGCATCAACATTATTCAGCAGATGGCGCACCAGCGTAGTTTTACCGCAGCCTATGTCACCGCAAACCACGGTAAATCCTGAGCGATTGGTGATGCCGTATTCAAGCATAGAATAAGCCAAGCTATGCCGTTGGCCGAAATACAGGAAATCCGGATCTGGTTGGATAGTGAAAGGTTTTTCAGTCAATCCATAAAATGCTTCATACATATTGATAACGCCTTAATTTTTTAGAGTATTTAAAACTTTATAAGATATAGCTTTTGCTGTACAAACCCGACAGCAATTTTCCCAGCGTCTAACCCCTGGGTCTACAAACCAACTTTTCCATCTTAACCCGCTATCTAATCAGATAAGTTAAACCATTCCAGTTAAATAATTTTCTCATGCCAGGTTTGAGCCCGGTAAACTTCAATGACAAACCCTGCTTATCGAGCTGCTTTTTCAACATCAGCATCTGCCCAAAAAAACCGGGGCTAAGGTAATCAGTTGCAGCAAGATTAACTTCCACATCCTTGCCCTGCAGGCTGGCTTGCCTCAATAGCAAGCGAATCTCAGGCGGAATCGGGTCCGCAACTACTCCGTTAACAACCAGCTTACAAGATACACCTTCAACCTCCAGATTCACATTATTTTTTTCTGATGTTCGCCCGATGCGCCCTCTATTCAGACTCAGCCATAATGCATGTGGGAAAATCTTGCTGAACAGCAGCCGCAAAAAAAACCGGCCATCCTCCCAGTAGCGCCTCCATAGATGAGGTTCCTCCTTGATTCGCCAGGCCCATTCCAGTCCAATCTTTTGCAGTCGCGTAGGGGCCCTTTTCAGCCGCTTAGCTTCAAAATTGATCACAGCCCCCAAATGGCTGACCAAAGGCAGCTTGATAAGAGGTAGGTTCCTCATAATCCACTCCTGTCCTTTTTTTGCACCTAGGGCGACGACCAGAAAATCCGCAGAAGTGGCGTTGATACTTTGAATGATGGTTTCATCGCTCATTTGTGTCACGTTCCCGAAACCGGGCGAGTGATAGCCAACACATTTTAATCCAGTTGACTTTTCGTTAATGCGCTTGTTAGCCTCGGCAGCCACCCCATCTGGGCCGCCAAAAAAATAAACTGTCATCTTCCTGCGCCATTCTTGTCCTAGTGCCTCGAACAAGGTTGACCCAGCTACACGTTCCCGCACAGGAATCCCCAATATTTTCGCCATCCAGACAATTGGCGTTCCGTCTGCAATCACAATATCGCTATGAATAACCGAATCACGGAAATCTGCATCATTACTGGATAATGCCAAAAAATTAAGATTCGGCGTTGTCAGAAAGCATGAAGCCTTTCTGAACTTGGCATCACGCAACAAACTCTTTGTCTTTTCCAAATCTACTGCATCAAAAGGTAACCCCCCTATACAATATACTTCACGATCAAAATCATCCATCAATCAAACCTAATCTCTTTCTGTTTTATTCCAAGTTTTTTGTTTGTTAAACATAAACTTAATGTAATGTGGGATTTTTGAAACCACGTAAACTGGCACTGTTAACAAAGTAGAAAAAGTGATAATCTTTCTTCCCCACCCCCGCCATGCTAAAACTATAGCTAATGTTAAAAGTACAATTGCGAATAGAGTAAGCTGAAATGCTAAAGGCGATACGTCGAGCAACATCACCGCAATACCAGTCACCGCCGCATAACCAAACAGCACCGCAACCAGCAAAGCGAGTGGTGGTACAGACAAATCAAATGCCATTGCCAGCATACTTTTATCCAACTTTGTGATGCCTTGCACTAACAACTTGGGAACCTCTGAGAGAATCATGGCCAAATGACCATGCTCCCAGCGCGCTCGTTGACCAGTCTGGGCATCAGTTGCTAATGGAAAATAACTCGTTACCAGCGCATCCGCATAAAAAATTGGTGATTTACCCGATTTGCATAACTCTATACCAAGCTTCATATCCTCCACAATATTCCCGTTAGCTAAGTCAGCTTTCGCTATCATATCCCAAGCAAATGCCATACCAGTTCCCATCAACTGACATGGCAAGCCTAATTTTGCGTAACCCAGCGGGCGCACCAAATTTTTGACACACCAGGCAAATTCAGCAATTTTAGATTTCAGATCGGATCCTTTTGCATACATCAAATACAAAGCCTGTACCGGCCTATCATGACCTAGTGCACAAGCTGCAATATGGTTCAACGCATTTTCTTGAATCAGGCAATCAGCATCGATAATCACGACGATATCAGGCGGATTTTTCGCCAAATAACGAACACCAAAATCCAGAGCAAAACCTTTCCCCCGATTTTCAGCATCATTACGTTTAATGACTTCCGCACCATTTTCTGTCGATATTTCAGCAGTATCGTCAGTACAATTGTCTGCAACAACAAGTAGTCGATCTGACGGTTTTAACTGCGGCTTAATGGAATTGAGTGTATCGATGATTCCAGTAGATTCATTATGGGCAGGAATCAATACAGCAATATTAAAGTTATTTGCGGAAATATCTTTGATACGCGCTTTGGGCAAGCAGGCAAGCAGGATTTGCACAAATAGAACCAAAACTGGAATCAGCAAAATTACAGCGATTGCTGTAAGTAAAATCTCAACGTAAATCATTTGACATACTCACAGAATAATACTGCGAGTTTTCTCACACAGAACTACTTTAGGATATTGCTTTACGGCGATACGCATTAAATCTCACTTAAATTTAGAGTCATTTCAAATTTCATTGCGGAAAATTAACGACCGTATTTATCTTCAAACCTGATGATATCATCTTCACCCAAGTACCCGCCTGACTGCACTTCTATCAGTTCCAGCGGAATCTTACCAGGATTTTCCAGAGAATGAACCTGCCCGATTGGGATAAATGTAGATTCATTTTCAGTCACCAGAAAGGTCTTCTCGCCATTGTACACTTTGGCCGTACCGCTCACAACAACCCAATGTTCTGCTCGATGATGATGCATTTGCACCGAGAGCTTAGCTCCAGGATTGACCGTGATGCGCTTCACCTGGTATCTCCGACCATTATCTATGGAGTCATACAGCCCCCACGGTCGATAGACTTCACGATGAGTAGCGTATTCCGTGCGGCCTTGCTTCTTGATCATAGCAACCACATCCTTGACTGACTGCACCTTATCCTTGTGTGCGACCAGAACGGCATCCTTAGTTTCAACTATCACTAGATCCTGTACGCCGATTGCTGTGACCAAGCGATGTTCTGAGTATATGAGCGAATTTTCGGTTTCAACCGCCAGAACATCACCACGAAAAACATTCCCATCAGCACTCTTATCACTGACATCCCACAATGCTGACCAGGAACCAATATCACTCCAGCCTGCATCCAGTGGCACCATCGCAGCATTGTCAGTTTTTTCCATGATTGCATAGTCAATTGACTGATTAGGACAAGCAACAAACGCCTCCTTGTCCGCCCTAACGAAATCCATATCCGACTCAGCTTGCTCAATTGCCAAACGGCATGCGCGCAGAATTTCAGGCTGTAACAACTCAAGTTCCTCCAGGTAGCGACTCGCTCTGAACATAAACATGCCGCTGTTCCAGAAATAATCTCCTGTTTGCAGATATGACTCTGCTGTTTTCAAATCAGGTTTTTCTACGAATCTCGCAACAGCGTAACCAGACAAATCACGACTTAAGGCATTACCACGTTGTATATAGCCATAACCAGTCTCAGGATGTGTAGGGACGATCCCAAAAGTTACCAGCTTTCCAGCCTCAGCCAATGGCAAAGCCTGTTGCATACTCTTATGAAAGATAGCTGCATCTTTAATAAGGTGATCTGCAGCCAGAACCAGCAAGATTGGATCCTCACCACTCCTCATTGCCTGCAATGCAGCTAAAGCGACTGCTGGTGCTGTGTTTCGGCCCTCAGGCTCAAGTAAAATTGAAGCGCCTTTCAAGTTTATCTGTCGCAACTGTTCTGCAACCAAAAATCGGTGCTCTTCGTTGCATATAACATAGGGCGATATGTAATCAATGCCATCCAAGCGCTGGATGGTGGCTTGCAACATCGTAAAATCACCATTCAACTTTAAAAATTGCTTAGGCCTAAGTTGGCGAGATAATGGCCATAAACGGCTTCCATAACCACCTGCCATAATTACTGGAAGTAACATTTTTAGAATCCTTTTATACTCATTAAAATACTCAAAATTTCGCTATATATTTGACTAAAGAAGGTGTGCTAAAAAGTACGTAACACAATCTTAATAGCCTATTTCCAGTTAGCATGATTTCCATTTGCAAAACTCTAGTCCAATATTCTGACAGGAATTCCAACTGCACTTTTACCCGCTGGCACATCGCACAGCACAACTGCATTAGCGCCAACATTTGCGTGGTCACCAATCGTAATCGAACCCAGAACTTTTGCACCCGCTCCTATATCCACATGGCCGCCAATCACTGGAGGTTTACTACCGGAGCGCGTCCCTATCGTCACTTGTTGAAAAATAAGGCAGTTAGGTCCGATAATTGCGCCTGGATGAATGACAATGCCGTTAGGATGCGGCAACAGTAGGCCACCACCAATCTGGCTATTGACTGGAATATCAGCACCCGTGACCACACTCCAGAAGCGATGACGCAGTACTGCAACTTTCACCAGTAAAATGACCAATGGATTACGTGACACTACACAACGCTGATAGCTTCGGATGCTCGCCAACAGTGCACGTGACGGGTTCCATTCAAAGAAAGCTTTACTTTCTCGAGACCAATCTGGAATCTCCGCAGAAATCACCTCTTTCGCTAGTTTGATGACGCACATATATTCTGTAAATTATTTGTACTCAATCAATCGGCCTTGCTTGCCGAAGAATAACCGTTGAAGGAACTTAACCTGCCCCAACATTTCGGGAAATTTCCCAAGTACCTGAAAAAACGCCATCATCCATGAGGGGCTCCCTTCCGAAGAGTTGCGTATAGCCAACCTAATTACTTGAATAGGATAGATCAATAAGCTAAGTAAACCCCATTTGAAGTTGATGAGACCTATTATTAACGCAACTGCTGGAATTCCAAAGCCCCAAATCCAGGCACGCCTTGACTCTCCCACCCAGTGCCGTTCAGGTGTAGCACCGTGTAAATATGCACCTTCAGCAAAAGCATAGCCTGCCCGCGTGGCGCGTTTCCACCACTGGCTAAACTTTGTCATGGCAGCATCATGCAAGGCCATTTCTTCATCCAACCGCCATATCTTCCAGCCAGCAGCCCGAAGACGTAGGCATAACTCAGGCTCTTCCCCCGCAATTAAATCGGCGCGAAAACCATCAACCTTTTCAAACGCCATAACACGCATAAGCGCAATACCTCCACAGGCTTTGGCTTCGCCAATAGGCGTATTCCACTCTTGGTCACACAACTTGTTATACACGGTTTTATTAGGATAACGCTCACGCAGTCGACCGCATACCGCAGCCACTTCAATATGCTCACCCAAAAAGGCTGAGGCTTTTTCCAGCCACGTAGCGATGACTTCACAGTCACCATCAACAAACTGCACAACTTCAATCTGTGGATCCAAGCTTTTTAAATAGGCAAAGCCTTCATTTCTAGCGCGCGCTGCAGTAAACGGAATGCTCATATCCAGCACTACCACTTCTGCCCCTAGTTTACGCGCCACGTTCACTGAATCATCAGTTGATCCTGAATCCACATATACTAATTGGCAAGGGGTGTCTGCTAACGACCTGAGGCAATTGACAAGGCGTTCGCCCTCATTACGTCCAATAATAACCACGCCAACGCGTGTTCTCAAGTTCATATTGCCTCACTCACCTGAATAGGTTTTCTCGCTCTAATCAAGGCTGGCACACCCACCGCGATTGAATTATCTGGCACGTCACTTATCACCACTGCATTGGCTCCTATCAGTACGTTATTGCCTATCTTAATTTTACCAAGCACTTTAGCACCAGCACCAATATCAACATTGTTGCCTATTTCTGGTGCGCCAGGTTCTTCTATAGTTTTCAGCCCTATTACCACGCCATTGCGAATGCGGCAATTATCACCAAACTTAGCATAACCACTCACCACAATACCTCCAAAGTGATCGATAATAAAATTCCTACCAATTTCTGCCTCACACGGTAACTCTATACCTGTAATGACCTGCATAAACTTATACATCATTTTGTAAATCAACGATAAATTTTGCGCAATATTACTGGACGTACCCCATAACGCCAGCGGCCGAAGCGATACACCAGCATCACCCAAAATCCCTGCGCTCCAAAATCCCCTTGGTATGACTTTAAGTCTTGGTTTATATTTTCAAACATAAAGCGGGCCAAAAATGGCTTCTTAGCGGGTTGGCACGTTCGCGAAGCTTGTACGAAAATACATTTTCCACACGAACGCAGCGCGCTTGAGGTTGAAAAATATATCTGAAGGAGACTTCATTTTAATGAGCGCTTTAACAAAAAGAATAAAGTCTGCAAGGCTATTAAGTAACAAATGCGCTAATACGCCTATCAAGCCGTGATTTTTGCGAAAAAATAGCAGTTCACTTTCGATTTGTAGTGATTCAATCTGGTGACTTTTTGAAGAAATAGCGGCGTCTTGCTTTGCACTCTCACCCCCAACATGCACCACAGTACTATCGGGAAAATATGCTACTTCCCAGCCAGCGCGCTTAGCTGCAAAACAATGATCCACCTCTTCGTAATACAAGAAATAACGTGGGTCAAATAAACCCACTTGATCAATCACTTCTTTACGAATCAAGGCGTAGCAGCCTGGCACCCAATCACAATTTCTTACTGAATTGTGATCCCATGACATATCGTCAATTAATTTAGTATGTCTAAAGAATTTTTTTAAGTTAGTGCGTTCAAGAAAAATATTCCATGAAGTAGGGAAATATCGGCATGAAGGTTGTAACGTGCCATCGCGCCCTAACAGCCTCACGCCAAGCATGCCACACTTTGGATGGGCTTCCATATATTGCATGGTTTTAAACAGCGTATCGGACTCAACAAAGGCATCGGTGTTGAGCAGCAACACATAGCGGCCACGAATAAATGGCAATGCCTGATTATTGGCACGGCCAAAACCCACATTCTGCTGGTTTTCAATCAGCGTGATATGGGGATATTCACGACGTAGCACTTCAGCAGAATTATCTCTAGAAGCGTTGTCAATCATAAAAACTTCCATTTCAAGATTTCCAACGGACGCAAAAAGATCATTTAATGCCTTTTTGGTCATGTCTATCGTATTGTAGCTAACGAGAATAACTGAAATATCCAAACTTAAACTTTCTAAATAAATTAAATTAAACTTTCGGACTAAAAAAATATGCAATACTTTAAGCTTATGTATCTGTCAAATAATCAAGCTATTTTCATAGCCCGTATTTAATATCAATACTCAGTATTTATCAAGCCAAACCATGCACTTAAGCCCATATGGGCTATTGTCCCGTATTTTTCTTGCAATTCAGATAGCATTATTGTGTAATAGCGCCAAATCAAATGATAATTAAACCAAACCATAATGCTTATTAAATTGGCATGTTAATTGCTTTTACTATTTTGGCTGTTTGCTAAGATACAATACTATTTATTGAAAACGAATCTTTAATGCCAGATTAAAACTGCCAAATTAAACCAAAAAAAACCATTCTAAATTACACAATATTTAAAGAGTTCTCCATGATCCCATTTAACAAGCCCTACATGACTGGCCAAGAGCATAAATATATTGACCAAGCACATTCAAATAGAAAATTAGCTGGCGATGGCGTTTTTACTAAGCATTGCCATGAGTGGCTAGAAAAAAATACCTCCGCAAAAAAAGCTTTACTCACCCATTCCTGCACCGCCGCACTGGAAATGGCAGCGATTTTAGCAGACATTCAGCCAGGTGATGAAGTGATTATGCCGTCCTACACCTTTGTCTCTACCGCCAATGCCTTTGTGCTGCGTGGTGGCATTCCAGTATTTGTGGATATTCGTCCTGATACATTGAATATTGATGAAAATCTCATTGAGGCCGCCATTACCCCAAAAACCAAGGCGATTGTACCAGTGCATTATGCGGGCGTGGCTTGCGAAATGGATACCATCATGGATATCGCAAAAAGGCACAATCTATTAGTCATTGAAGATGCCGCGCAAGGCGTGATGTCCACCTATAAAGGTAAAGCATTAGGTGCCATCGGCCACATGGGGGCTTACTCATTTCATGAAACCAAAAATGTCATCTCTGGTGAAGGGGGTGCATTACTAATCAACGATGAACGCTTTGCCAAACGTGCAGAAATCATTCGTGAAAAAGGAACTAATCGTAGCCAGTTTTTTAGAGGTCAAGTCGATAAATATACCTGGGTTGATATCGGCTCATCTTATTTGCCCAGTGAAATTATCGCCGCTTTTCTTTGGGCGCAATTACAAAATGCCGATGATATCACTCAAAAGCGATTGGATATATGGGATCAATACCATGCTGAACTTGCTAAGCTTGAAGAAAAAGGCTTATTGCGCCGCCCTATCGTGCCAACAGAGTGTAAACAAAATGCCCATATGTACTACATTCTTCTAAGCTCGTTAGAAGAGAGAACTGCTGTGATTGAAAGGCTTAAGAAAAAAGACATCCATGCAGTATTTCATTATGTCCCGCTACATAGCTCTCCTGGCGGCATGAAATACGGTCGCACACACGACAAGCTGACTGTAACTGACGATTTGTCAGATAGATTGTTAAGATTACCCTTATGGGTGGGTATGAATGAAGTAAAGGCAGTCTGTGCCGAGATATTTGCTTAGGAGAAAATTAATTATGTTTACCTCACTTTTAAAAAAGTTTTTACGTCACATGGCAATAAAAAGGGGGCGCTTTAAAGGTCTCTATAGAAAAATATGTCGTCCTACCAGTGAAGAGTATGCGGTATTTTTAAAGGCTCACGGCAAGCTGCATGCCGTGGGTGAAGGCTGTAGGTTTAACCCCTATGTCAACATTCCTGATCCAGAGTACGTGTCTATTGGTAATCATGTCACCTTATCTCACTGTAATTTGATTGGTCACGATGGCGTCATCGGAGTGTTGAACGATGCCTACAACATGAAGCTGGATTCTGTCGGCAAGATTGTCATCAAAGATTATGTTTTTGTTGGGCATGGAGCTATCGTTTTACCTGGAGTAACTATAGGTTCAAAAGTCGTTGTTGCTGCTGGTTCTGTGGTCAATAAAGATATTCCTGATGGCGTGATTGTTGGGGGCGTGCCAGCAAAGATTATTGGCAGTACTGAGGAACTAGCAAATCGCCTACAAGAAAAAACTAACCAATTGCCATGGGCAGATATTATCAAAAATCGCATAGGCCCTTATGATCCAAAAGTTGAGGATAAATTAATTGCAATGAGGGTTAAGTACTTTTATCCCGACGAATCCTAAGAATACCCATAGTTACTCGCACTGACCACATATTTTTGATATCGAGGATTTGTGGCTACCTGAACAGCAAACCTTGCCAAACCAATTTTATTTAACGTAATATATTCAAAGTAATAAAGGAATAGTAGCTATGCTACGGAAGAAAATTAATTCATTAAAAAAAATGCATGCGGAGCAAGGCACACTTGCAACGTTGGTTAATATATTGAATCGGAATAAAAATAAGCGCATCGACATTTTCAAAACTTTTGACTACGTAAGTTACAAACCCTTTGGAGAGGTCTACTCACCTGCTGGAGAAAATGCGCGCACTATCAATTGGGTAGTACCAGATTTTCAAATAGGCGGTGGTGGACATCTCAACATTTTCCGCCTGATTTATTTGTTGGAAAAACTTGGTTACAACTGCCGAGTCGTGATTATCCACTCTAGTTTCAACTCTGCTGATGAAGCGCGCGAAAAAATACGCACACATTTCTACCCTATCAATGCAAAAGTCAGCATCGGAGAGGCAAGCTTAGAGCCCGCAGCAATCACTGTTGCCACCAATTGGCTATCAGCCTACATCGTGAGGAATTTTCAGGGCACTCAACACCGTTGTTATTTTGTACAAGATTACGAACCCTACTTTTATCCTCACGGTAGTAATTACCACTTTGCCGAGGCGACTTACCGCTTGGGCTTTCATGGCATAACCGCAGGCGGCTGGCTGTCTAACAAACTAACTGCCGAACATGGTATGAAAACACTTTCAATGGGATTCTCATACGACCGTGATTTATATCAACCTCATCCGCGACAAAACCAAGATGCCAATAAAAAAGTATTTTTCTACGCGCGCCCTGCCACCGCACGTCGCGGTTTTGAGCTTGGCATGTTAGTGCTGAATTTAGTCGCTCAAAAAATGCCAAACGTGTCTTTTGTATTGGCAGGTGGCGATTTATCTGCTTACAACATCCCTTTTAAACACATAAGCCCAGGTAATGTTGCGGTAAAAGACTTGCCTGAACTTTATAGCCAATGCGATGTGGCGCTGGTGTTATCACTCACCGATCTTTCGCTCTTGCCTTTAGAACTGATGGCATGCGGTTGCCCAGTGGTCAGCAATCGCGGCGACAATGTTGAATGGTTGTTGAATGATGAAAATGCCGTGTTGGCAGACACGACGCCTGAGGCGTTGAGTGATGCCATTGTATCGTTGTTGCAGGACGAAGCAAAACGCAAACGCTTGCTGGAAGCATCCATGGCGTTTGCCGCCAATACCAGATGGGATACAGAGGCTGAAAAAGTAGCTACGTTCTTTGAAAGCTTACTGGCTGATAAGACTTAGAAATAAGCACTCAAAAAAAACAGTGAATCAAAAAATGACTTTCCCAGGAAAGTCATTTTTCATTAGACCATTACCACTTATTAAATACAGGCTTATTAAACATAGTGAAGGCTTCTAAATACAAAGAAAGTAATAATTGCCGAAACGGCCAGAAATGGCAAATCAATTTTTGGCTGCCATAGCCCTGCCTTAGTATGTAACAAATAAGCATACACTGGATAAAGCAGCCAGTGAATTGAAGCCAGCGCAATGATCACACCTTTGGTTCCATAAAAATGGGCTCCCAACAAAATTGCAATGACCTGCACCACTATTTGAACCGCCTGAGTTGCCGCCGAAATATTGACTAAACCTTTTGCGAAAAAAACACCTGTATAAGAGCCTATGATAATACCTGCCAGCGACCCCATACCTAAAATTTGCAACATCACACCTGAATCCCTATAGCGGTCATCATAGATAGCCCACATGAATTGGTCACCATATAAAACAAAAAACAACGCACATAAACCACCGCTAGCAATCATTGCTAAGCGCGCCTTAGTCAGCACACTGTCCATGCGTTCCGGGTGATCGCGTAACACTTCTGAATAGGTAGGAAAAAGGATTTTACCAGACAGTTGTAGCATCGCCTGCCAAAATATTAAGCTCATGGTGCTGGCGAGCGTATAAAAAGCCAGCATTTTTACATCTAGGAATTTGGCAACAAACAGCTTATTGCCCTCCCCTGCTAAAAAAGTTAGTGCCGAGCTCAAAAATATCCAGCTGCCAAAGCCAAAAAGTGCCTTCAAGGCTGGTTGCTCCCAGGCGAATTTGTTGCGGGTGCCAGGCAAATAAAAATGGCTGGCCAGCATTTTGAGAAAGCCTCCAGCAAGCGTACCCCAAACCAAAGCCCAGACTGATTTGTAAATCCAAGCTAACAAAATGGTCACGATAATACTAACGATATAAGTCAACAACTCGATTAAAGTCACCTTACCCATGAGTAGATTTCGATTAGCTGAAGCGAGTTTTGTAGAATTAAACCCTGCAATAAGAGAACTTAACCCCACGACAGGCAGCAATTGTGACAACATAGCTTCGTTATAAAATTTTGCAAAAAACGGCGCTGACAGAAATACAACAAAAAATATCAGCACCCCTTGCATGACCTGAAGTGACCAGGCAGTATTCAGAAACTCAGGCTCATTGCCTCTTTTATTATGAATAATGCTAGGTACAATACCGATGTCTGACATCATCGTTAAACCAATCATCACTGTTTGAATAATTGCCATCAAACCGAATGCTTCAGGAAAAAGTAATCGGGTCAGAATTAAATTTGAGCCTAAGCGCAAGACTTGCTGTAAACCATAACCAACCGTCACCCACAGCCCTGAATTAATGGCTCTTTTTTTTAAATTTTTACTTTTCACTTACTTCATTCGCTTTTAGATTTCTCATAAAATAGTTACTGTTTATGCCGTTTAGTGATGCAGTAGTTACGTATGCAAGCAGCCTAACTGGGTGATTTTCAATCCCGATTTTTAAGTCTATGATGACTTTCTAATATAAACAACCGCCATTATGCCAGAACACCTCCGATCCCTTGTATTTATTCTCTTGATTGCAGTCGTTACTTTTTTCTTTATCAAGAAAATGACGGCTTCAATCATAGAAGAAGCGCAATTCAACCGTTGGCGTAATACTTGGCTCGGTCTGACCACCATTGTATTTTTAGCAGGTAATTTCTGGCTCTATGCCGCCCTTAGTGCCCTGCTATTGTTATATATAGCCAAGCAGGAAAAAAACCCTTTTGCCTTATTCTTCATCTTATTATTCGCGGTTCCTAGGTTCAGTGCCAATATTCCCGGCTTGGGATTGGTGAACTACCTAGTAGCGGTCGATTATGTGAT
>JBARQL010000208.1:0-6908 GCA_049643685.1 Methylotenera sp.
GTGTCGCTACGCGTGAACCCGAATGTGGATGCAAAAACGCACCCTTATATTTCTACAGGTTTAAAAAATAATAAATTTGGCGTGGCATATGAAGAAGCGCTGAGTATTTATTTACAAGCTGCAAAAATGCCGAACATTGCGATCCATGGCGTGGATTGTCATATTGGCTCACAAATTACTGAATTATCGCCATTTTTAGATGCGTTTGACCGCGTGCTAGCGCTGGTGGATGCGCTAGAAAAACATGGTATTCATATTCGACATATTGATGCTGGTGGCGGTATCGGCATTTGCTATAGCGATGAAACGCCACCCGAATTTACTGCTTATGCGGCTGCTATGCGTGAAAAATTGGGCAATCGGAACGTGAAATTAGTGTTTGAGCCTGGCCGTGCATTGGTGGGTAATGCAGGTGTTTTGCTGACAAAAGTAGAGTACCTGAAACCCACCGAAAGTAAAAATTTCGCGATTGTTGATGCTGCCATGAATGACCTGATGCGACCTGCGCTTTATGATGCTTACCATGACATTCAAGCAGTACAACCACGTGATAATGTGCCATTATCCACCTATGAAATCGTCGGGCCAGTCTGTGAAAGTGGTGATTTTTTAGGCCATGACAGAAACTTAGCGCTAGCAGAAGGGGACTTGCTGGCGATTATGTCTGCGGGCGCCTACGGCATGAGTATGGCCAGTAATTACAACACTCGTCCACGCGCAGCTGAGGTGATGGTCGATGGCGGCGACTGCCACTTGATTAGAAAACGTGAAATCGCTAGCGATTTGTTTATATTAGAAAAAATATTGCCTTAATATCGAGACTCACTCTAGCTATTCATCAAAACCAGCATTGCAAACCAGTTGAAGTAAGCGTAAATTGGACAGCATGAACTGCTAAAAATTTGAATTAAATAATGACTTAGTAGCTAATCATGCTATACAAAACTTAGGAGGTCTAAAATGAACAAATTATCATTATCAATAGGTTTATTTACGATAATTATATTATTCGTCACTGGTTGTGTCACTACGGGTGAATCATATACGGATGAAGGTACTCGTGCTACTAACGCTGAAAGTAAGAATTCAGCGAATAATTTAGTTGAGATGGCAGTGTTACCTGAGATAGCGGCCTATGATGAACCAGAGATTCCTGCCTTAGATGCGCCAGCAACGGAATAACCTTTTTTAACGCCTATCTAAACTGAGCTAGTCAAAAATCACCGTTTTATTCGCATACAACAAAATGCGGTTTTCAATATGCCAACGCACAGCCTTAGATAAAACAATCCGTTCCAAATCCCGCCCTTTTTGAATGAGATCTTCTACTTGATCGCGATGTGAAATACGGTCAATATCTTGCTCAATAATTGGGCCTTCATCTAACACTTCCGTCACGTAATGACTGGTTGCGCCAATCAACTTAACGCCACGCTCAAAGGCGCGATGATAAGGTCGCGCACCGATAAACGCGGGTAAAAATGAGTGATGGATATTTATGATCTGCTTAGGGTAGCGTGCGACAAAATTTGGCGACAATATTTGCATATAACGCGCTAATACAATTAAATCAATATGGTATTGTGCAAACAAGTCAAATTGTTGGGCTTCAGCAACGGCTTTATTGTCTTTATTGACTTGAATATAGTGAAAATCTACACCGTAGAATTTAGCTAAAGCTTCAGTATCGCGATGATTACTAATAATGAGTGGAATATCACATTCTAATTCGCCATTTTTGTGACGATGCAACAAATCTGCCAAGCAATGGTCATACTGCGACACCATAATCGCCACACGTACCGGTTTATTAGAAAGTTTAAGTTGCCATTCCATACAGAAACGCGTGGCAATGGTTGCAAAGCTTTGCTCGAAATTAGCGGGTGACAGCGTAAAACCTGCCAGATCCCACTCTACGCGCATTAAAAACAGATTATTTTCTGCATCTTGGTGTTGATCAGCATGTAGGATATTCGCGTTATGCTGATATAAAAAATCAGCTATTGCGGCTACGATGCCTTTGCTATCGGGGCAGGTAATCAGTAGTGTTGCAGTATTTTTAACGGCAGAATTGTTCATGTTTTAGTGCGCTATTTAGGTTAATATGCGCATTATACCGTAATTAAATTTGATGATAAAAAGAGCATATGGCAGATTTTCAACCCGCTGAGGTAATACTCGCTAATCCACGCGGTTTTTGCGCAGGTGTAGATCGCGCAATTATTATTGTAGAACAAGCCTTAGAGAAATTCGGCGCACCCATTTATGTGCGAAACGAGGTGGTGCATAATAAATTTGTCGTCGATGAGCTGCGCGCTAAAGGGGCTATTTTTGTCAATGAACTTGATAAAATTCCGACAGGCAGCACGGTGATTTTTAGCGCGCATGGCGTTTCTCAAGCGGTGCGGATTGAGGCGGAGTCACGCGGATTAACTGCTTTTGATGCCACTTGTCCGCTCGTCACCAAAGTGCATATCGAAGTCGCCAAAATGCGCAAAGCTGGCATGGAAATTATCATGATTGGCCATAAAGGTCACCCAGAAGTTGAGGGAACCATGGGGCAAAGTGAAGGTGGTATGTACTTGGTTGAAACGCCTGAAGATGTAGTGAATTTACTGGTAAAAGATACAGAAAAACTCGCTTATGTGACGCAAACGACACTGTCAATGGACGATGCTGCGAAAGTCATTGAAGCGTTGCAAGTGCGTTTCCCTAAAATCCACGCGCCTAAAAGTGATGATATTTGCTATGCCACGCAAAATCGTCAGGATGCGGTCAAAATCATGGCGAAAGATAGTGATTTAGTGATTATTGTCGGCTCGCCCAATAGCTCCAACTCCAACCGCTTGCGTGAAGTCGCGCAAAATCAAGGAGTCGAAGCCTATATGGTAGACAATGCGAGTCATTTAGACCCTGAATGGCTAATTGGCAAGAAAAAAATCGGCGTGTCTGCCGGGGCTTCAGCCCCAGAAGTGCTGGTGCAAGAAGTGATTGAAAAATTACAACGATTGGGCGCTCATCATGTTGAGGAGTTGCATGGCGTGGTTGAAAATGTGGTGTTTCAACTCCCTAAAAATTTAACCAGCGCTAAGGCCAAAGAAAAAGCTTAGCCATTAAATGGCCATTAACAAATTTGACCCAATGTTCAAAACGCCAATTTCTGCCCTTATTCTTATTCATACGACAGACTTACAAGTGTTGATTATGGAGCGTGCTGATAAAATGGGATTTTGGCAGTCTGTGACGGGTAGTTTAGAGGATGGTGAAACGCCCCGACAAGCGGCCATTCGTGAAGTGTTTGAAGAAACAGGCTTAGATGCAACGCAATATGATTTGCAAGATTGGCAAGCTTCCAACCTCTATGAAATTTACCCACACTGGCGTAACCGCTATGCACCTGGTGTGATAGAAAATACCGAGCATTTATTTGGCTTAACATTGCCAAGTAAATTGCCAATCCAATTGGCGCCAAATGAACATGTACGTTATGAGTGGGTCGATTGGCGAGAAGCCGCTCAACGTGTATTCTCCTGGACCAATGTCGATGCGCTAAAAAGATTAGGTGAACAACATCACTTAACGTTATAAAATAAACTTTTCACGTCATTAAGTACCGAAGTCATTATGCAAACTGAAGCGATAAAACCCAGTCCAATTAAATTCGAGCGCTACCAAGCCACCGATGATGTGGATTGTCAGCGTCGCATTATTGCTGCAAAAGAAAAACTTGGATCTCGTTTGGTCATTTTAGGCCACCATTACCAAAACGAAGGTGTCTATCGCCATGCCGATTACACGGGCGATTCGCTAAAATTATCGCGCTATTGTGAAACTTTAGATGCTGAATATATCGTGTTTTTAGGCGTGCATTTTATGGCTGAAGTCGCTGATATTCTGAGTCGCTCTGACCAAATCGCCATATTGCCAGACCTAGCCGCAGGCTGCTCAATGGCCGATATGGCCAACCTTGCCAAAGTAGAGCGCAGCTACCGTGAACTGAATAAAGTGCTGGATTTTGATGAAACCATTACACCAGTAACGTACATTAACTCCGCCGCAGATTTAAAAGCCTTTTGCGGCGAGCATGGCGGCATTGTGTGCACCAGCACCAACGCACCCAAAATATTAGAATGGAGCTTCAAACAACGCGAAAAAGTACTGTTCTTCCCTGACCAAAATCTTGGGAGGTGGTCTGGTCATAAAATGGGCATTCCACTAGAACAAATGCCGATCTGGGACCCTGACCAACCAATGGGCGGCTTAACCGAAGCACAAATTAAAAATGCCAAAATCCTGCTATGGAAAGGGCATTGCGCGGTGCATCAAATGTTCCGCTTGCAAAATATCACCAAATTCCGTGCAGAACATCCTGATGGCATTGTGATTTCGCACCCTGAGGCACCATTTGAAGTATGCTTAAATTCTGACTTTGTCGGCTCAACCGAATATATTCTCAAAACAGTATCGGATGCCGCGCCAAATACCAAATGGTTAGTTGGTACTGAGCTAAATTTGGTGAATCGCTTGGCAGAACAAATGAAACCACAAGGAAAATTAGTACAGTTCATGAGTCACGTGGTCTGTGAATGCTCCACCATGGCGCGGATAGACCCACAACATTTGGCTTGGGTGCTGGAAAACCTGGTTGAAGGCAAAGTAGTGAATCAAATTAAAGTGCCTGCACGTGAGGCGAAACTCGCTAAATTGACTTTAGATCGTATGTTGGCAGCTTCCTAAACCTTTGAACCAAATTAAAAAAACTGTCATTTCGAACGCATGAGAGAAATCTGATTTCAACGAAGCAACCTGACAAGATTTCTCACAAGCGTTTGAAATGACATTGAAAATATTTCACGTTTAATAATCAATTCCCACCATGACCCCAACCTGCTCACTTTGTCTGCCAACCCCTTACGAAATTTTATGGCAAGATGACTTTTGCCGCGTAGTGCTTTTAAACGACGCAGACTACCCCGCTTATTGCCGTGTTGAGCTACTCGAGCATGTGAAGGAAATGAGCGATTTAGCCCCGCCTCAGCGTGCGCGTATGATGAAAGTGGTGTTTGCCGTAGAAACTGCCATGCGCGAAGTCGTTCAACCAGATAAAATCAACCTTGCGAGTTTGGGCAACAAAACTCCGCACCTGCATTGGCATGTAGTCCCACGTTTTGAAAATGATAAACATTTTCCCAATTCTCATTGGGGTGAGGCGATGCGTGAAAACAATTTTTCACCGCTAAATGATGCAATGAAATTAGCATTGACTGACAAAATAAGAACACATGTCACGTGCGCTTTAACATCCAATTAACTAACTTGTTTTGCACATCTTCTTTGATGCTGCCCTGCAAGCCTTTATTTACAAGGCTAGCAGGGCAGCGATTTTCGCTCGGGGGAAATTCAGGCTGATTTTAGTTCGCTTTTTGCTACTTTCCAAGCTTAAACCACTAATCGCTCCACCACTTTGCCATTGATTAAATGGCTGTCGATAATCTCATCAATGTCTTCAGTATCGATAAAAGTGTACCAAATCGCTTGCGGATAAATCACCAAAACGGGGCCTTCTCCACAACGGTCTAAACAGCCTGCGCGATTAATGCGCACTTTACCTTCTCCATTTAAACCGAGCTTTTTAACACGTGCTTTCATGTGGTCAAAAGCAGCTTCTGCGCCTTTATCCATGCAACACGCTTCACCGTTTTCGCGCTGATTAAGACAAAAAAATACGTGGTGCTCAAAGTGATTAGTCATTCTGCTTGTAGTGTATCTTCGCGGGTAAAAGTCATGGTACGGGTAATGCCAATCACATCAAATTCTTTGCGAATATCTGGCGGGAATTCAGGGTAAGGTGCGGCCAGTTGTAATATATTCTTCGCCGCCTCATCAAAGATTTTATTACCTGAACTACGCTTGATTACAATTTTCTCTATACTGCCGTCCGCTTTAATATCGATGGAAAATAGCACTTTACCGAATGCATTTTTATCGCGCATCGCTTCCGGGTAATTCAAATTACCAAATTTTTCAATTTTTTGCCGACAGACTTCTTCATACATCGTAAAGCGATATTCTTGTGCACGTGCGCCCAGTTCCTTGCGTTTAGGGCGCTTTTGATAATCATCCTGTTTTTTTGCAATCGCCGCTTCCAACTTATCTATTTCCAATGCTGATGCCGTCATATCGGCCATATTGAGCTTGCTAGGCGCTTCTTGATCGCCCGTTTCTGACGCTTTGGCAGTAGAGGCTTGCAGGGGTTGTGACTCTACTTTTTTAGTCGCCTTGATTTGCGTCATGAGTTCTTGCGCTTTTCTTTCAAGCTCTGTCACCCGCTTTTCTTCCTGTGTTTCTTCAGCCACCTTTTTAGCAGCACGCGCGCCAGATTTCTCTTTCGTCGTCGGCTTTAAAGTAAATTCAGTTTTCTGCTGCTTTACCGCAGGTAACGCCGATTTCATGACTCGATCTTGGTCCGTATTGCCACCACGGTCCAAATTGGCCTGTGCCAACACGTCCGCTTTTACTGGCTTGGTTTTGGTCTTAGCGTTGACCAGCATCACGTCTAGGGTAGGCAATTGCTCTGCTAATTTTTTAAGCTCTGGCTCAAAATGAATGCTTAATATCACCGCGTGAATCATCACAGACAGCCAAATGGCGATACTTATCATACTAAGTGTTTTTAACTTAGTAATCAGCGCAGCGAGCGCTTTAGCTTCAGTCAATTTAAGTGTGTTTGCCAAGAGCATATCTGCCAAGTATTAACGCGGTCTAATGTTTGGATGCTAACGCATTCAGTATTTTTTGATGCACGCCGCCAAAGCCACCATTGCTCATCACCAACACATGGTCACCTGGCCTGGCTTGTTCACCAATGGCCTGCACCATCAACGCTAAATCATCATAGGTGTTTGCTT
>JBARQL010000209.1:0-5122 GCA_049643685.1 Methylotenera sp.
GGCTTTCATGCCAAAAAAACTGCATGCCATCTGTACTAAAGTGCTGATTGAATGCAGCTGTCAGAGCTTCTATTTCATCGTCTTGTAATGGCAGGGGCACTGGAGCCGCTAAACTAAAAGTGTCGCGCTGTAGCACCAAATGCACAGGTGCAGCATACAGCCAATAAGACTCTCCCGTATGATGGCCCATGCGCTGCCAAGCAATAGCCGCGTTAGGATTGGATTGGGGAAGAAATATTTGCTTAAGAAAAACAGCACATTTTTGCATGAAGGGTCTCATGCGGGCAATTTTAACATTAATAGAGGTAGCTCATCACCACACTAAAATCTAGCAATTAATTTTAAGCGCATTCGATTTTAGTCAATAAAAAAACCAGCCGCGAATAAGCGGCTGGCTCTAATAGGATTTAGCTTTTTAAAGCTTAATCAGTCTAGTAGTAACGCCCCTCACCATGACGATCCCAACCACGATGTTTACCGTGATAACCACGACGTCCGCGATGATCATCATCATCCCAGCGTGAATCACCATACTGGCCTTTTTCGATATAACCAGCTTGCTGCACCGCACGTCTGTTTGGTGCAACGGCGACATTTACATCAATATAACGGCCGGGATGATCATTCGTTACCGTTGTATAAGTTCTACCGTTATATTCATACGTCACTAAATAGCCCGTATTCACCGTTTGCCAGTTATCTACCTGGTAACAACTTTCAACAGGTACTGACCGTGACCCGCTACGATAATTATTATTACCAATACTATTACCAGCAATTGCTCCTACACCGGCACCCACAGCCGCAGCCGCTACACGGCCATTACCACGGCCAACAGTGTTGCCAAGCAAACCACCTGCAATACCACCGATAATGGCACCTGTCATATTATTACCGCCATGGTTGTAGCTTTCACGTTGATATTCTGTGCGGCATTCTTGGCGTGGTACATTCACACGCTCAGTTTGCGGCGTTGCTGAAAGCACGCGTGCCATATCATTATATTGATCCGTTGCCATGGCTGGTGCTGCAATTACTGCCGTCAATAAAGCAGGCACTAACATCTTTACACGCATATTTTTAACTAAACTCATTTTTACTTCTCCTCTTTATCTAGAAAATAATTCTAGAACTTTGGTTACGCTTAATCAGCGCGATTGATTGAACTTTAAAATTACTTTTTAACTTTTCAATCTCTGCGGTTTATCCTGCAGATGGACATTCAACGCGGCGAATTTCCATTTGGACTACTTAACAGTTGTTAACAATTTGTAACTAATGATTTTCATGAGCCCACTAAGTTCGCACACGAATGTCTTAATGATAATTATTTGCATCTATGTGACATGAGTTACACACTATTGTTTAGTTAGCGCGAATAATGCATTAACTGGAAAACTATTCAGCGGAACATTGGAGACACATCATGAATAAAATTAAACTATTATTATTAGTCATTGGCTTAACCATTAGCAGCTTTGCCTTTGCTGGCGAGTTTGGCGATCACTGCACCACAGGCTTGTCGAAAGGCTCTTTGATTAAAACTAAATGTGAGATTAATGAGTTATACAAAGGCAAAACCTACTGCTTTGGCAACCAAGCGGCAAAAGATGCCTTTTTACTAGACCCTGACAATACCATCGCAAAAGCTTCGGCTTTTTATGCTAAAAACAAAGAAGTAGCGCGCGAAAAAATCAGCCAAGCCGATGCATTAAAACAAATCAACAGCAAAACTTGTGATTTAAGCAACAAAGAAGCGGGTTATTTAATCTTTAATGGCTTAGATTTAAGCCACTGTAATATGCAAAACGTCAGCTTTTTTGGCGCAGAATTGATGGGGGCAAAACTCATCGGTGCTAATTTGCAAGGTGCCTATTTAAATCTGGCAAGGCTTGAGAATGCCGATTTCAGCAAAGCCAATTTAACTGATGCCATAATCTTTCAGGCGATTTTTGATAAAACCAACTTTGCTGGCGCCAACCTGTCCAATGCCCGCATGATTGGCACACTAGGTAGCGTAAACATGAGCAACGCTAACATTAAAAAAGGCCGTTTTGGGTTGGATTTAGGTAATCAACCCATGGGGCAAATGAAATTTGACTCCGTTGGTGGCAATTTTGCTGGCGCAAATTTTGAAGGCGCAGATTTAGGCGTAGCCGCCTTTAGATTTGGTAATTTACGCGGTGCGAATTTACGTAATACCAATATGTATCGCGCTGATTTAATTAAAGCAGATTTAACTGGCGCAGACCTCACTGGTGCCAATTTAACCGATGCAGAAGTCGATGACGCAATCTTTAAAGACGTAAAAGGATTGGAAACCACCAAAGGCTTTAACACTGTCAAAGGTAAATGTATTGACTGTACCGTTGCCGCGCCAACCCCTGTAACTGAAAAAAAGGCGACAGATAATATGATGACCGCTGAAAATCCAGCGACAAAAGTGTGCAATATACGCGGGGCTAGATACTAATTGATGCTGGCAATCAAGCGCTTTTGAGTTCATATAAAATACTTAAATTCACCACGAGCTAAAAATACTGCCCTGCGAGCCTTATTAACAAAGGCTCGCAGGGCAGCACCAACAAAGATATAGGATTTTTAGGTGTCTCCTTCTATTTCTAAATCAGGAATATGATTGAACGCAATGCGCATCGGTGCATCTTTGAGCGCTTCATGTGCACCACCAAAATAAATAGTGTTTTTACCAAATTTCAGATTCAGCGTATCAATCGCCTGATTGAGTTTTTTCTCGTTTTCTAACGGCTCGATTTGAAACAAATCACGCGCCACTTCATCTGCCGTGACCAATCCTGAAAAAGAAACCCCCACCGCAAAAGGTTCATGTTTGGTTTTTGGGTAATGTTGCAAAAATATTTCGAGCGCTTCTATCAAACGTAAGGTGTTATCCGTTGGCGAAACTGCACTTTCCATTCTCCAACTTGGTACGGATTTATATTCAACAGCGTCTCGAAACTTCACTTTCACACTGATTTTTGAAGCCAATAAATCGTAGCTACGCATGCGCATACAGGCTTTTTGCAGTAAGCGATGCAATACGGCTTTCACGCCCGCAGGGTTACGCTGCTCAGGCGGCATGACATGAGAATGCCCTAAGCTGCTGCGAGCATTTTTAACGTAATAAGGTTCTAAGCCGCGCAGTTTATCGTACATGCGCTCGCCTTCAATGCTACCCCATGCAGATTGTAACTGCTGACGATTGGCCGCATACAACTGCTCCACCGTGGTGATTTTGTAGCGGTTCAAACGCGCTTCCATCTGCTTACCTATGCCGTTTAACGCGCGCAATTGAAGCCCGTACAACCGTTGTGGCAATTCATGTTGTTCGATTAACACGCAGCCGTCAGGCTTTTGCATATTCGACGCCGTTTTTGCTAAAAAGGTATTCGGCGCGATGCCAATTGAGCAACGGATATAATCAAATTTTTTGCTAATAGCACGCTTTATTTTAGCGGCGAGTTTAAGTGCATTTTCAGGCACCTGCTGGCTACCGGTGAGCTTACAGACCATTTCATCAATCGACAGTACTTTTTCTACATGCGTACAGCTTTCCACAATTTCGATGAGCTGATGGTGCAAGGCCACATAAACAGGTGGCCTTGCTTGCACAAAAACCATGTCTGGACATAACTTTCTGGCATCACGAACGCCTGTTCCAGTTTTAATGCCAAAGGCTTTAGCCTCATAACTCGCGGCGATACAGCAAGTGGTTTCCGCCATTACCGCGAGTACACCAACTGGCTTGCCGCGTAACTCGGGCACGAGTTGTTGCTCTACCGAAGCAAAGTAAGAGTTAAAATCGACATAAAGCGCGTTTAAAGACATGCAAATAATAGTGAGGTAAATGTAATGTTATAGGTGAAACGTTGACTAAGTATTGTATGTCGAATTGACCAGTTTTTAAGACTAAAATTCTCGAATAAACATTGAAGGTGAATCGTATGAACAACGAACAAATTGCAATTTTTGCAGGTGGATGTTTTTGGTGCACAGAGCCGGTATTCAGCCAATTACGCGGGGTAAGTACTGTGGTTTCTGGCTATATTGGCGGGCAAACGGCAAACCCCACTTACAAAACCATTTGCAATGGCGACACGGGCCATGCTGAGGCCATTAAAATCACCTTCGACGCAGACCAAGTAAGCTTTGTAACTTTATTAGAAGTATTTCTGGTCTCACATGACCCAACCACGCCAAACCGCCAAGGTAATGACATTGGCACGCAATATCGCTCAGCGGTGTTCTGCCAAAATCTGGCGCAACAGGATGCAACCGTGAAAATGATTGCCGAATTCAACGAGGCTAAAGTATTCGGCGCGCCTATCGTGACACAAATCAACGGTGCGGAAACTTTTTACCCTGCTGAAGATTATCACCAGTATTATTTTGATAAAAACCCGGGCAACCCATACTGCATGGCGGTTGCAGCACCAAAGGCGGCGAAGATACGTGCTAAGTATGCAGATTTAGTTAAATGATAATCCGCACAATTCACACTGTCATTCCGACGAAAGTCGGAATCCAGCGACTTTAACCCATGCAACCCTGCGTTTACATCTTAGCTAGCCAACGCAATGGCACTTTATATATTGGCGTGACTTCCAATTTAATAAAACGTGTTTGGGAGCATCAATCTGACCTTGTTGAAGGCTTTACCAAACAACATCAAGTTCATACTTTAGTTTGGTACGAAGTACATGAAAACATTGAAAGTGCCATCATTCGTGAAAAGCAATTGAAAGAATGGAAACGACAATGGAAGGTAGATTTAATTGAAAAATCAAACCCTTACTGGAATGATTTATATCCTGCAATTTTATAGTGCTTAAAGACACTGGATTCCGATTTTCATCGGAATGACGGAAAATCTAGGGTTGTCTTACCGACGAAAGTCGGTATCCAGTGTCGTTATTTAAACCCGCTGGAACCCATGCCTAGCTCAGAATGACGGTGAATTTTAAGTCTTACTGCTCAACCACTGTCGACGCCAGAAAATCAAAATCATCAGCAGCGCGATGCCAGCCATAATTGCCAGCGCCCACCAGAAGCCGTTATATTCGTTAATCCACGGCATGTGATTAAAATTCATGCCGAAAATACC
>JBARQL010000210.1:0-1711 GCA_049643685.1 Methylotenera sp.
TGCTCGTAAAAGTCAAAGCAACTGGTGCGTTTCGTGAAGAAATGAAACGTATGTGTGATATTTTCCGTGGCCGTATTATCGATGTGGCTGACGGTAGCTTTACGATTGAGCTTACCGGCTCAGGCAACAAGTTAGATGCATTTATCGAAAGCTTAGATAAAGCAGCAATTCTAGAAACAGTGCGTACAGGCGCTTCTGGCATAGGCCGTGGCGACCGTATTCTGAAAGTTTAAGTACATAAATCCCTCTATAATTTATTCAGCATTTGCATGGAAAGGCAGTAAAAGAAATGAAAGTTTATTACGATAAAGACGCAGACCTTGGTTTAATTAAAGGCAAAAAAGTAACCATCGTCGGCTACGGCTCACAAGGTCATGCACACGCGGCCAACCTTAAAGATAGCGGCGCAACCGTCACTATCGGCCTTCGTAAAGGCGGTAGCTCATGGGCTAAAGCAGTTGCTGCTGGTCACAACACATTAGAAATCGCAGATGCGGTTAAACAAGCGGATGTTGTAATGGTATTGTTACCTGACGAAACAATGGCTGGTATTTTTGATGCTGAAATTGCACCAAACTTACAAAAAGGCGCTGCATTAGCCTTTGCTCACGGCTTTAACATTCACTACAACCAAATCGTGCCACGCGCGGATTTAGACGTGATTATGATTGCGCCAAAAGGCCCAGGCCACACAGTACGTTCTGAATACTTAAAAGGCGGCGGCGTTCCATCACTCATCGCTGTGTATCAAGATAAATCTGGTAAAGCAAAAGACATCGCACTTTCATACGCTGCAGCAAACGGCGGCACAAAAGGCGGCGTGATTGAAACAGATTTCCGTGAAGAAACTGAAACAGACTTATTCGGCGAACAAGCTGTTTTATGCGGCGGCGCAGTTGAATTGGTTAAAGCGGGATTTGAAACCTTAGTTGAAGCTGGTTACGCGCCTGAAATGGCATACTTTGAATGCTTACACGAATTGAAATTGATTGTAGATTTGATGTACGAAGGCGGCATTGCCAACATGAACTACTCAATTTCAAACAATGCGGAATACGGTGAATACGTGACTGGCCCACAAGTCATTAACGATCAATCACGCGCGGCAATGAAAACCTGTTTAGCGAACATTCAAAACGGTAATTACGCTAAGCAGTTCATTTTAGAAGGTCGTACCAACTACCCTGAAATGACTGCACGTCGTCGTTTGAACGCAGCTCACCCAATTGAGCAAGTTGGCGGCCAATTACGCTCAATGATGCCTTGGATTGCTAAAAACAAATTAGTGGATCAGTCTAAAAACTAGTCCATTCTTATTCACGACTTTTATACATCGGGCACAGAGATTCAGAGAACATCTGGCTCTGTGCTTTTTATTGGATGATAGATATGCACTTTCAAGTTTGTCAATCCGAACGAATGTGAGGAATCTAGCGACTAAGATTTCTCGCTTTGCTCGAAATGACAGCTCCTTCAGTTTTTAGTGAATTGCCTATTACTATAGTTAGAAACCATGAACAACAAAATTACTGTGCTTTTACAATACGTTATCCCCAAACAGGCCATCACCGCGCTTGCGGGCAGGCTTGCGCACTTACAAGGTGGCAATATCACCACTGCCGTTATTCGTTGGTTTGTAAAGCGTTACAACGTGAATATGGCTGAAGCCGCCAACCCTGATATTACGTCCTACAAAACTTTCAATGATTTT
>JBARQL010000211.1:0-2749 GCA_049643685.1 Methylotenera sp.
CGCGCCTTGTACTGTTTCCAGCTTTCAGCGTACGGCTGTTAGCCGTCATCCCGCTCTGCGCAGCCCGGACTTTCCTCCCCCCACTTTCGTGAGCGGCGACTGTCTAGCCAGCTTCAAGGTCATTTTAACACGTAGTCAATTCTAGTAAGTGGTCAATGTTCATTCGGGCACCTCAAATAATTCAAATTTCTAAGCAAAACAAGGCGCGAACAAAAAATAACGACGCGGTATATATTTGATATATAAGGAGTTATTTTTTATGAGCAACGCAGTGTTGCGACGAAAGTTGAATTATTAGAAGTGCCCATTCGTAATTTTCGAGTATATATCAAGCTAAAATTTGAATCAGATATCAAAATAAAATTCCGTAGCACCCTTATTAATCACGATACAAACACTAAACAAATCACGATTTGAACCAAAATTGTAAACAAAAGTAAATACTAGAAATTATTGAATATAAGCACCCAAACGGGCTATTGCGGTACTGATAATTTTTCCAGATACTGCAATTGTAATTCTGCGTTGAGTATTTCGTGAGTAAGATGATGGTACAAAATTTGCAGCGTGTAAGTAAATAATTTAGGGGAAGTATCATGAAAAATATTATCAAACTTTTAGTTATAGTAATGCCATTTGTATTAGGACTCAACATTAGCACTGCACATGCAGCAAATGTTATTGTGAATAATTCTGGAAATGTTGTAATTGATGGTCCTTCGGTTATACCGGGAAATGCTGGGCTAGGCACGTACTCTTATGGTTTCAATGCTGCTAACGCTGGGAATGACGGTGAAGATTTATTTGATACATTCGAATTCATTCTAGCAGATACTTTTAATGTCACGGTATTTGCTAATACCTTATCAACCGGCTTTAACCTAAAGCGCGTAGATCTTAATGATGGCGCACCTGGCTTCAATTTTATTTCTCAAGCTGTTGCCCCTGGTCCATTTAGCTTCACAGAGACATTAGGCGCTGGGAATTATGCAATCAATTTCAAGTACGCACTGCGTTCTACAGGTACATATACTGGTGGTATTAACGTTGCAGCAGTGCCAGAACCAGAAACTTATGCGATGTTGCTTGCTGGTCTAGGTTTAATCGGCTTTACAGCACGTCGCCGTAAACTATAAATCAATACTGTAGCTTAATTTTAGATAATTCGCTGCTAATTACAGTGCTAAAAACTAACCCCACCTAAAGCGTGGGGTTTATTTTTTGTCTGCTAACTTTTCAAGCTTAGCCAAATTTATATGTGCAGAATATAGAAGTCTACTACCCAAACGGGCCATTGCTGAATAAATGATTTTTCAGCAGAATGCACCCATAGATTTAAGAGCGGGCTGCAAATATAGGCATTTTCCATAATTGCAGGGTGTAGCAAATCAAGGCGTGGTAAAAATCAAGGTGTGATAAATAAGTGCGGAAAACCGTGTACGCCGAAAAATTAGTTTTAATTTAGCATTAAAAAATTATATTAAAAATATTAAGATAGGGTTCTGAATGAAGAAAAATATTAAACATCTAGCGTTAGCTGCAATTGTTGCGGCTGCTCTATCTAGCGTTAATGCAAGCGCAGCTAACTACAATGTTGGCTTAACCACAGCAGGAAATACCTACTCTCAAGCATTTGGTTTCGGCGCAGCACTCGGTGGACCTAATTCTTTTGGCTCACCTGTTACCTTCTACGACACGATCGAATTTGAATTAACAGCCCCCGCATACGTCACCGTATTTGCTAGAGACCTAACCACAGGTTTTAATTTTGCACAAAATGCAGGGGTGAGTGTCATTGACCTTAAAGGTGCTGACGGCACTTATTATTTAAGAAACCCTGACCACGTAACACTAAATCCAGACTCAACAGGTTCTTACAATTTTTTCTATCCTAATGCGTATTATTTTCCAGGCTCACCACAATGGAATGGCTCGCTACCAGACTTAACTGGTGGACTGCCAACAGGAAAATATACCGTAAACTTCAACTACGGCCCTAATGTTACTAGTGGCGGATTTACAGGTGGTGTGACTATTGCCGCTGCTGTACCAGAACCAGAAACGTATGCAATGATGCTGGCTGGCCTTGCTTTGATTGGTTTTTCAGCGCGCCATCGTAAAGCACAGCTATAAATCTAAGTAGTTCTTAGCGATTTTTGAATCTCTGTTAATGGCCCATCAAAAAAACCCCATATTGATATGGGGTTTTTTATACCAATTTTTTATTGATGATGAGGCCCGATGATATTTAAAGTCCGTTCGTATTGAGATTTCCTAAATGTGAACGGATTCAACGCCTTCGACAGGCTCATGCCGAACGGGAGTTGATGCTTCGCCGTGCCGCATCAATAATCGCTCACTTCCATACGTTTAAATTTAGCTTAAGGTTTAACGACTAAACCGTTTTTCACCGCTTTAACGCCTTTCACACCTGCTGCAATTTGTCCTGCACGCGCTTTGGTAGATTCGTTATCAACAAAGCCGCTTAGCACCACAACGCCCTCTTTTGTTTCTACACTGACATCAAAACTTTTAAAGTTTTTCTCGACCAGATATTTAGATTTTATTTTCGAAGTAATCGCGCTATCTTTGGCAACGCGCTTGGTTTCTTTTTGCTGCACTGCAGATTTATAAGTCGCATATTCGTTTTCACTCAAGCTTTTATTGCCGTTTTTATCGGCTTTGCTGAACCCGCCACCGTTAAAAAGTTCGTCTTTTTTTATTTCTGCGGCACTTAACTTGCCATTAC
>JBARQL010000212.1:0-1983 GCA_049643685.1 Methylotenera sp.
GCTATCCTTGCCGTTATTGTAGTCTGGTTTTTTTTACGCGACTGGCGCGCGACGCTAATTTCAGCGACAGCCTTGCCTTTGTCCATTATTCCGACCTTCGGGGTTATGTATTGGCTTGGTTTTTCCCTCAACACGCTTACGCTCTTGGCCTTGGTCATTGTCGTAGGCATTCTCATTGACGATGCGATTGTGGAGATTGAAAATATCGTACGCCATAAGCGCATGGGGAAAAGCGTCCTTGTGGCCACGAAAGAGGCTGTGAATGAAATCGCTTTAGCAGTGATCGCCACAACGCTAACGATAGTCGTGGTGTTCTTGCCGACCTCACTTATGAGTGGAGTTATAGGGCTTCTTTTCAAACAGTTTGGCTGGACGGTTGTTATTTCTGTTCTTATGTCCCTGTTGGTGGCGCGGCTGATCACGCCACTTATGTCCGCATATTATCTGAAAAACGATAGTCGTCAACATCATGAAGAAGATGGCCTTATCATGAAGAAATATCTCAATGCGGTGCGCTGGTGCCTGATCCACAAAAAGAAAACCTTGCTCATGACAACAGTATTCTTTGTCCTATCGTTTTTTTTGGCTACAAAACTTCCAGCTGGCTTCATACCGCCCTCCGATTTGGAATACACCAATTTAAGCATTGAGTTGGCCCCTGGCAGCACTTTGGAAGATACATTATCAACTGCGGAAACCGTCCGCAAATCAGTTGAGAAAATTGTGGGCATCGACAAAATATTTGCTGTCGTTGGTGCTGCGGGAGAAGGCGGCATGGGAGGAGACAGCGCTGGAGTTGTGCGTAAAGGCTCATTGATTTTGACATTTCTGCCAAAAGACAGGCGCCCGCCGCAAAGCGTGATTAATAGCGCAATCAGGGAAGTATTGCCGAATATACCGGGTGCTAAATTTACGCTGAAAAACGACGGGCCAGGCGAAAACTTTTCCATTCTTCTTTCAAGCGAGAACATGGTAGCTTTGACCCAAACTGCTGCCGCACTAGAAAAAGAACTGCGTGGCCTGAAAAGCATCTCTAACATAAATTCAACGGCCAGCCTCCAACGCTCGGAGATTAATATCCGACCGAACTTTGCCCGCGCCGCAGAATTAGGAATAACAACGGAATCCATTGCCGATACAGTACGTATAGCGACCTCTGGCGATTTTAACCCACACCTTTCCAAACTCAATCTTGATAACAGACAGATTTATATTCGGGTACGTATGTCCGACTATTCCTTGCAAGAAATTGATACCATTTCAAATCTCCGCATTCTGGCGGGCACGAAGCAAACTGCACTTTCCAATGTTGCCAGCATTACCACAAGCACTGGTCCCTCCCAGATTGATCGCTATGACCGTCAGCGTTATGTGACTGTCAGCGCGGATTTGGGCGGTACACCTTTAGGCTTAGCCATGGATGAGGCCATGGCATTGCCGTCCATTAAAAACAAGCCTTCTAGCGTTCAATTGATTAATGCGGGTGACTCAGAAATGATAGGCGATTTGTTTTCAGGATTCAGTATCGCCATGCTCACAGGGGTTATATGCGTTTTTTGTGTTTTGGTTCTTTTGTTCAAAGACTTCTTCCAACCTATTACTATCCTCTTCGCTTTGCCACTCTCTTTCGGAGGATCAATTATCGCACTTTTGCTGACAGGCGCTCAAATGAGCCTTCCCGCGCTGATTGGCATTCTAATGCTGATGGGAATTGTCACAAAGAATTCCATCCTGCTTGTAGAATACACCATCCTTGGCATGAAAGAGAAAGGTATGAAACGCTTTGAAGCCATTATTGATGCCTGCCATAAGCGCGCACGCCCTATCGTAATGACAACAACAGCCATGATTGCCGGAATGTTACCAATTGCCCTTGGCATGGGCGGAGATGCCAGTTTTCGGCAGCCGATGGCGATTGCGGTGATTGGCGGTCTACTAACTTCGACTATGTTGAGCTTACTGGTGATTCCAGTTGCGTTTACC
>JBARQL010000213.1:0-2966 GCA_049643685.1 Methylotenera sp.
GTGCGGGGGAGCAATCTGCCACATTAACGCTCAATCCGCCCGATTTAGGCCCATTGCAAGTCGTGGTCAGTGTGCATAATGGGCAAGCCGATACGCGCTTTACTTCTGATAATGCTGAAGTCAGGCAGGCGTTACAAGATGGCATGGATAATTTGAGAGAGAAAATGCGTGAATCAGGTGTTCAGTTGGGTCAAACCAGTGTGAATTCCGGTGAGCAGGCACGCCAGGAATTTCAACAAGCTTCGCAACAAAAACGTTCAGGATTTACACAGAGTGGTCAAACTACTACTCAAAATGAGCCGATGAGTAGCAATAGACCAATATTGCGTAAAACGAACGGTTTGGTCGATACGTTCGCCTAGTGAGCTTGCTCCGAAATTTTTCATTTTAGCGCGGTATTTTTTCTTTCTAAAAATCTACTCAAATCTCCGAGAGAAAAACACTGCCCTGCAAGCCTTTATTTATAAGGCTCACAGGGCGGTATGAATCAGCACCACCTGTAGAATCTTCGATATAACGGCTTTTTCCCCCTCTAATCCACGCATGTTAATTTGCATTTTTTCTCCATAATGACATCATCAATTAAGCCGACGTCCGCTAAATTGGCCGTATAGGTTGAATGAGTTCATAGAGAAAGGCAATAAAATGGCAGCAGATCCAAAAGCAAAACCAGAAGCCGTAGCAGCAGAAACGGCACCACCAAAATCTAAAAAGAAACTCATTATTATCATCGCGGCAGTTGTGTTGCTGGCGGGTGGCGGTGGCGCGGCTTGGTATTTTATGCACGCAAAAGATGACCATAAAAAAGAAGTCAAACATGAGGAGGCCGAAAAAGCGCCAGTGTTTGTCACCCTTGAGACATTTACCGTGAACTTGCAGCCAGATCCTGATGAGAAATTCCTGCAATTAGATGTGACCATGCAGGTGGCTAGCCCTGAAGCCGCCGAGCAACTTAAAGCGCAAATGCCAGCGGTGCGCAATCGTTTATTAATGCTATTGACCAGCAAGCAAGCCTCTGAAATATCGACGACTGAAGGCAAGCAGGCTTTAAGTGAAGAAATTACCGCTGAGCTGAAAAAACCCTTTACTGCTAAGGGAAAGCCGCAAGAAATATCAGGGGTTTTCTTTACATCATTTGTGATTCAATAAGCAGAGCAATGTACCGTGGCTGATAAATTTTTATCTCAAGACGAGGTTGACGCACTACTTAAAGGTGTTGATGGGGACGATGATGATCAATCTTCGTCTGCCGATGCCAGTGAAGTGCGGCCGTATAATCTTGCGACACAAGAGCGCATCGTGCGTGGCCGCATGCCAACGCTGGAGATTATTAATGAGCGTTTTGCACGGCTTTTGCGTATTGAGTTATTCAATTTTTTACGTCGCTCTGTAGAGGTTTCCGTCGGCCCCGTCAAAATCACCAAGTACAGTGACTTCATTCGTAATCTGGTGGTACCAACCAATCTCAATTTAATCAATATGCATCCCTTACGCGGCACCGCGTTGATGGTATTTGACCCAACACTGGTGTTTCTAGTAGTTGACAATATGTTCGGTGGCGATGGTCGCTTTCATACGCGCATTGAAGGCCGCGATTTCACCCAAACAGAACAGCGCATCATTCAACGTATTTTGAATATCGTTTTTGAAACCTATGCCAAATCCTGGGAGCCAGTTTACCCGCTACGATTTGAGTATATTCGTTCAGAAATGAATACACAATTTGCCAATATTGCCACGCCCAATGAAGTGGTCGTGGAAATCACCTTTAACATCGAACTAGGCCCAGCCAGTGGCGAAGTGCATTTTTGCATCCCTTATTCAATGGTTGAACCTATTCGTGATTTATTAACTTCACCGTTACAAGGTGAGGTGTTGGGTATAGATAAGCGCTGGGTAAAACTGATGACACAACAAGTACAAGCTGCTGAGGTGGAGATTGTGGCGGACTTGGCTAAGACCAATATGCGGCTTGGCGATGTGCTGAATATGAAAGTAGGCGATGTGGTGCCATTACAAATTGATGAGGCGGTTGAAGCGAATGTCGATGGCATTCCAGTGATGTTATGTAAATACGGTTTGTTTAATGGGCAATATGCCTTAAGAGTAGAGAAGCTTTTGCGATCTAACTCAACTGAATATGTAAAAGGAGAGCCTTATGGCGACTAATCAAGAAGCTGAAAATGTGGTAGATGAAAATGATGTAGCGACAATTGCCGAAGACGATTGGGGTGCGGCGATGGCAGAGCAATCTGCTTCAGAGACCACAGATGATTGGGGTGCAGCGATGAATGAGCAAGCCTCAGCTTTGCAAGCTAATAAAGTAGAGCAGGCACAGGTTTTTACAGAGTTTTCGGCAAAAAATAAACTGCAAGAAACCCATAATGATATCGATTTTATTTTAGATATTCCTGTTCAGCTCACGGTTGAATTGGGACGCACTAAAATAGCGATTAAAAACTTATTGCAGTTGGCGCAAGGCTCTGTCGTTGAATTAGACGGCATGGCAGGTGAGCCGATGGACGTTTTGGTGAATGGCTGTTTGATTGCGCAAGGCGAGGTGGTGGTAGTGAATGATAAATTTGGCATTCGCCTAACCGATATTATTACGCCCGCCGAGCGCATTCGTAAAATAAATCGATAACCGCCTATATGCACGCTAAATCGCTTCTTCAACTATGTGTAAAACTTACCATAGTCCTTTTATTGAGTTCACCGATCAATCTTTTAGCCGCGACAACGGCGGCAACAATAGCCCCCTCACCAATGGGAAGTATTTTTAAAATATTACTAGGCTTAACGGTCGTTTTGCTCGTGATGGCAGCCATTACTTGGGTGCTAAAACGCATGATGCCTGGCGCAGGCGGTCAGCACTCAGTCATTAAAGTCGTGGGTGGCGTTAGCGTTGGTACGCGTGAGCGTGTGGTGGTGGTTGAGGTAGCCGGGCGTTGGCTGGTGGTGGGCGT
>JBARQL010000214.1:0-7131 GCA_049643685.1 Methylotenera sp.
TGCCATGCAACAAGCCGATAAAACCTTGCGTAGCAAAGCGGTACAAGAAGAAGTATTGGGTTTTAAATTAAGTGATCTGCAAAAAGGCTTGGTGGAGGCTTTTCAATTACCAGCATTACTTTCTAAATTGATGGATGACGAAAGCGCAAGCGAGCATCGCGCCAAGAATGTCAGCCTTGCGGTGAATCTAGCACGTCACTCTGCTAATGGTTGGGATGATGCCGCGCTACCCGATGATTATCGCGACATTGCGGAATTTCTACGTGTGGATGTAGAGAAAGCGAAATCCATTATTGGCGTACCAGGCATTTAATATTTAAACGCCCTGCTTCAAACTTTCCATAATAAACGGGTCTAGGTCGCCATCCAGCACCCCTTGCGTGTTGCCGATTTCGACATTGGTGCGTAAATCTTTAATGCGGCCTTGATCTAGCACGTACGACCTGATTTGATGCCCCCAGCCGATGTCAGTTTTAGCATCTTCTATGGCCTGTTTATCTGCATTGCGCTTATTCAGCTCTAAATTGTACAGTGCGCCTTTCAGCATATTCATTGCCTCTTCGCGGTTGCGATGTTGAGAGCGATCATTCTGGCACTGTACGACGGTGTTTGTTGGAAGATGCGTAATACGCACCGCAGAATCGGTCTTGTTAATATGCTGACCGCCTGCACCGCTGGCACGATACGTATCTACGCGTAAATCGGCAGGGTTAATGTCAATTTGAATCGAATCATCCACTTCAGGGAAAATTTGCACGCTGGCAAAGCTGGTATGGCGTTTGGCGTTTGAGTCAAACGGTGATTTGCGTACTAAGCGATGCACACCATTCTCAGTACGAAGCGTACCGTAAGCGTAATCCCCAGTGACCTTAATAGAGGCGCCTTTAATACCCGCTACGTCGCCATCAGACTCTTCAAGCACCTCTACCTTAAAGCCTTTACGCTCGCAGTAACGCAGGTACATTCTTAATAACATTTGCGCCCAATCCTGGGCTTCAGTACCGCCACTGCCAGATTGAAACTCCACAAAGCAATTGGCACTATCTAATTCGCCCGAAAACATCCGTTTAAATTCCATCTCGGCGATTTGTTTTTCCAAGGCTTCTGAATCCGCTGCAACGCTTAATAGCGTATCGTCATCAGCTTCTTCGCGCGCCATGTCAAACAACTCTTGAGCGTCTTTTAAATTGGTTTCTAGACTTTGTAAATTATGGACGATGAGCTCTAAACTGCGTTTTTCCTTGCCTAATCTTTGCGCTTTTTCGGCATCATTCCAAATGTTGGGATCTTCCAACAAGCCATTCACTTCTTCTAATTTTTGCGCTTTGTTTTCAAAGTCAAAGATACCCCCGAAGGGCAAGGTTGCGCTCGCTTAAATCGGCAAGGCGATTGTTGATAATATTGAGTTGTTCGGCTTCCATCATGCTTAATTTCTAACTGGCTAAAAAGCGTGATTATACAGCATAGCCTTTTAACGAGGCTTCACAACTTCGCCGTCTTCTTTTACAAACATACCGATATCTGGGTTATCTAAAATATCCAAAACCAGCTCGGATGGGCGGCATAATTTCACGCCTTTTGCAGTCACTACAATGGGCCGATTGATTAAAATCGGGTGATGCAGCATGGCGTCAATTAAAGCGTCATCCGATAAGTTGGGGTTAGCTAAACCTAGCTCTGCATAAGGGGTGCCTTTTTCACGAATAACCGCACGCACATCTCCACCCATTGCGGCAATCAGCTCAACTAAACGCTCACGACTTGGTGGATTTTTCACATATTCAATCACTTCAGGTTCTACTCCGCTGGCGCGTATCATGGCTAGCGTATTTCGCGAGGTGCCGCAGGACGGATTGTGGTAAATAGTCGTTGTCATTTGTTTGTTAATCCTATCATTTTTTAGCCTAATAACAATATTAGTTCGCTTCGTACCAATGGCGGCTTCTATTTACAATCGCCACCACTGAGAGCATCACAGGCACTTCAATCAGCACGCCCACCACGGTGGCGAGTGCCGCGCCTGAATTAAAACCGAACAAAGCGATGGCGGTAGCAACCGCCAACTCAAAGAAATTAGAAGCCCCAATTAAGGCTGATGGCCCCGCCACGCAATGTGCCACCTTGAATTTTTTATTCAGCCAGTAGGCCAACATGGAATTAAAATAAGTTTGAATGATAATTGGCACTGCCAACAGGCCAATTATCATGGGTTGATCTAAAATCTGCTGGCCTTGAAAACCGAACAACAAAACCAGCGTCACCAGTAATGCAGTGAGTGAAATGGGATGCAAACGTTTAAGCGTTTTTTCTAAGGCATGATGGCTTTTTGCAAGCAACCCTTTACGCATCACTTGGCTAATCACTACTGGCACTACAATGAACAACAATACCGATAAAAACAGGGTGTTCCATGGCACTACAATACTGGATAGCCCGAGCAAAAGCGCCACAATCGGCGCAAAGGCAAACAGCATAATGGCATCGTTGATGGCAACTTGCGAAAGCGTAAATTTAGCATCGCCACCACAAAGGTTACTCCACACGAACACCATGGCCGTGCATGGGGCTGCGGCTAGCAAGATGAGGCCAGCCACGTAGCTATCAAGTTGCGCGACTGGCAACAAATCTGCAAACAAATGGCGAATGAATATCCACGCCAGCAATGCCATGGAAAAAGGCTTAACGAACCAGTTGATCAATAGCGTCACGCCTATGCCTTTGCTATGCGCCAGCACTTCTTTCATGGCACTAAAATCCACTTTAAGCAACATTGGGATAACCATCAGCCAAATCAGCAAGGCTACAGGCAGATTCACTTCGGCAAATTTCAGGCTGCCTATCGTTTGAAATAAAACAGGGAGGGCTCTACCTAACGCGATGCCGACTGCAATGCAACCTAGCACCCACCATGTCAGATTTTTTTCAAACACACCTATTTTTGGTGCGGCATTGATTGGTTGCGGAGAGGATTCTGATTTCATTGAAAAATGCCTAGTAAGTTAACTGAGGTAAGCTGAATTATACCGTAACAAAATTAAATTTTTATGACATTAGCACTCGCGAATTTAAGCGTGGGCGGTTAAACTATGCGAATAATAAATCTGACATAAAATTGTAATATCTTAGGGAGCAATAAAATGAAAAGCAGTATTTTTACGCGGTTGATGGCCTCAATCACCCCGCACAGTGACAATTACTTCGACTTGTTTAATAACTTGGCAGACTGCGCCGTACGCGGCTCTAAAGTGCTGGCGATTATGGCTGCTGTGCGTGGGGATGCCAATAAATTTGAGGAACATTTTGCTGAAATCCGCAAAATCGAATCTGAAGCCGACGAATATACCAAAGAAATTTTACTCTCCCTCCATAAAACCTTTATTACGCCATTTGATCGCCGCGAAATCCGTGAGCTTGCCATGGCGCTAGATGACATTATCGATTACATGGAAGATATTCCACAAAGCGCAAAAATTTACGGCCACACTGACTTTACCCCTGAAATGGTGGCGCTTGCGCAAATTTTACTCCGCGCTTCTGAAAAAGTACAAAGCGCGGTTCACATGCTATCAGACATGAAAAATGCCGAGCAAATTATGCGCACTTGCGAAGAAATTAACAAAATTGAAGGCGAAGGTGATCACGTGATGCGCGCCGGCATGCATCGCTTGTTTAACGAAGAATCCGATGCACGCTCACTCATTCGTTCAAGAGAACTGTACGATTTATTTGAGGAAGCCATTGATAGCTGCCAAGATGTGTCAGACGTGATTCATGGTGTAGTACTAGAACGTATTTAAGGGGCCAACGATGGATCACGCAATACTCATTATGGGGTTGCTGATAGTGGTAGCCCTTTTGTTCGACTTTATGAACGGCTTTCACGATGCAGCAAACTCTATTGCTTTAATGGTTTCTACGCGCTTACTCACACCGCAAGCAGCGGTGATTTGGGCGGCATTTTTTAATTTTGTCGCGTTTGCATTTTTTGGCTTACACGTGGCAGATACCATTGGCAAAGGCATTATTGACCCCAATATCATCAATAACGCTGTTATCTTTGGCGCACTCTGCGGCGCAATCGCTTGGAACGTGATTACATGGTGGTTTGGCATTCCATCATCATCATCGCACGCGTTGATTGGTGGCTTACTTGGGGCAGGTGTAGCACATGCAGGTAGCAAAGGCATTATACTAGGGAGTAAACTCTTGACCGCCGCAATGGGCATTGTGTTGTCACCATTATTTGGCATGGTGTTAGCACTGGCTATTTCTGTACTCATTCTTTGGTTATTTGAGAAATCAGCTCCTTATAAAACAGAAAGCCGCTTTAACAAATTGCAATTTATTTCGTCATCACTCTTCAGTTTGGGACATGGCGCGAACGACGCACAGAAAACTATGGGTATCATCACGGTGTTGTTATTTGCCAATGGCTTTTTGAAAGGTGATTTTGAAGTACCTTTTTGGGTGGTTATTTCTTGCCACGTTGCCATGGCCGCAGGTACACTTTTTGGGGGTTGGCGCATTGTGCGTACCATGGGCATGGGCATCACAAAAATACGCCCAACAGGCGGCTTTGCAGCACAAACTTCAGGCTCAATTGCCCTGTTTCTAGCCACTTCACTAGGTATTCCAGTTTCCACAACGCACACCATCACTGGTGCGATTGTAGGTGTGGGCTTATCGCGTCGCGCTTCTGCGGTACGCTGGGGTTTAGCTTCACGTATTGTCTGGGCTTGGATTTTGACCATTCCTTGCGCGGGTTTAGTGGCAGCGATTGCCTACCACTTTGGCAAGACGTTTTTATAAGTCAGTTTGCTTATAATTCAGTACGACAGATTTTCGATGCTCTGCGAGCCCCTGTTTACAAGGCTCGCAGAGCATGTCGTTGAATGCTGCACTTTAAACTGCAGATTTCACCGCACTGATTCAAAACTGGAACGTTAAATACTCACCTGCAAAAAGTAATCTTCAGCAACGGCTTTACTCATTTTTTGTTGTTCATAAAATTCAATCATCCGCTCTGCTTGCAATTTTGCTGTCCACTTAGCCAATGCGTAGGCTTGGGCTTGCCTGCCAAGTTCATACCGATGCTCTGGATTCATCAACAACATACTCACTCTTTCTGCAAAGAGTACAGCATTATCTGACGCAATGAGCGCGCCTTTACCTTCTATCAATATAGAAGCTGTTCCCAACTCTGCAATCGCCACCACGGGCGTACCTTGAGCCATGGCTTCAAGTAACACCAAACCCTGCGTTTCACTTTTTGAAGCAAATACAAATACATCAGCAGATTCGTAGCAGGCATTGAGCTCTTTTTCACGGTCTAAATAGCCAATAAATTTTACGTTATTCTCTATGCCCAATATTTTAGTGAGCTTATGTAAACTTGCTTCGGCTGGGCCTTCCCCAGTGACGACCAACAATATATCTGGCTGTTTTTCAATCAAATGTTTGACCATCTCAAGTAGAAAATCAATGTTTTTTTCAAAGGCGACTCGGCCTACATATAACAACATTTGGCGTTCTATCGGAATGCCGTATTTCAATCTGAAGGCTTGGCCATCTGACGGCTCAAAACTGCGCATTTGTAATCCTGTAGGAATCACCTCTGCCGCTACGGTTACGCCATACTTACGCAATACTGCTAGCATCGGGTTTGAAGGCGCAACGATTGCATTTACCGCATTACACTGGCGCTTTGAAATCATTCTGGCCATGCCACGCGCCCAAGATTTAGGTATCCAAGGCAAATAATGATGCAAATAATCTTCAAAAAATGTATGGTAAGTCTCTATGCATGGAATATTGAGCTTGGCTGCCAGTTTGAGCCCTAAATAATGGGCGACAAATGGCGTATGGATGTGAATGATGTCGTATTTTTCTTTTTCCAACATAGGCAATAACTTCATCGCTTCAGAATATTTCATGAGTTTATCTTCTGGGTCAAAGTAAATACTGCGTGCTGGAATTCGACTGATCCAATGTTCATCCTCTTGCGTGGCATGGCTATATTCTGGTGCGATCAAATGCACTTGATGCCCTAAATGCTGCTGTTGCTCGACAAAGGTTTTAATCGAAGTCGACACCCCATTCACGCGCGGGAAATAAACATCTGAGATAAATAGAATCTTCAATGGCTTTGTTGTCATAGAATAAGTGCTCAATAATTTAACTGATTAATTTAATTGAACAATAACGATTGAATATGACAAATTGATGAATATTTGTCCTGACAATTGTCATGAAACTATCACCTTTTTGTAACGATTCTTTCATTTTTGCATGACACATTACCATGCATGCAACCTTCAAAATGGTTAAAGAACTGTTTCAATAAAGTTTACTGGTGGCTCCCTTGTTGTTTATATTCGGTAGACGCCAATGCATGGGGCTTGGTGACGCATCTCTATTTCGCCCAATCTCTGCTTTGGGCGATGCCTTTATTAGACCCACGTTTACAACATGTGATTAAAAAATTTCCTGAGTTGGTCATGGCGGGTGCTTGCTTGCCTGATCTTGCCATTGTCAGCCATCGTTATCGTCATACCCATTTGTGGGAGAACGCGCACCAGTTGACGTTAACGGCACAAACAGAAGAAGAGCTGGCAATCGCGATCGGTTATGCCAGCCATTTATATGTAGATGTCATCGCCCATCACCATTTTGTGCCAGCCCATGAAGCCATGTGGCATAAAAACAAATACTTAACCCATATTACTTCTGAATGGGCGATGGATGGGCATTTGGCACCCCTCATGAATACATCGCCCAAAGCCTTATTAACAGCGCATCACAAAGTCATTTCGACTTTTATTTCAGTTCAATTTAGATGTCCTGAACACATCACCAGCCTCGCCTTAAAACGTCTGGCTTTTTGGGATGGCTTATTACGCTTCGCAAGATTGCCGAGCGTCATTTACAGATTGGTGAAACTGCTAGATAAGCGTGTGCATCAACACTTTGTTTATTATGTGGCTAAAACCCAGGTGGCCATCGCGGATATCGGTGAAGTATTCAATGGGGAAAAGCCATTGTTGGCGCCTGAGTTACAAAATCTAAGTGTGGAGCAATTAGACATATGGCGTGAACAATGCCTAAAACACTTACATATGCTTCACCCAAACC
>JBARQL010000215.1:0-1551 GCA_049643685.1 Methylotenera sp.
AAGATGTAAACAATCTTGTTTTTCCAACCATCAAAGAAATTCTTGCTGGGTTCAAACGCTAATGCACCGATGAATAGTGGACCTACTGCTAACACTAAACTGAGCGTTAGCAGGTTCGTGAAAAAAACAATCCCAACCGCACCAAACAAAATAAGGACACAAATTAAATACAAATTAGCCACGATGCTGAGTGCAATACCACTTGCCACATCAAGAATATTTAGTTTCATTCTCGCTGCGACAAGGTCATTGAAAGGTGTTAGTAGTTGGTTAAAATTGCAATCTAGCGCATTGAACATAGCGGCATCACCAGTCCCTGTAACAGGACAAGCACCGCCACCAGTTGTCGAAACAGCAACAGAACTCATTAAGTTTGCGCTGACCGTTTTGACGGTACCGATGACTTCAGCCTGATAGACGCCTGCACTACACGCGATAAATAGAATCATAGCCATTTTGGCTGAACGCCATACTATGGTACTGATTGGCTCACGCACTTCGCCACGCATCACAGCAAAACCTACAAATAGGTAGTACAGCGTTAATGCAGATAAAGCGATTGCAGCCACATAAATGCTTAATTGTGCGGACACTTGATTTACAAAGTGGTCTACGTAAGAGAAAAATGTACCGCCGATGTAGTTAAACATGGTGTACCTTTGTTGTTACCGTTGATATAAACTGCTTGACATAGTACGTCTTTGACGTATAATGCCCGTCATGTACACTTTTATTGAGCTGCCTATATTCACCCGTTATGCAGTTGATTACTTTAGCGATGATGCGTTGGCAGAATTGCAAGCCTCTATTGCTAAAAATCCAAAACAAGGTGATGTAATACCTGGCACAAATGGTGTACGTAAATTGCGATGGTCTAGGGCTGGCATGGGAAAACGCGGTGGCGTGCGCGTCATTTACTTTGTACAAGATGCTTTGGGACGTATTTGGTTGTTGACGGTATACGCCAAAAGTAGTCAAGAAAACATTGCTGTTTCTACTTTGAATCGATTGAAAGAGGTGGCTGAAAATGCAGAAATTATCTGAAGAAAAATTATTAGCACGTGATGCAAAACGTGACCTAAATGCTGAACTATTGGAATCTATAAATGACCTAAAAGCTGGCAAAGTGGGGCGAGTATCCGTTGTTACGCGCACAGGGCAAGTCATTGAATCGCCTGTTGCCAAGGCGCGCATTGCTACGCACATGACACAGTTACAATTTGCTACTTTAATGGGCGTATCTGTGCGTACTTTACAAGAGTGGGAGCAAGGACGACGCTCACCTAGTGGTGCGGCTAAAACGCTACTCAAAATAGCCGAACTTAACCCTAAAGCACTCATAGCGGTCGCTTGATTAAAATAAGATTTCATTTTTTATCTAAAATTGCGCCTAGTTAAAATTAGCTATTGGTTGAGGTGCAGATGTAGGTTTTCCTCTATCCTCTAGCGTGGCGTTTGCTTGTAATTCATGTAAAGCCTGCAAGGCATTCATGCAGTTGGGTGTTAGGCTGCGCTCAGCAGGATTTTCACTGCACCAATCACTTATTTCTT
>JBARQL010000216.1:0-7910 GCA_049643685.1 Methylotenera sp.
GGGTGTGGCGATGCTTTCCACTGCGGAAAGATGAATTTCATAGCCTTGCCCATTAGCCAGCCGTTCACCAAAGGCCATGATGACGGTTGCGCCGGTTTTTTCTGCTAATTTGCTGGCAAGCGTCATAGTGTAGGCGGGTTTGCCAAAAAAATCTGCCCATTCGCCTTCGCCCTCATTGGGGATTTGGTCTGGTAAAATGCCAATCGCCTCGCCTTTTTTTAGCGCCTGCATGAGCAAACGCACGCCCTGTACGTTGGCTGGGGCGAGTTTGACTTGGCCTTTGCTGCGGCCTGTATCGATTAAAGGGGCGAGCCAGGATTTTTTGGGCGGCCGAAATAGCACGGTAATCGGGTGGCGGGCAGCATAGTAAATAGAAGTGATTTCAAAACAGCCCAAATGGGGCGTGAGGAAAATCAGCCCTTTTCCTTTACTTAAGGCTTCTTCTACTAAGTGCCAGTTGTGGCAGACTTTCACTAAAGGCAAGGTCTTTTCTTGCGGCCATTGCCAAATAGCCAGCGTTTCTAAAATCGCCTTGCCCGTTTCTGCAATATTGGCGTGAATTATACGTTTTAATTCCGCCTCATTCGCGCATAACCCGCTTTGTTTGAGGTTGTCATGTTGAATGCGTGCGGACGCTGGCGTACAGAAATGCAGTAGCCAACCTAATGCGGATCCTAGGTTGTGGATACATGGCAGGGAAAGCCTAGAAATCGCTTTGGATAACAATTGGAGCATGAGTAATGATAAACCCTAGAAGCAGTAGAAAACAAATTAGGTTAAAATACGGGCGATAACCATGCATTCTAATCCATTGGAGTTTGTTTGACTTTATATTGCAACTCAAGCTGGCAAACTGCGTTGCAACAGCAACAATTAGCGACTTTTGACCAAATTTGGGATTTTCCTATTCAATGGATCGATACACCTAACCAAAATCGTGGAGGCTGGAGTGGCGTTGGCTGTCTAGAGTTGTTGTTAGATGAGCAACCCGTGACCTTGTTCGTCAAAAAACAATTGAATCACACGACCCGTACATGGTTACACCCGCTGCAAGGCGTGCCCACATTCACAAAAGAGTATCATACGATACGCTATTTACAGGGGCATGGGGTGGTAGCACCTAATGTAGTTTTTTTTGCACAGCGACGAACTGTTGAAGGTCAGCAGGCGATTTTAATCACTGAGAACTTGACTGGCTATCAACCGCTAGACAGCCTGAACAAAGATACCATGAGCCTATTGCAGCAAAGACGATTGCTAAGTTGTATTGCACAGACCATTCGCCGCATGCATCAATTGGGTATTCAACATCGCGCACTTTATGCAAAACATATTTTCGTGAAGCCGCATGAGCAATCGTTTGAAATTGCGCTGATTGATTTAGAAAAAGCAAGGCGCATGGTGCTTCCGCAACTACAATCAAGTTTCGATTTGATTACCTTTAATTATCGTACGCAGGGTTGGAATAAAACAAGTCGATTGGTTTTTCTAAAATATTACTTGGATCAAGACCGATTAAACCGATGGGGAAAGTTATTTTGCAGATGGATAATTTTTCGGACAGCGCACAAACAGGATCAATGGAACAAAAAGTATGAATAACACTTCAAACAGGCCACAAACAATACTGGTGCTCACCTCTAGCAGCACGGGCAACAATGTGTTTTGTACGCCAGCCATACGATTGCTACGTAAATACTTACCACACGCTATGATAGACGTGGTGGCCTTGAACAAGCTGAGTGCAGAAGTGTTTGAAGGAAGTTTGGATATTAATAAGCTATACGTTTTGGAAGGGGCTAGAAAATTTGACAAGTTGGCCAAAAATTATGAAAAAGTGATTTGCCTCAACACCAATGCGTTAAAAAAGGTGAGAGGCACCCAGACAAAAATAGAGGTGATTCCAAATTATGTGAATGGTATCGCTCGAGCCGAGCAGCAACTCAGTTTTATGGCTCAATGGCTGGGTGTTGCGGTGACTAATGAAGATCGAAAATACGTCATAGGCAGCGGTAAACCTGAGCATTTTTCTGGGTTGGATAAACACCATATTCAAGCCAATGATGTATTAGTGAGCTTGCATCTGGGCTGTGGAACAACGCTCTTGCATGGCTGGAAGTTTTTTTATAAAGGTCGCGCAGAGGATGAAAGGCTTTGGTCAATTGAGCGTTACATTGCTTTGGGGCAAGCGCTCATTCAAGAAAATCCGAATATCCGCATCATCATCACTGGCACTAAAAATGAATCTTTTTTGGCTAAGCAGTTTGAAAAAAATGTGCCAGGAACGATTAATTTAGTTGGTAAAACTTCAGTTAAAAATATTTTCGATTTCATGCATGAGGTAAGTTTATTTGTAGCACATGATTGCGGTATTTTTCACGTGGCCTCCGCAACAGAAGTGCCGATTGTCGGGCTCTACGGGGCAACCGATTCCATTTTAGCGGGGCCTTTTCCGGTGAGGCCACAACATCACATCATCGAAGCGAAGTCGATGGCTGTTATTAGTGTGGATCAAGTAGTACAAGCCGCTGTTTTGTTGTTAAAAAACTATCCCAAAAAATAATAATGGTCGATTTATTTGCCATCACACACCCTGAGGTCAAAAAAGCCACACTGGCTTTAAGCGATGGCGTGTTAGAGATTGATGAAGTTGTGCGGGTGGTTGCGCATAAGCGCATCGTTTGCCGCGGGCGATGGGGCGGACTGGCCGTTTACGCTAAAATTTTTATCGGTAAAGAGGCAAATCGTTATGCGCTACGGGATAAAACCGGAGTAGCAGCGTTGCGGCAAGCAGGCATCAACACTACAGACCTATTGATAGCGACTGAAACCCATGATGGTGCGCATGTGCTTGTCTATGCCGCCATAAAAAATGCGCAAAACGCAGAAGTTGTTTGTAAGCAGCTGGGTAAAAATGCGCGGTTTAGGCTGATGCAAAAATTAGTCAGCACGGTAGCGCAACATCATCAGGCGGGCCTGATTCAAACGGATTTATACCTTAAAAATTTTCTAGTTCAATATGATTCTGCTCAATACGCTGTAGCGCAAAATGCATTGGTTTATACGCTGGATGGCGATGGCATTCGTCCCTTATTCAAGTTATTTCAAAATCGGCAAAAATTACATAATTTAGCGACGCTATTCTCTAAAATGGATGTGTTAGATGATGTTTGGATTGAAGATTTATACCAAGCTTATTGCAACGAAACAGGAATAGCCTTCTCTGTACTTGATAGTGCAAAAGTGTGGAATTTAACGCAAAAAATTCGTCAGCATGTCAGCAGTGCTTATGCGGATAAAAAAGTGTTTAGAAATTGCACCGATGTGAAAGTTACGCAAAACTTTAGACATTACCTAGCTATTGCAAGTGGATTTTTGGTTGAAGAGCGACAGCTGTTGTCTTTAGACCCATTGCTGGAAGACCCATTACACAACATTAAAAATGGTCATACTTGTACCATTGCAATGGCGCACATGGCTAATTGGCAAGTGGTCATTAAGCGCTATAACATCAAAAACCGATGGCACGGCTTAAGTCGTGCGGTAAGGCCGAGCCGTGCGGCAATTTCTTGGGCAAATGCGCATCGCCTCATTATTTCCAATATTATGACGCCCAAGCCGCTAGCTTTGGTAGAAGCGCGTTTTGGTGCCTTGCGGCAGCGTGCTTATTTTGTGAGTGAGTATATCGACGCGCCAGATGTCGCACAGTTTTTTGCACAGACACATGCGATGGAAATTAAAAAGAATGTGGCAGATGAAGTCGCGTTAATGTTTTATCGACTCAGTCTATTAAAAATTTCACATGGTGACTGCAAAGCCAGTAATATCAAAATTAAAGACAGTAAACCAGTGTTGTTAGATTTAGATGCAATGCAGGCAGACGCTAGCCTTTTTGAACGTAAACATATTAAAGATTTAAAACGATTTATGCGTAATTGGGCAAATGATGCCGAAACAACCGCGATGTTGAAGCAAGCGTTTGTAATGGCGTATGATGAAGCGGGTGACCCTTGGAGCCTGCCTTTGTTGGTGAGGGCTGGAATCGCTTAAAATTTACTACAAACAACTGTCCTGCAGACGCATGTCTGTATGACGGTATTCGGGGTGGAAGTCAAAAGAAATGTCAGTCACGCAAAGCCCCTTTCAGTTAAAATAGCCATAAATTCATTTGAAAGTCACACCATGATTGTTTTAGGTTTATCTGGCGCACTTGGACACGATGCTTCTGCGGCGATATTGGTGGATGGCAAAATTATTGCCGCCGCCGAAGAAGAACGTTTTATTCGTGATAAACACGCGAAAAATAAATTCCCGTATGAAGCTGCCAAATTTTGTTTGAAACAAGCTGGCGTTAAGCCAGAGCAAGTGGATATTGTCGCGTTTCCCTACGCTGAAATCCCACTCAGTAGCAATGCGCGCTGGCATTATGCCAAACGTCATTGGTACGCGCCAGACCGCGCGTTAGATGCGCTATTTAATGGTAACCGCCGTTTTAGGCGTAACCGCGATAAATCACTCAAATTAATGGCAGATTTGGGCTTAACTAACGCCAAATTTGTGCCGGTGGAGCATCACTTAGCGCATGCTTCGAGTGCTTATCATCTCAGTGGATTTAAAGAAAAAACTGCCATTGTCGGCATTGATGGCAAAGGTGAATACGCGACGACCTTTTTTGGCTATGGCGAAAATGGCAAAATCCACAAAATCAAAGAATTTTACGACCCTGATTCGCTCGGTGGCATGTACGGTGCGATTACCGAGTTTTTAGGTTTTGAAATGCTCGATGGCGAGTTTAAAGTGATGGGTATGGCACCTTATGGCGACCCAAATAAATATGATTTATCACGTTTGGTTTCGTTTGAAGATGGTGAGCTGAAAGTCAACACTAAGTTGGTGAATGTGGTGGGCTTGCGCCGCTATAAAGAAGGTGGAAAAGGCTATTATTTCACGCCAGAACTCATCGATTGGCTCGGCCCGAAACGCCACGGTGATGAAATTGACGACCCTTACATTCATTACGCGGCTTCTGTGCAGCAATTGCTTGAAGACACGGCGCTGAAAATGATTGATTATTATTTGGGCGATATCATCAAAGAAACAGGGCGTATTGCCATGGCGGGCGGCGTGGCGCTGAATGTGAAGTTGAATCAACGCATTATCGCGATGCCGCATGTGAAAGAGCTCTTTGTACAGCCAGCATCGGGCGACAATGGCACATCACTTGGCGCGGCTACTTATGCGGCACATTTGGCGGGCGACACCATCCAAAAAATGGAGCATGCTTATTTGGGTCCAGCCTATACCACCGAAGAATGTATCGCCGCTTGTGAAGCGCACCCTGCAAAACCGATATTTACCCGTGTAGAAAATGCCGCACAAAAAGGTGCTGAATTGTTGGCGAGCGGCAATCCGCTGGCATGGTTACAAGGGCGTATGGAGTTCGGTCCGCGTTCATTAGGCTGCCGCAGTATTTTAGGTGACCCCAGCTATCCGGGCGTGGCAGACCGTATTAACGCGCAAATTAAGTATCGCGAACGCTGGCGTCCATTTTGTCCGAGTATGTTAGACCGTGTGGCTGAAGATATTTTGCAAACCGCGCACCCCGCGCCTTACATGACATTTACTTTTGATGTGGCCGAAAAATGGAAATCCCGTATTCCAGAAGTGGTACATGAAGATGGCACGGCGCGCGCGCAAGTAGTCACGCGTGAAACAAACCCGCGTTATTATGCATTGATTGAGCAGTTAGAAGCGTTACGTGGAAATCCTGTTGTCTTGAACACTTCGCTCAACCGGCGTGGCGAGCCAATGATATGTTCCCCTACCGATGCGCTGAATATGTTTTATGGCTGTGATTTAGAGTATTTGATGATGGAAGATGTGCTGGTGACTAAGAAGTCATAAAAATCTTTGCCCAAACACTGTTGCAAAGACTTCAAAGCGCGAGATAAAACACGAAGGTTTCTGTGGTTAGTGCCCATGAAATGACCCAATTGGGCAACTGAATAAATTGACGAAACCGCCCTAATTAGCGATAATCGGAGTAACCATTTTTTAGTTCTTGCACCACATTATAATAAATCGCACGTCTTATTAGAAAGCCTAGCCATGAAGCAATCTCACATTGAAGTTACCGAGCGTATCATCGAAGTCAGTCGCCCTACGCGAACGGCGTATTTGCAACGGGTTGACGAAATTGCCAATCGTCAACGTGGAGCAGATCGTTTAGGTTGTGCCAATGTGGCGCATGCGTTTGCGGCAATGCAACCCAACGATAAATTGCGTGTGGTCGCAGAAAAAGCACCACATATTGGCATTGTCACAGCGTATAACGAAATGCTATCTGCCCATCAGCCTTATGTGGGCTACCCAGATATTATTCGTGATGAAGCGCGCAAATATGGAGCAACCGTGCAAGTGGCAGGCGGCACGCCCGCCATGTGTGATGGCATTACGCAGGGTGAGCCTGGTATGGAAATGTCGTTGTTCAGCCGCGATGTGATTGCTATGAGTACGGCTATAGCACTTTCGCATGATGTATTTGATGCCGCCATGTTGCTTGGTGTGTGCGATAAAATCGTGCCAGGTTTGCTCATAGGCGCGCTCAAATTTGGTCACTTGCCTTGTATTTTTGTGCCAGCGGGTCCGATGAGTACAGGTTTGGATAACACGGCGAAATCCAAAGTGCGTGAAAAATACGCACAAGGGCTGGTCGGCCGCCCGGAGTTATTGGCGTCAGAATCTGCCGCTTATCATGGCGCAGGCACCTGCACTTTTTACGGCACCGCCAATAGCAACCAAATGTTACTGGAAGCGATGGGTTTACACGTGCCAGGCGCGGCGTTTATTCACCCAGCCGATGGGTTGCGTGAGGATTTAACCCGCGAAGCCGTTAAATTAGTATTGAATATTACGCAAAAACAAAACTTTACACCTATTGGTAAATTAGTGGATGAGCACGTGATTGTAAACGCGATGGTGGCTTTATTAGCTACCGGCGGCTCTACCAACCATTTGATTCATTGGGTGGCAGTTGCGCGTGCGGCTGGTATTATCATTGATTGGACAGACTTTTATCACTTAGCAAAAACTACGCCGCTCTTAGCGAGTGTTTACCCAAATGGCAAGGCGGATGTGAATGAATTCCAAAATGCGGGCGGTCCAGGCTTCGTGATTCGCGAACTGATTGAGGGCGGCTATATGTACCCTGATGTATTCACCGTCACCAAAGGCGGCTTGCACGACTTTGGCAAAAAACCGGTCAAAGAAGATGGTAAATTGGTGTGGAAGCCATTCCCTGAAGAAAGTGGTGATGAAACTATCGTGCGTACAGCAGAGCATCCATTTAGCGAAACGGGCGGCTTACGCTTGCTTAAAGGAAATCTAGGTCGCAGTGTGATTAAAATTTCAGCCGTGCCGGAAGATCGCCATATTATTGAAGCGCCAGCCATTGTGTTTGATGCGCAAGAAGAATTATTGGCTGCGTTTGACCGTGGTGAGCTGGAAAAAGACTTTATCGCAGTCGTGCGCTTTCAAGGCCCTAAAGCCAATGGTATGCCAGAGTTACATAAACTCACGCCACCATTAGCTGTGCTGCAAAATAAAGGGTTTATGGTGGCCATTGTCACTGATGGCCGTATGAGTGGCGCATCAGGCAAAATTCCGGCGGCCATACACTTAACGCCAGAAGCCTCAGCAGGCGGACCATTAGCCAAGGTGCGCACAGGAGATATTATTCGCTTAAACGCAACAGTCGGTATGGTGAATGTGCTGGTCGACGAAGACGAATGGGCAGACCGTGAAGTGGAAGAGCTTTCCGATGCAAAGCGTAGCTTAAACGCGCATGGTTTTGGCCGTGAGTTATTTGGCGGGATGCGCAGAAATGTACTTTCAGCCGAAGAAGGCGCAGT
>JBARQL010000217.1:0-3703 GCA_049643685.1 Methylotenera sp.
TGGGCAAACTGATGCAAGGTAAAAGCACTAAAGGGCTGACCATCGCCACTTTTCACTCGCTAGGCTTGCATATGTTACGCGCTGAAGCCAGTTTGTTAGGCTATAAGCCGCAGTTTTCTATTTTAGATTCATCTGATAGTTTTAAGATTTTAAGCGACGTATTGGCCACTACCGACAAGCAACTGCTGCGCAAAACGCAATGGCAAATATCCAATTGGAAAAACGCGTTTATCAACCCAGATCAAGCCAAAGCCACTGCCGATGAAGAGCTCACACACGCCGCGGCGAGGGTGTATCAAATTTATCAACAAACCTTAAAAGCTTACCAAGCCGTTGATTTTGATGACTTAATCAAGCTACCCGTTGAGCTATTTGAGCAACATGAAAGTGCACTGAATAAATGGCAGCGCAAGCTGCAATATTTACTGATTGACGAGTACCAGGACACCAATGCTTGCCAATATAAATTGGTGAAAATGCTCACTGGTGTGCGCGGCCAATTCACTGCAGTGGGGGATGATGACCAAGCGATTTACGGTTGGCGTGGCGCCGATGTGGAAAATCTGCGCCAACTCACTGAGGATTTCAGCAAACTCAAGGTAATTAAACTCGAGCAAAATTACCGCTCAACCGTGCGCATTTTGCGTGGCGCCAACGCAGTGATTAGCAATAACCCCCGAATTTTAGATAGCAAACTGTTCGAGAAGAAATTATGGAGCGATTTAGGCACGGGCGATTTGATTCAAGTATCTGCTGCCATGAGCGAAGAGGCTGAGGCCGAATCAGTGATCATGAAATTGCAGGCACACAAATTTGAACATCGCACGAAATTTTTGGATTACGCGATTTTGTATCGCGGCAATCATCAAGCACGCATCTTCGAGCAACAATTACGCAACCATAAAATTCCTTATACGGTCTCTGGCGGTCAGTCATTTTTTGATAAAGCGGAGATTAAAGATTTAATTAGTTACTTAAGATTGGTCGCGAATGAAGATGACGATCCAGCATTTATCCGCGCAGCCACCACGCCCAAAAAAGGCATCGGCAACACCACTTTAGAACGCCTAGGCGAATTTGCCAGCGCGCACAAACTTTCACTATTCGCTACTGCATTTGAAGGCGAGTTTCAGAATGAAATTGGCCATAAACAATGTGAAGATTTACTTAACTTTTGTAGCTATATTCAAAAAATTCAAGAACGTGCCGTGCGCGACCCCGCGGGTGAGGTGCTCAATGATTTGCTCACGACCATTCAATATGAAGCTTTTTTATATGACTCTGAAGAGCCGCGCGCTGCAGAAAGCAAATGGGCAAATGTGCTGGATTTTATTGGCTGGCTGACTAAAAAAGGTGAAGCCAGTACTGAATACGGTAACGAAACCGAAGGTAAAAATTTGCTAGAACTGACGCAAATGGTCTCACTCATGAGCATGCTAGAAGGTCGTGAAGAGGGCGAACCAGATGCTGTAAAACTTTCTACACTGCATGCTGCAAAAGGCTTAGAGTTTGGCCACGTATTTTTAATCGGTTGCGAAGAAGGCATCTTGCCGCATCGCGAAAGCATAGACCTTAACGCAGCAGACCCCACAAAAATAGAAGAAGAACGGCGCTTGATGTACGTAGGCATTACCCGTGCGCAAAAATCGCTCAATATTTCATGGTGCAAAAAACGCAAACGCGCTGGTGAAGTTCAAATGTGTGAACCTAGCCGTTTCATTGCCGAATTACCCAATGACGATGTGCGCCATTTCGGCAATCCATTCAATAAAGACCCGGAAGCCAGTAAAGAATATGGGAAATCCAGAATGGCCAATATTCATGCCATGTTGAGTAAATAGTTTAACAGCCCCTCAAATACCGCTTTCATAGTCTTTTCAACGTAATAGCCTTTTTAACGTAATAGTCATTTCGAACAAAGTGAGAAATCCTGATGTAATTCAGAATACTGTTCATTAATTGTGAGCAGCTTAAAGATTTCTCACTACGTTCGAAATGACAGTCATGATGTATTAATAGCAATCACTTAACCAACCAATATCACGCTATAATTCGTGCCTATATGCTTTTAGTCACTACATTTCAATGAACTTAGGCCGCAAGCTCATGCTCATTATTGCCACCAGCGTCGCACTGGTGACTATTCCCATTACGATAGGCATTTATTCCTATGCACAACAAAAATTACTGGCTAGAGAAACCGCTGAGTTGACAGTTGAAACAGAACAACAAGTCACAATAACGACACAAAAACTAAAAGAATACGAGCTTAGCCTGCAATCGCTCTCAATCAAGCTTGCCAAGCAACTTGCCAATCCGGCACAAGTGAATGAAGAAGCAATTTTTGGTGCCCAATTTGATACTCTGATAGAACAAAATGCAGACCTTGCTTGGCGTAGCAATCGCCAATACTATAATGGCCAATCAGAAGCTGGGCTCTTTATTCCACCCAACACCACACTGACCGCCGCACAAAAAAACCAGTTTTTACAGATCAAACACGTGCTTGATATATTTGCCAGCGCCATTAGCAGCCCTAATGGCAATATTTGGCTACTCACCACAAATAAGGCTGAAATCATCTTCGATCGCCGATACCCCAATTTTGTTTTTGAGATGGCCGCAGATACCGACTACACGAAAACACCTTGGGTGACATTGGGCGATCCAAACAGTAATCCCACACGCAGCCTGAAATGGACTCCGCCTTTATTTGACCCTGTTTCAAAAGTTTGGATGGTAAGCGCAATAATGCCTGTTGATGTTCATGGTCAATGGATAGGCAATCTAGGACGGGATCTCAGCTTCAAAAATACAATCAGCGCACTGTTTCAGTTTACTCACCATTACAATGGCGAACTCAATTTTTTACTCGACAGCCAAGGTAACTACATCCAAGCGGGACCGTGGCAAAATGAACTGGAACGCAAGCCAGAAAATTTTAAGCCGGACCTAAGCAACGAGCCTCAACTAGCCAAACTACTCAAGCAGACACTCACGTCAAACTCACAAGCATTTGAACAAAAAATATCATTTGAAGGCCGCCAATACTTAGCGATTGGCACAGAACTTAGCGCTATTGGCTGGCGCTATTTTAGGTTGATTCCAGAAGACGAAGTCTTAGCCCCCATGCGCAAGATATTTTACACCATGCTGGCTATGATGCTGGCAACTGGCTTGCTGATCGGTGGTTTAATAGACTTTATCGTTGAGCGTCAAATTGTTTCTCGCATTAAAGTGCTAGCCAACACTTTGCGCAATTACAGCCATGGCGCATTGGATGCGCGCTCAAACTTAACGGGAAGCGACGAAATCGCTCAGGTATCGCGTGAGTTAGATGCGATGGCCAGTCAGTTAAAATCTACCCTTGATACCTTACCTGACATTCTATTTGATCTTGGACTAGATGGTCGCTACTATGCGGTGCATACGCCGGATGAAAGATTATTGGCAGCCCCACCGCGAGAACTCATCGGCAAAACCGTGTCTCAAATGCTCCCTCAACAATCCGCCACGGTCATTATGGCGGCACTGCGAGAGGCCAATGAAAAAGGCTGGTCTCGCGGCATGGTCTACCAACGAAAATCGCCCCTAGGGCTACTTTGGTTTGAACTATCGGTGGCTAAAAAAGCAAATTTAGATAATCAAACACAGCGGTTTATCGTATTGTCGCGCAATATTACCGAACGCAAAAAAGTCGAAA
>JBARQL010000218.1:0-11299 GCA_049643685.1 Methylotenera sp.
AATCGGGGAAATAGATTTAAAACGCTGATATTCATTTTTATTCACTCCTTAATTAGCATAAGATAATTCTATACTCATTTAATTTAAGGCGTGTAAATTTATAATTTTTATTTTGTTTGCTAACAACACGTTAAGTTGAAATTACAGCTAGATTGCAATACGAAAAATATGGTTTTTATATGCTCGTACGACTTAAGCTTCTAAAGTTTAATGCCTAAAAAATCCTGATTGGCAATCCTTAAAAAAGCTATTTTTCAGTTCGTTTTCAAATGTGTTTACCAAAGCTGCCCTGAGAGCCTTGTAAATAAAGGCTCTCAGGGCAGTGATTTTCTCTCGAGGTTTTACTATGCACGATTTTGCATGCTGATACACTTAAAAATTAGAAGTTTATGGCTTTGATAGGCACAGCCATTGGAGCACAATCTCAACCTAATTAAATGTCCCCTTTACGTGCTTTTTCTAACAACTGAATCAAATTACTTTCTAATTCTTGCGCCGCTTTTTTAGCACGTTCCGTTGGATTTTTGATGCTTTTTAGGTCGAAGGTAGGTCTATCAAAACCCAGATACAATTTCATTTTTTTGTTTGCATCTGGTTTTTCATAAATGGCCACACGGCAAGGGGCAAATACGATAAATTCCGGGTGATCCAACATAATTTCTGTGCCCAAAGTTAAATTACATAAGGCTTGTACTTCTTTTACACCTTGCGGGTCCAACCCACGTTTTTTGATTTGCTCGGCGATGTTGAAATTAGCCGCATTGACAAGATTCATACCCTGGCTCACGCTTTTAAGGCTATCTTGCACATCTTGATAACTTAAACCTTCCTTCACTGGCACTTCATAAATGGCTGTACTTGGGTCAATCGGCGGCATAGCATCATTACCTGTATCGTTAGCAATCGCTTGATTGGTGCCAGCGCAGGCTGTGAATAAGAATAGCGTTGCCATACTGATAAACCTAATCTTGTACATTTATAATCTCCTAAATTTTTAAGGCGCGCTGAATGTCTTTTTGACTATGGGCTGGCGCGAGTAGTTGCATAAAATCTATCATATACCCACGTAAGAAAGCATCTTTTCTGACACCCAAATACGTGGTGCTTAGGGGAAATAAATGACTCACATCCAACATGGCCAAATTGTGATCGCGTTCTGGATCATAGGCCATTTGCGCAACTAAACCAACGCCTAAGCCGAGGCTTACATAGGTTTTGATTACGTCCGCATCAATAGCAGTTAATACAACATTCGGCTCTATGCCCGCATCATGAAACACACGACTGACTAGCGTTGCACCTGTAAAAGCATAGTCATAAGTAACGATGGGATAACTGGCTAACTTTGCTAACGTTAACCTTTTTTCGCTCAATAAAGGGTGTCCATGTGGCATCACTACGCAACGATTCCACTGATAGCAAGGCAGACAAAGGATTTCATCAAAATTGCTAATGCTTTCTGTCGCAATCCCAATATCCGCTTCTCCGCTAATGATTTGCTCTGCCACCTGCGCAGGGCTACCTTGATGTATGGTGAGCTTAATTTCTGGGTGCATTTCAATAAAAGCCTTCACTGCCGCAGGTAATTTATAGCGCGCTTGCGTGTGCGTCGTGGCAATCGTCAGCGTACCAGTCGTCACGTTAGCAAATTCATCCCCTACGCGCTTAATACTTTCCATCTCACGCATAATGCGTTGTGCTAAATTAATGACAATTTCACCAGGTTCAGTAACACCAACCAAACGCTTGCCATTGCGTTGAAAGATTTGCAAACCCAGTTCACTTTCTAACAATTGAATTTGCTTACTCACTCCTGGCTGAGAGGTATGGAGCACCTCTGCAGCAACGGAAATGTTGAGCTTATTTTTGGCGACTTCATGCACATAGCGTAACTGGTGGATTTTCATAAGCTAACAGTCATTTCAATATAACTAAAAGCTATATATTAGAACAATTTGTTCTAAAAGCAATTGTTAAAAGCTGATATAGTGCGAACTCTTAAAAATTTAGCTTTTTAGCGGATACTCCACATGGAATTTGGTTATATTGCTGCTGGCTTTGGCGTTGGCTTGTTAGTGGGGATTACTGGCGTGGGCGGCGGCTCTTTGATGACGCCTTTGCTGGTGTTTTTATTTGGATTTAAGGCCACCGTTGCCGTAGGAACGGATTTACTCTATGCCGCCTTAACTAAAACAGGCGGTGTGTTTGTGCATCATAACACCCACAAATCGGTTGATTGGCGTGTAGTTTGCTGGATGTCACTGGGTAGTTTGCCTTCCGCGATTGCGACTATTTTTGTGATTAAGCATTTAATCAAAATTGAAAAAGATGTCACGGGGCTCATTACGTTCACTCTAGGCATTGCGCTGATATTAACCGCTATTGCCGTATTAATTCGAAGCTATATCACTCGTAAAAAAATCCGTGAAATTGAAAATAGCCTCATCAGCAGCGGCAGATTCAAGCAAATGCAGGTGCCCGCCACCATATTGATCGGCATCATTTTGGGAGTATTAGTCACAATTTCTTCTGTGGGTGCAGGTGCGTTAGGCACGATTGCAATTTTATTCCTCTATCCAAAAATGAGCACCTTAAAAGTAGTCGGCACGGATTTAGCCCATGCGATTCCATTAACCGCTGTCGCTGGTTTTGGACATTGGACGCTAGGTCATGTGGACTTCAATTTACTAGGCACCTTATTAATAGGTTCTTTGCCTGGCATTTGGATTGGCAGTCATTTAAGTGCAAAAATTCCAGAGAAAGTGTTACGCCCAGCTTTAGCAACATTACTGCTGATTATTGGCTTAAAATTTGTGTTGGCATAATTCTTAACTCAAGAACTTTGAATATAGAAATTTAAAAACTATGTATAAATATGATGAAATAGATCAACAAATCGTTGATGAACGCGTGGCGCAGTACCGTGACCAGACTCGCCGCTATCTAGCAGGAGAACTCACAGAAGACGAATTCCGCCCGCTACGTCTACAGAATGGCTTGTATATCCAGCGCCAAGCGCCAATGCTGCGCATCGCAGTGCCTTACGGCATGCTCTCAAGCAAACAATTGCGAAAATTAGGTGACATCGCCAAAAATTACGACAAAGCCTATGGCCATTTTAGTACGCGTCAAAATTTACAATTAAATTGGCCGAAAGTTGAAGATGTGCCTGATATTTTGGCAGAGCTTGCAACCGTAGAAATGCACGCCATTCAAACTTCAGGCAACTGCATCCGTAACATCACTACTGACCAATTTGTAGGCATTGCGCCTGATGAAGTGATTGACCCACGCGCCATGGCTGAAATCATGCGCCAATGGAGCACTTTTCACCCCGAATTCGCATTATTACCGCGCAAATTTAAAATTGCCGTTTCTGGCACTCAAGAAGACCGTGCCGTGGTACAGGCGCACGACATTGGCCTAGAATTCTATCGCGATAGTAACAATCAAATTGCGATTAAAGTCTGGGTTGGCGGTGGCTTAGGCCGCACTCCAATTCTAGGCTCGGTCATTCGTGGACATTTAGAATGGCAACACGCACTCACCTACTGCGAAGCCATTATCCGGGTCTATAACCTGCATGGTCGCCGTGACAATATATACAAAGCACGTATTAAAATCTTAGTGAAAGCACTGGGTATTGAGGAATTTAAACGTCAAGTTGAAGCAGAATGGCGCCACTTAAAAGATGCCCCAAACACGATCACCGAAGCAGAGTTAACCCGTGTATCTAAACATTTTGAATCGATGCCTTACGAAAAACTACCAGTACACGATGCGAGTTTTGATGCCGCCATTGCCAGTAATTCCGCATTTGCTGCTTGGGCTAAGCGTAGCTTGCACGCGCATAAAACCCCTGGTTATCGGGCCGTCACACTTTCACTTAAACCGCACGGCAGTGCGCCTGGTGATGCCACGACAGAACAAATGCATGTGGTGGCTGACTTGGCTGAACAATATAGTTTTGGCGAACTTCGCGTCTCGCACGAGCAAAACTTAATTCTCGCCGATGTAAAATTATGCGACTTATTTACGGTATGGGAAAAAGCCCGTGCACATGGCTTGGCCACGCCGAACATTGGCTTGCTGACGGATATTATTTGCTGCCCAGGTGGCGACTTTTGTTCACTCGCCAATGCAAAAAGCATTCCGATAGCTGTAGCTATTCAACAACAATTTGACGATTTGGATTACCTCCATGACATTGGCGATATTGAACTGAACATTTCTGGCTGCATGAATGCTTGCGGACATCATCACATCGGGCATATTGGCGTTTTAGGCGTCGATAAAGACGGTTCTGAATGGTATCAAGTCACTATTGGCGGCAGCCAAGGCAATAACGCAAGTATCGGTAGCGTAATTGGCCCTTCATTCTCTGCCGATGAGATGCCAAATGTAGTGCAAAAATTAATTGAGGTTTACATCAAGGAGCGGACCCCTGAAGAGCGATTTATTGATACGGTGCGCCGTTTAGGGGTTACCCCATTTAAAGCACACGTTTATGGGGCAAAAGAAACGATGGCAAAGGTGGCAGCATGAGTAACTTGATTAAATTGAAAAATGGCATTGCCGATTTGGCGCCAGATGTCTGGACATTAGTAAAATTACCAGAATCACAAGTTGAAGAACGCAAGCAAGCAGGTAAAGTCGTGCTGTTTAAACTCACTGGTGAAAACACGATAACAGCTGAGCAAATTGCGAATACGGTGATTCCTGCATCAGGCAAAATCATCGTGCCATTAAGCGTATTGATTACACGTCACAGTGAGCTCACAAACCGCATCGCAAACGGTGAAATCGGCGTTTGGCTGGCGACACATGAATTACTGGAAAATTTAATTCAGCATCAAAAAGATTTAAATGCATTACCGATCATTGCAGTATTTGTAGAGCGTTTTGCTGATGGGCGAATTTTCTCACTAGGTAGCTTATTACGTACGCGCTATGGTTACCAAAATGAATTACGCGCTTTTGGTGACGTGTTGCGCGACCAATTATTCTTCTTGAAACGTAGCGGCTTTACCAGCTTTTTAATCCGTGCTGACCGTTCAGCGCAAGATGCACTCGCTAGCTTAAGTGACTTTAGCAAACCATATCAAGGCGCTGTGGATGAGCCGCGCCCGATATTTAAACGTTACCATAGAGGCAACTAAATGGCTGAATTTGATTCTGGGGTCACCATGCTCAAGCCGGCAGCAAACAACCCTGCAACGAGACCCATGCTGACCGATGTGTTAATTGCCAGCGTCAATAGCAAAACTAGCGAGATCCTTACCTTGCTTAACAACACTAGTAATACTTTTGGTGCGAACCATATCACCTTTGCCAACAGCTTTAGTGCTGAAGATATGGTACTGACTGATATTATTTTAAAAAATAAATTACCCATTGAAATTTTTTCACTGGATACTGGACGCTTACCCGTCGAAACCTATGATTTAATGGGTGCTACGGAAAAGCACTACAAGACAAAACTAAACGTATTTTTCCCCTTAGCAACACCCGTTGAAGATTATGTTAAAAACTACGGCATCAATGCATTTTACGAATCCATTGAATTGCGAAAAGCCTGTTGCCACATGCGCAAAGTTGAACCATTACAACGCGCACTGAAAGGTAAAAAGGCTTGGATTACGGGTATGCGTGCCGCCCAAGCGACGACCAGAGCGAGTTTACCAGTACGAGAATATGATGAAGCAAACAAGCTGGAAAAATTTAATCCGCTAAGCAGTTGGGCAGAGCCAGAGGTTTGGGCTTACATTCGATTGCATGAAGTGCCTTATAATAAGCTACATGATCAATTCTACCCCAGCATCGGTTGCGCACCTTGTACGCGAGCAGTAGCAATGGGAGAAGATGTACGCGCTGGCAGATGGTGGTGGGAAGATCCGCAAAACAAAGAATGCGGGCTTCACATCAAAAAGTAATCTGTGAATTTAAAGCATTAAAACTTAAAGTATTACATTTATAACATAAAATAATCTATTGAATATAATGAATAAACAACCTTTATCACATTTGGATTGGCTAGAATCCGAAGCCATCTACATACTGCGTGAAGTCGCTGGGCAATGTAGTAATCCCGTGCTACTCTTTTCAGGTGGAAAAGATTCTCTTTGCATTTTGCGCTTGGCTGAAAAGGCTTTTCGCCCAGGTAAATTTCCTTTTCCGCTCATGCACATTGACACAGGTCATAACTATCAGGAGGTGATAGATTTTCGCGACCAACGTGCCACTGAGCTAGGAGAACGCTTGATTGTACGCTCTGTAGAAGATTCGATGAAACGCGGCACCGTGGTGCTTAAATCACCCGATGAATCACGTAATAAACATCAATCTGTCACTTTGCTTGAAGCTATCGAAGAGTTTGGTTTTGATTGCTGCATTGGCGGTGCGCGTCGCGATGAAGAAAAAGCACGTGCTAAAGAACGTATCATGAGTTTTCGCGATGAGTTTGGTCAGTGGGATCCAAAAAATCAACGTCCAGAATTGTGGAATTTATACAACGCACGCTCACATAAAGGTGAGAATATTCGCGCATTCCCAATCTCGAACTGGACAGAAATGGACGTTTGGCAATACATTGAACGTGAAGATTTAGCATTGCCAAGCATTTACTTTGCGCACCAGCGCGATGTGGTCATGCGCGGTGGCTCGATTGTGCCTGTGAATGTGCCACTCGTGAATGGCGAAATTACCAACCCAGTGAAAGCGGGCGAAGAAATCATCAGCATGCAAGTGCGCTTTAGAACCGTTGGAGATATTAGCTGTACTGCACCTGTGATTTCTGACGCGGATACCGTATCTAAAATCGTCCTTGAAACCGCAACCTCCACCATAACAGAACGTGGCGCGACGCGCTTAGATGACCAAACTTCCGATGCATCAATGGAACAACGTAAGAAAGAAGGCTATTTCTAAATGAGTAATGCAACAACAAAACATAACGATAGTCTTTTACGCTTTATGACCTGCGGCTCTGTCGATGACGGCAAAAGTACGCTCATCGGCCGCCTGCTATTTGATACCAAAACTATTTTGGCTGATACATTAACGCAAATTTCGAACACATCGAAAAAGCGCGGTATGGAAGCGGTAGATTTATCGTTACTTACAGACGGCTTACAAGCAGAACGTGAACAAGGTATTACGATTGACGTAGCCTATCGCTATTTCAGTACAGGTACACGTAAGTACATTATCGCTGATGCGCCTGGTCATGAACAATACACGCGCAACATGGTCACTGCCGCTTCAACCGCAAACTTGGCCATTATCTTAATTGACGCACGTCGTGGCGTGCTTACTCAGACAAGAAGACATAGCTATTTGGCACACTTAGTTGGCATTCAGCATATTGTTGTTGCTGTGAATAAAATGGATTTAATGAACTACGATCAAGCGGTTTATAACAAAATTTGTGCAGATTATTTGGCTTTTGCACAAGAAATCGGCTTTGCGCAAGCAAGAGATATTAAGTTCCTACCTATGTCTGCCTTAGTCGGTGACATGTTAGTCGACCGACTGGAAAACATGCCTTGGTACACAGGCGAAACGCTACTTGAAATCTTAGAGTCAGCCCCTGCTGCGCACACGGAAGGCAATGAAGAGTTCCGTTTCCCCGTACAATTCGTCTGTCGCCCCCATGCCAGTGCCGATGCTGATTTGCACGATTTTAGAGGCTTTATGGGCAGAATTGAAAGTGGTGACATTGCTGTGGGTGACGCCGTCACGGTGTTGCCAAATGGCTATCAATCAAAAGTAAAAGCCATTCAACTAGGCGAGGCGGAACTACAAAGTGCGCAAACTGAACAAAGCGTGACCTTATTATTGGAGGATGAAATCGATACTTCGCGGGGTGACATGATTGTGAAAACGGGTAGCCTAAGTGAAACAATAAAACAGGTTCAGCCAGTTAAACAAATTGAAGCGTTCGTCTGCTGGCTATCTGAAACGCCAATGTCACCTGCTCGCACCTATGTGATTCGCCACACCACTCGTGAATCAAAGGCTAAAGTAGGCACAATTTCTTACAAAGTAGATGTGAATACATTAGAAGAACAAGCAACTGCCGATCTTAAAATGAATGATATTGCGCGCATTACTTTCAAGCTCGCACAGCCCCTCATGGTGGATAGCTACAAGAGCAATCGAGCCACTGGTGCATTTATTGTCATCGATGAAAGTACTAACAATACCGTTGGTGCTGGCATGATTGTTTAACTTCAGGTTGATATGGCGCAATAATTAAGCCATGCAAATAAATTCAATTTCAAATAAAATAGCGTTTTACGCTTTCTCGCTGTTAAGGACCTAAAAATGACCTATGTTGTCACCGAAAACTGTATTCAATGTAAATTTACCGATTGCGTTGATGTATGCCCTGTCGATTGCTTTGTAGAAGGCCCAAACTTCTTGGCGATTGACCCAGATGAATGTATCGACTGCACGCTATGCGTAGCAGAGTGCCCTGCAGAAGCTATTTTTGCAGAAGATGACGTGCCCGCAGACCAGCAAGCATTTATTGCGCTAAACGCGCGTCTCGCTAAAGTTTGGCCTGTCATCACGTCACGTAAACCTGCGCTTGAAGATGCCGAAGCCATGAACGGCGTGCCAGGTAAACTAGACTTGCTAATTGAATAGTTTTTCAGCGAATCTAAAAAAGGAGGCAACGCCTCCTTTTTTATTCCTAAATTTTATTAATAAAAAAACAATTACTTAGCCATACCGTTTAATACTTTTGGATAAAAAGCGGCTGCTTTTTTAATAAATTTTTGTTTGTCTTTAGCATCTAAAAACATCGTTTTTGCTTCTTCGTTACCAAAGCAAAGTTTATTGCCATTATAATCTTCTGAGATTGAACAATCCGTTGCAACCACCACGCCTTTTGTTAAGCCTGTCGTGCAACGGTCGCCAAATTCGCCTGCAAAAGCCATGCTTGAAGTTGCTAATAAAATTGCCGCCAAGTAAAAATTAGTTTGTTTCATGATAAATCCTTTTAATGTTAATGCGTTATATATGAGAGTTGTATCTGAAAATTTAACCCTAGGTTATTAAATTAACATTGAAGCCAGTATCAACTTTAAATATATTTACGTAAGTAACTTTTGTCACCTAGCAAAAATAATGCGATTCAAAATATAGTGAATCAAAAAAGGAGGCAAAGCCTCCTTTTTTGTTTTATGCTCTAAATTATGTTGTAATTGCACTTTTGGCCTAACTAAACCATGAAGGCATCCTTAAAAACTGGCATTCAATTTACGCACACTTTTGTCGTGCCAAAATCAAAAACCGTGCCCGCACTTTATCCTGAAGCAGAAGAGTTTATCGCCATGCCTGAGGTATTTGCCACAGGTTTTTTAGTGGGGTTTTTAGAATGGGCTTGTATCAAAGCCATTAACCCGCATCTAGATTGGCCACAAGAACAAACCGTTGGCACACACATCAATGTAAGCCATCAAGCCGCGACGCCTGCTGGGCTAAAGGTAACAGCTAATGTTGAATTAGTAGCTATTGAAGGCAGAAAACTTGTTTTTAATGTTGAAGCACACGACGCTACCGAAGTGATTTCAAAAGGTACACACGAACGATTTATCATCAATCGAGATAAATTTGATGCTAAATTAGCTGCTAAAAAAATACTAAGATAATGACATTATGGATCTAATCTCAAATTTAGCCCTTGCAGGCGGCCTTAGCTGGGCAAGCGGGCTGCGCCTTTATATCACCGTATTTGCGGTAGGCATGCTAAATAAATTTGGCTACATCCACCTGCCCGCCACACTCGATATATTAAGCAACCCCATCGTAATAGCCATCGCTGGCTTACTAGCTGTGATTGAATTTTTAGCCGATAAAATCCCTTACGTAGACACAGCATGGGATAGCATTCAAACCTTCATCCGCATTCCCGCTGGCGCATTGTTGGCGATGTGGGCAATCAACACCAGCGATCCGATGATTGCCACGATTGCAGCACTGCTAGGCGGCTCACTCGCTGGCGCAACGCATGCCACCAAGGCTGGTAGCCGTGCGCTGATTAATACCTCACCAGAACCAGTGAGCAACATCGCCGCATCCTTTGGTGAAGAAAGCGCACTCATTACAGGCGGCTGGCTAGTCTTTGCCCATCCTGCTGTCTTTATAGGCCTGCTATGTGGGTTCATCGTGTTGATGTTTTGGCTGTTACCCAAACTTTGGCGCGGAGTGAAAATGGTGTTGGGCAGTATTGGCAAAATCAATTTGCCTGATTAATACATAATGACAGCCACACTAAAATATCTGCAACACTACCCTGTCACGCTACAAAACCAGATTCGGCAGTTGCAATCTCAGAACAAGCTCGGCGAATACATTGCAGAGCGCTACCCGCTTGCGCACACGATACAAACTGATAAAGCGCTGTTTCACTACAGCAATGAAATTAAGCAGGCATTCCTGCGTAATGCCCCTCTACTAGACAAAGTGCATTACGACAGCCGTTTGAGTATTGAGCATCATGCCCTAGGGCTGAACACCGCTATCTCACGCGTACAAGGCGGCAAGCTGAAAGCAAAAAAAGAAATCCGCATTTCAGCTTTTTTTAAAGAAACGCCTGCAGCATTTTTACGAATGATTGTGGTGCATGAATTGGCTCACTTGAAAGAGCGTAATCACGACAAAGCTTTTTACCAACTTTGCCAATATATGGAACCTGAATATCATCAGTTTGAGTTTGATTGCCGAGTGTATTTAACTTGGAAAAGCGCTCCAATCAATACAAATATTCAAGCATCTTCTAACTAAAAATTTCCCTAAAAATGCGCCGAGCTAAAAAAACAGCTCTGGAAGCCTTTGTTTATAAGGCTTGTAGAGCCGCTCTAGTAAGGATGGGTTAAATTAAAATGGTTAACACTATTTTTAAAACCCTAAACTATCTAACAGGTCGTCGACTTGCTCCTGACTCGCCACCACATCTGCGGTGTTTTCAGGATCTATTTGCGGTCCATTCAAAAGCTGAACTTCAGACTCTTTTTTTATCACATTTGGCGAAAAATCCACCAACACTTGTACGAGCTGTTGCTCTAATTCTTGCGCTAATGTGGTGATTTTTTTAATCACTTGCCCTGTTAAATCCTGAAAATCCTGCGCCATCATGATATCCATCAATAGCGCTTTGGTTTCTGTCGAATTTTTACCTGAAGTCGTTAAAAATGCGAGCGTTTCGCTGGCAATCTCATTGTATTCACTCTTTAATGAAGCGTTAGCTAAAATGGTTTTCCATCGCGCTTCTAATACATTACCTTGCGATAAG
>JBARQL010000219.1:0-7094 GCA_049643685.1 Methylotenera sp.
TAAAGATGGGCAAAATGAGCGAGATCACGATTAAGCCAACCACAACGCCCATGACGATTAACATGATTGGTTCGATAGCTTTAGATAAAATGGTAATGCGCTTGGTAAGCTCGCGTTCGTAAAAATCTGCTACGCGTGACATCACCATGCCCAGGTTGCCTGTTTGCTCGCCTGTCGCCACCATTTGCCGCACCATCGGCGGTACGATAGGAGAGTTGGTGAAGCCAATCGCGACACCTCGCCCTTCATTGACATGATTACGAATGTCATCTAAAAATCTGACGAAAATTGAATTATTGACCACGCCTTGGCTGGCTTTGAGCGCGACCGTAATCGGCACGCCATTGGAAAGCGATAAACCAAGCACACTGAGCGTTTGACTTAAGTAGATTTGCGTATAAATATCTTTAATGACGGGAGCACGCATTTTGAATTGATCGAACGCCAGCTTGCCTGCTGAACTTTTCATCCAAGTCATGATTGCCCAGCTTGCTGCGCTTAAGCCGGTGATAATCAGTATCCAGTAATGGCGCACAAAGGCAGATAGCGCCATTAAGAATATTGTGGTGATTGGTAGCTGGTCGTGAATGGAAGCAAATAAAGCCTCGAATTTCGGAAAAATAACAACCAGCACGAACACCACAACAGCGATGGAAAACACAATCAAAAACGCAGGATAAGATAACGCAGATGTGATATTGCTGCGTAATTGGCTATTTTTTTCATCCATTCTGAGTAATTGGCTCAGCACCTGCGGCAGAAAGCCGCCTTCTTCTGCAGCAAACACCAAACTGATGTAAGTAGTAGAGAACATTTCAGGGTGTTTTTCTAACGCTGCAGAAAAGCTTTTACCTTCGCTGATAGTATCTACCAGAGAGCCGATAATCTCTGCCAGCAATACCTCATCAGTTTGTAGTTGCATGGCTTTTAACGCTTCCAGCAGGCTAACGCCGGTTTCTAGTAGTAGCGATAAACGCTCGGTAAACACCATGCGCTGTTCCAGGCTAATAGTCGGTGCGCCAAAACGGATTTCCATATTCCAGTTGCGTTTAGCGGGGTTGCTGGCTTGTGCCTGAGTTGCGGCGCTAGCTTGCGTAGTTGCTGTTGATGGATTGATATTGATCGCCATAATGGTTTAGCTCGCGTGAATGACGCGTGCGACTTCCTCTATGGTGGTGCGTCCTTCAAGAGCGCGTTGCATGCCATCGTCAAACAATGTCTGGTAGCCTTCAGCGGCGGTAAATGCCTGCAGCTCGGCCTTAGTTGGGTTTTTAGCCATGAGCTGTTGCAAGCCGTCACTCGATTCAATAATCTCATGAATCCCCAAACGCCCGCGATAGCCAGAGTCGTAACAAGCTGGGCAGCCTTTGCCTTTGGTTAATCTAGCGCCTTCAGGCCAGTGGTATTTATGCGCAAGTTCAGGTGGCGGCAGATAGGTGGTTTTGCAAGCCGGGCAAACGCCGCGCACCAAACGTTGTGCCACTACACCTGCTAATGCAGATGACAATAAATAAGGCTCTACGCCCATATCAGTCATACGTGAAAGTGCGCCAACGGCATCATTCGTGTGCAAGGTGGAAAGTACCAAATGCCCAGTGAGCGCGGCCTGCACAGCGATTTCTGCCGTTTCGCGGTCACGAATTTCACCGACCATGATAATGTCAGGATCTTGCCGTAATACGTGTTTAAGCATTTTGGCGAAGGGTAGGCCAATTGCTTCATTCACTTGATTCTGGTTGATGATATCGAGCTGATATTCCACCGGGTCTTCAATAGTAACGATGTTTTTTTCGATGCTTTTTAACTGGTTGATTGAAGCATAAAGCGTGGTGGTTTTACCGCTACCAGTGGGGCCAGTGACCAGAATCAAGCCATAGCTGCGGCCTAACAATTTTTTCAGTGTCGCAAGATTCGAACTGCTCATGCCGAGTTTTTCAACATCAAGGATAGAGTTGTTTTTGTCGAGCACGCGTAATACGACTTTTTCGCCATAGATGCCTGACAAGGAACTGAAACGTAAATCAACGCTACGGCCTTGTGTGGTTACCTGCATGCGACCATCCTGTGGCAGTCGCCGCTCGGCAATATCCAAATTTGCCATGACTTTAAGACGTGAAACTATGGCGGGGTGCAAATCAGCGCGGGTAGATAACACTTCATACAACACGCCATCAATACGGAACCGCACAAACGAACGGTTACGTCCGCTTTCGATGTGAATGTCACTGGCACCATCACGCACTGCACGTTGAATGAGGCCGTTAACCAGGTTGATGACTGGGCTGCCGCCGGCCATTTCGTCAATATGGGTGTAATCAGATTGCGCTTGCTCAACTAACTCTATGTCAGTCGCCATGTTTTCAACTAATTCCGGGCTGAATTCATTGCCACTGTAAGCATCAATTTGATACTTTAAAATTTCTTCACGATTTGCGAGCACTAGGCGTAGCTTACAACCAGTGATGTCTTGTAATTCATCCAATGCTGGTATCGCATGCGGGTCAGTGGTGGCAAGCGTCAAGGTATCATGCACTTTGAACATGGGTAACACTTCAAGCCGCCGGACCACGTCTCTAGCAATTAAATCAGTGGCAGCGCTTTCATAAAGGCCTGCTTTCAGCAGAATATGTGGGATTCTTAATTGATGACTGAGCGCGGCAAGCAGGTCGCTATCCGAAATTGAGCCATTTTCAACGAGAATTTTGCCCATGCGTTTGTTGCTTTTGGATTGTAGGCTCATGGCTGCCTCCAACTGCGCTTCTGTGACAACACCTATTTCCAGTAGAATCTCACCCAGCTTCATGAGTGGTAGGGTAGAAAAATCTTCACCTATCGAATGCAACTGACCAAAACTGGATGAATTCAAAGCAGTTTGGTCGCCTAGGCCAGTCGCGATTAAAATATCTTTAACCAAAGCCGTTGGGTTTACGTACTTGAGCGAACCGCCGCTATGTACTAGTTTGGTATTTGTATCTTGGATGATTTCAAGCGCACGGCCGCCAAGTAGTGAGACGCGCTCCAAATCCAGTATGAGTTGAATCTGGTTGGCGTGAATACATTCTGAAATCGCTTCTTCCAACGCCTTGCAGGCAGCTTCATCCACCAGCGGAGCTGCTGGTGCTAGATAGGTCATCGTGCCGATGATGCTGTGTGCGATTGCTTCAGCCATTATGCTGCAAGCTTTTCCCGTTTAATATTGAAACGCTGTAGCCACTCAGGTTCAGTCGCCATCACTTGTTTGAATACTTCTACAATGGCAGGATCAAGCTGAGTACCAGCAACTCTTTCGATTTCCTTCATCGCCACTTCGTGGCTACGACCAGCGCGATAGGCACGAGAGCTGGTAATAGAATCGTAAGTATCGGCGACCGCAATAATGCGACCATGTAAGGGAATCCGCTCACCTTTTAAGCCGTGAGGATAGCCTTTTCCATCATACATTTCCTGATGATGGCGCGCGCCAAGCACGGCTTTATCAAGGTGCTTAACGTGGCGTAATATTTCATAACTGCGCTCTGGGTGTACCATGATGAAGGTATATTCATCCTTGGTCAGTCGGCTGGGTTTGCACAGCACTGCATCGGGAATACCAATTTTTCCGACGTCGTGAAGCAACGATCCCCAATGTAAGTCTTCCAGTTCGTCTGCTGGCAGATTCATTGCCTTGCCGATTTCCATTGACATGTAATGCACGCGTTCACTGTGGCCACGTGTATAGGGGTCTTTTGCTTCAACAGCCTCAATCAGTGTTCTAGCCAACTGCTGATTAAACTCGTTCATACTTTCAAGTAGTTGGTAAGTGTTACTTAGACTCGATAACTGGTTGGCCAGCACTTCAGCGAGTTTTCGATCACTATTGGAAAAATCTGGTTTATTTTGGTGATTAAGTAATACCACTAAAGAATCGACTTTGCCTTCAGTATGGACTGGACAGCCAATCACTTTATAAGGCATGTCAGTAAAAATATAGGAGCGGCGCGGATCATCTTCAGCATTCAGGACAATCGTTTCGCCAGAAGCCTGAATAAACCGAAAGAGGTCTCCGCGCATTTCGACCAGTACTAAATCCAAATTGTGAATTTCTTTACTCAGAGAAGTGGCGTACTGGCAAATATCTTTTGAAGGTCGCACAAAGGCAACAACATCAACATTCAAATGTTCAGAGGCTGATTGCAACAGGCTTTGGAATACTTGTGAGGTTTCGCCTGTATGTGCTTGCACATGCTGATCTACGGCATAAACCAAATGTAACTCTTCATAGCGCGCACCCAGCTCATCCGTCATCATATCTAAGTCAGCCTTGTGTCGATACTCGTCAGAAATACCTGCGACAAGATCCTCCATGACTTCGGCTAGCTGGTCGATTTGTAAGGGCGCATCGCTTTCTTTAAAGTAATCGACCATCACGGCGACCCAACCGAGCAGCCCGTTACTAATAAAACCGAGTGACTGATAAAGTACCGTTTTACTGGAGTCTAGGTCGTGACGGTGCATGCCCTCATCAGCATTGCCAGTTTCTGTGATTACGCATCCAATTTCGTTTGCCTGCGGGTAATCTTCACCCCAAAGCGGACTGCCTGCTTTGTCGAACACCATAAAGGCTATTTCTGAGCCTGCAGCACGGTTAAGCCAGCGCTGATACCTAGGAAAATCAATCTGATCAAAGATTGGATTAGACATGCGTAGCACCTCTGTCCACATTAGCAATCTCTAAATTAATATTTGCGAAATGCTTGTCGAGTTCACGTGTCAGTGCGCGCATGCTGAGTGGCTTTTCTAGAAACTTTAGATTATCAATTTTTTGCGTCCAATCTCGGTGCTCGCGATCAGTCATCGACGTCATGACAAAAATTGGGAATGTGCGTTGTGGATATTGTGCTTCGATAGAAAGGCAGAGTTCTTTTCCCGTCATCAGTGGCATATTGATGTCAGTCACCATCACATCTGGTGCATTATTCAAAACGGAAGCTAGTGCCACTTGCCCATTCGGGACGGTTTCCACGGCATAGCCAACCCGTTGGAGGTAAAGCTTAAGCACATGGGTCATATGCGGCTCATCGTCAACAATCAGTATGCGTTTCATGCAGCTTGTAACTCCTCTAATTGAACTTGTTGTGCTGTAAATGTGATGATAAATTCGGTGCCTTTACCGAGATCACTATTCACTGTAATTGCACCGTGATGTAGTTCTATGATTTGCTTCGCTAGATATAAACCTAGTCCATGACCACTTCGTAGGGCGGTTTCGCTATTACTGGCGCGGTAATATTTATGAAATACTTTTTCACTATCTTCAGGTGAAATACCAATTCCTTGATCGCGCACACTGATTTGCATTTGGTTATCATCAATATTTTGTGCGCTCACTGTCACTTTGCCACCTGCATTGCTGTACTTGATGGCGTTGCTGAGAAGATTGTCGATAGCGATACGGAACATCTCTTTGTCTAGCCTGACAGAGCCGATATCAGGTGAAATCTTGAGCGAAAGTTCGACGTTTTTGCCCAAAGCGTTGTTGCGCATGTTGTCAAAAGCATCTTGCAGCAGGTCCTGCATCTTCACGCGCTTGCGGGTAAGTTGCAGTTTGCCGGTTTCCATTTTGGAAATATTAAGCAAATTGTTAATGAGCCCTGACATGCGTTCAACTTCACCATGAATCACATTAACCGCATCTACTCTTTCTGTTTCGGCGAGTGAAGAATAGTCAAGCAGTAATTCGCTATAGGCTGAGAGTGTATTGAGTGGCGTTTTAAGTTCGTGGGAAACATGAGAGACAAATTCAACCCCCGCTTGTTTGGCTAGATGTTCTTGGCTGACATCACGAAAGACTACCAGCATGCCGAATAACGTATTTTGATCACGTGGTGAAAAAAGCGGGAAAGCAGAAATTGAGATTCGACGTTCTGGAGTTTCTTCTGGCGCATACTCAATGCTGGCCGTACTCTTGGCATTATTTGCATTTTTAAAACGCATCAAAAATGCTAGAATCTCCTTGTTTTTACACCAATCTTGAGGTTGTTTACCAACAATCGCTTCTCGATTAATGCCCAAAATAGTTTCTACTTTCTGATTGACAAAAGTTGGTATGCCTGCATTATCGATGACTAACACAGCATCTGGAATTGCGTTCAGTGCTGACTCAGCTTTTTCTTGCTTATAGGAGAGTAGGTGAGTAGTGGTTTGAGAAGAAACAGACTCCATATCCATTTTGTGTACTCTTGACTGTATCAGTTGTATAAACTGGTCAAAACGTTGAATAAAATCACCCAAGTCTGGGTTGCTTGATAGAGAGGCAGCTTGAACGCCATAGGATAGCGATGCTTGTTCCATTTTTTCACTTAATTGGCTTAATGGCTTCATCTCACGTCGAATGAGAAAGTAAGAAAGCGTGGTCAGTAAAAATATAGGAAGCGCCAACAAGGCAAAAATAGAAATCTGACTACTGAACATGTTGGTAGGTTTACTGTAATAACCTGTGCGAACAAAACCGGCCAGTTGACCCTCTTTCATCAGTGGCGCAAAAAACTCCCTCACTTGACGATTATCACCTGGTGAAGCCAGCTGATGTTCACCAAACCAAGCAAAAGGCTCGGTGGGCATGTTGGCGACGGGCACGATGCTACCGGCTGAAGTCATTTCGTTTAACTTTTCCCCAGCCGTATTCACTATCACACTGTAAGCAAAATCTTGATTATTCTGCACATCCACTAAGCTTCGTAAGAAGCTACCTTTTTCAGTTTTTGAGACTAATTGTGCGTACTCCATATTTGACAATGCGCGACTGAGTGCCACGCCTTGTATGCGAATGTCATCTTCATGTTGCTTAATCTGATGTTGATAAAGTAGTCCGCTCACAATCGCAATTACGACCAGAGAAGCGGTTATCATGAGTAAGCCCAGCCGATTTTTTTTCATTATCATTGAGTAATACGCTTAAAGTGAATAATATCAATTACATCTGAAGTTGATCAGATGAACACAATGGCTTTCCTATCGCTATTTAATCAATAACAACAAAAGCACGATGGTTTGTTAAAAGCAAATTTTGTGCCAATGATATAATTATTTTAAATTATATAAATCAATGAGTTGTA
>JBARQL010000220.1:0-4421 GCA_049643685.1 Methylotenera sp.
CGTTTACCTTGCTATCATCCTAGTAATTCTTTAAATCTAGCCACACTTTCCTAGGCATTCATGTCCAAACTGTTAATTGTTGAATCTCCCTCTAAAGCCAAAACGCTGAAAAAGTATCTTGGTAGCGACTTCGAAGTGCTGGCCTCGTATGGGCATGTGCGCGATTTAATCCCAAAAAATGGCGCGGTTGATACCGAGCATGACTTCGCCATGAAGTACGACATTATCGAGCGTAATAGCAAACATGTAGACGCGATTGCCAAGGCTGTGAAAGGTGCTGATAGTATTTACCTCGCAACCGATCCGGACCGTGAAGGTGAAGCCATTTCATGGCATATTGCCGAAATTTTAAAGTCTAAAAACCTGCTCAAAAACAAAGTCATTAAACGCGTGGTGTTTCATGAGATTACCAAAAGTGCTGTGGAACACGCCATTGCCGAGCCACGTGATATTTCGATGCCCATGGTCAATGCGCAGCAAGCCCGCCGAGCTTTGGATTACTTGGTTGGCTTTAACTTATCTCCCTTGTTATGGAAAAAAATCCGCCGAGGCTTATCTGCAGGACGCGTACAAAGCCCGGCGCTACGCTTGATTGTTGAGCGTGAACTAGAAATCGAAGCGTTTAAATCGCAAGAATATTGGTCTATTCATTTAGATGCGTTAAAACACAGCCACAGTTTTACCGCAAAATTGATACAACTCAATAACCAAAAAGTTGAACAATTCACAGTCATTAACCACGACCAACAAGGCGATATCGTTGGCAAGTTGTTGCTCGCCAGCGCAGGTAAAACGACTGTTTCCCGCGTTGAGAAAAAACAGCGTAGCCGCAGTCCCGCCGCGCCATTTACCACTTCTACCTTACAACAAGAAGCGGTGCGTAAACTTAGCTTTACCACCGCGCGCGCCATGCGTGTGGCGCAGCAGCTGTATGAAGGGATGGATGTAGGTGGCGGAACCGTGGGCCTGATTACTTACATGCGTACCGACTCGTTCAGCATTGCCACTGAAGCCGTGATGCAGATTCGTGATTATGTGAAAAAGAATTTTGATGCGGAATATTTGCCAAAAGCTCCCATCATGTACAAAACCAAGTCAAAAAGTGCGCAAGAAGCACATGAGGCAATCCGCCCGACCGACATTAGTCGCACCCCAGCAAGCGTGCGCCAATATTTAAACGATGAGCAATTTAAACTCTATGAAATGATTTGGAAACGCGCACTAGCTTGCCAAATGTCACCCGCTAAATTTGATGCGGTGAGTGTGGATCTAAGCGTAGGCTCTGATGCCAATTTATTCCGCGCTTCTGGTCAAACCTTAGTGTTCCCAGGCTTTATCGCGGTATATATGGAAGGTACTGATGATGAAGAGGAAGAAGGCGAAAGCAAGTTACCGCACCTCGAAACTGGCGAAGTGCTGACGGTTGAAAAAATCTACGGCGACCAACATTTTACTGAACCGCCACCACGCTACGGCGAGGCCAGTTTGGTGAAGATTTTAGAAGAATACGGTATCGGTCGCCCTTCCACTTACGCCAGCATTATCAGCACACTGCAAGACCGCGAATACGTGCTGCTCGACAAAAAACGCTTCACACCGACCGATGTCGGGCGCGTAGTGAACAAATTTTTAACCGAGCATTTTACTAAATATGTGGATTACGACTTTACTGCCAACTTAGAAAATGCGTTGGATAGCGTGGCTGAAGGCGAACGTGAGTGGATTCCGCTCATGGATGAATTTTGGCAGGGTTTCAACCAGCAATTGCTCAGCAAAGCGGATGTTGACCGGCCAGGCAATGAACTCATCGATGAAGCTTGCCCAAAATGTGGCAAGCCGCTACAAAAACAACTCAGCCGCTACGGTAGTTTTATTGGCTGTACAGGCTACAACGACACGCCAAAATGTGACTATAAACGGAGCTTAGGCGGCGCGGCGGCGATTGGCACAGACCCAATCATGATTGGCACCGATACTGAAACTGGCAAAGAAATTTTGCTGATGAATGGCCCTTATGGCCCGTACTTACAGCTAGGCTTGGCCATTGAAGGCGAGAAAAAGAAACCAAAACGCGTCAGTGTGCCGAAAGAAATTCCGCTCACGGATATGAGCTTGGAAACGGCGAAGATGGTGCTATCGCTGCCACGTGACTTAGGCCAGCATCCAGAAACTGGCAAAAAAATCGTGGCGAATATTGGTCGGTTTGGCCCTTATGTCAATCACGATGGTAAGTTTAAATCGATTCCGAAATCAGAAAGCGTATTTACCATTGATTTAAATGGCGCGGTGGCGTTGTTAGCGCAAGCGCATACTGGGCCAGCACCGATTGCAGATTTAGGCGCGCACCCTTCTGGTGAAGGACGCATTGAAATCTATGCAGGTCGCTACGGCCCTTACGTGCAACATGCAAAAATTCGTGCCACCTTGCCAAAAAGCGTAGAACCAGAATCGCTCACTTTAGAAGAAGCTCTGGAACTGATAAGTGCTAAAGCTGCTAAAGAGTCGCCTGCCAAAAAAACTACGGCCAAAAAGGGCGTGGTTAAAAAGACAGCGGTTAAAAAAGAAGTTGCTAAAAAAGTTGCCGTTAAGAAAGTAGCCGTCAAAAAACCTGCAGCTAAAAAGGCCACCAAAAAAGCAGCCCCTAAAAAAACGACTTAAAGCAACTCTGCAATTTCCAGCAATAAAAAAACGGCTTAGTGGCCGTTTTTTTATTGCTGGAAATTCACTGCTACTTACGACATCTTTGTAAGCAAAAATTCATGTAAATCTACCACATTATTCTCCGAGCAAAATTTTATGCTCTGCGAGCCTTTATTGACAAGGCTTCCAGCCTTATCCAATAATTTGCTCCCGTAAAATGCTGTTTTGCACTAACCGCTCACATGCTCCGCTAACACTTCGGTGTTGTTATTTTCTACCCATTTACGAATTCTGTTGGCATCGCCAATACGTGTCGACTTTCCTACCGAATCAAGCAAGACAATAATCAACGATTGTCCAGAAATCTCTGCCTGCATCACTAAACAACGCCCTGCTTCACTGATATAACCTGTTTTTGATAAACCGATTGTCCATTCTCCGCCTCGTACGAGCGCATTGGTATTCACAAAATTGACAGGGTATTCGTGGTCAAATAAATTGATTTCCTGTGAAGCGGTGGTGGTTTCCTGGCGGATTTCATCATACAGATAAGCTGTTTTGACCATTTTCACCAAATCTTCAGCGGTCGAAACATTATTGCTATCTAACCCTGTTGGATCATAAAACTGCGTTGCTCGCATGCCTAGCGAGGTGGCTTTACGGTTCATCGCCCGCATAAATGCTTCAATGCCGCCAGGGTAATTGTGTGCTAACGCTGAGGCGGCGCGATTTTCAGATGACATCAGAGCTAATCGCAACAACTCTGCACGTGTCAGCGCTGTACCTACTCCCAACCTTGATCTGGTACCTTTCAGATAATCAATGTCCGCATCCGAAATATATAGCACTTCATCCATCGGCAATTTAGCATCCAACACCACCATCGCCGTCATCAACTTGGTCACGGAAGCGATGGGCGTGGATTCTTGAGTATTTTTCGCATAAATCACTTCACCTGTGTACTGATTAATCACCAGCGCCTTGGCAGAAGCCAACTGCAATGATCCGCTGCCATCATATAAGTTTGTGTAATCAACTTCTGGCTGCATATACACGGGCTTACGCAACTTCACTCGTATATTAGAATTTTTTGCCTTACTGCTATGAATTGACTTGCTCGGCTGATACTTCGCCAACTTATACTTGCCAGCTAAGTTTTTATTTAACGTATATTTCGCGTGCGTGATTTTGCTGCCCGTTGCTACATTCTTTTGCTTCGATGCAGCATGCGAAGCCATTGGAGATAGGCTGAGCATCAAAGCGACATAAATGAGTGAAAGTTTGCGCATATGAAAATCCTATAAATTGTTACAGCACATATAGTTACAACGGAATATTATAATTAAACTTTAACTTTGTCATTAAAAATTTACAATTATTTTAATTGTCACCGCATTAACCCCAAGTTGCAAATACAAACACAACAATTTTAACGCAAGCCTGACAATTTCAGATTACAATAAAACCTGTATTTCCATACTATATTCCATTCTATTTTTGAGCTTAAACATGCATATTCCAAAAACTCTCCTCTACAGCACTGAACACTTATGGACGAAAGCCGATACCGATGGCACTTGGCAAGTGGGCATCACCGATTATGCACAAGATTTACTTGGTGACGTTGTGTTCGTGGACGCGCCCAAAGTGGGCTCACTGCTTAGTGCAGGCAAACCATGTGGCTTGGTAGAATCCGTTAAAACAGGCTCTGATTTACATGCTTTGGTGGATGGTACCGTGGTTGCGGTGAACCAAGAAGTCATCGACAGACCTGAACGCAT
>JBARQL010000221.1:0-5910 GCA_049643685.1 Methylotenera sp.
ACCACTGTCGACGCCAGAAAATCAAAATCATCAGCAGCGCGATGCCAGCCATAATTGCCAGCGCCCACCAGAAGCCGTTATATTCGTTAATCCACGGCATGTGATTAAAATTCATGCCGAAAATACCCGCGATCAGCGTGGCAGGCATAAACAACATGGCGACTACTGTGAGCGCGCGTAATTCTAAATTCACGCGCTGGCTCACGCTGGCCATGTAAATATCCATCATGCCGCTTAAGGTGTCACGGATGGATTCCAGCGACTCAATAAAATTAACGGTATGATCATAAACATCGCGCAAATACGGCATGGTGGCTGGCTGAAAAAAACCTTTCTCATTGCGGGTTAGGCTGTTAATCACCTCGCGCAGCGGCCACACGGCACGGCGCAACTCAATACTCACGTGCTTGAGTTGATGAATATTATGTAACTCTACATTGGTTGGCTTTAATAACAACGCCTCTTCCAATGCCTCGCTTGCCTCACCCACATCTTCTAACACACTAAAATACCGATCCACCACGCCATCCAACAAAGCATAGGCAAGATAATCCACCCCTAATTCGCGAATCGGCGCACGAGTTGCACGCAAACGCTCGCGAATCGGCTCAAACGCACCCGTTGAACGCTCTTGAAAAGTCAGTAAAAAATTACGCCCTAACACCAAGCTAATCTGCTCAGAACTGGTCGACATACTTTCTGCGTGATAATAAAACAGACGTGTTTCTAAAAAAACATAGTCGTCAAATTCATCAATTTTGGGGCGTTGCTCTGTATTGAGAATGTCTTCAAGCACCAATGGGTGCAAGTGAAACAAATCGCCCACTTGTTTAATCAACGCAGCATCATGCACGCCATGCAAGTTAAGCCATATCTTCTTGGTGTCATCGTGCTTATAGTTGGCAAGCTCATCAGCGGATAGCTCACACTCAACCAAACCATTCGCATCATAAATAATTTTGCTGATTTTAGGTTTATCTAAGTTTTTAGCTTCCGCATCGCCCACATACACCAGCGCACCTGGTGGCAAGCCTATTTTATTAGCATGATGTTTTTTACGACGAAGTAGACGAGGTTTTTTCATGATAAATATTGAGACTCATAGCAGCGAAAGTAAGCCATTGTAATGCTAGTTTGAATAAATTAGCTAGATTGCTGAGCTAGTTTGCCGACTGAATTGCCGCACCCGTGGCAAAAAACGCCCCACCCGCAATGTGGTGTATGGTGCGCAGGTCATCATAGCCTTCAAAATGCCAATGACCATCTGAAAAAACACGGTCATCAGCCTGTGCCGCAACCACTTCGGCAATAAATAAATCATAAGTATTTTGATTATGCGGCTCGGGGATAAGCTTACATTCCAACCACGCCACGCAACCTTTTAGCAAAGGGGCATCAATTTCAGTCGCAGAAAAAGTTTCTAAACCATACTGCGCGAATTTATCAGTACCAATTAAATCACGCCCAGAAGTCGTACCCACTTTGCGCACAATATCAATCTGCGCCACACACGGCACGCTAATGGCAAACGTACCAGAAGCCTCAATCAACTCGCGGGTATAAGCGCTTTTATCAATCACCACGGTGATTTTAGGTGGGTCAAAATCTAAGGCGCAAGCCCACGCTGCCGCCATGATGTTTTGTTTGCCATTGTGGCGAGCAGAAACGAGGATGGTTGGGCCGTGGTTTAGGATGCGGTAGGCTTTATCTAAATTTATCTTTTGCATATTTTTGTTGGTAGGATGGGGTTTTAACCCCAGACGTTAGAATGTTTCATGGTTTATTTACGGGTGGGTTCAATAACCTACCCTACTTGGCTATCAAATCATTTAGTCTGAGTTAAAGAGATTAATTCGTTAAAGTCAGATTCAAAAATTATTCTAATGTTATAGCCGTTAGAAATTAATTTCTCCGCTTTTAGGTGCTTTGAACTTTTATCTTTACCTGCAAGTTTAGTAAAATCTTGGTCGCCAACAACTAATATTGTAGTTTCTTTAGTGACACCCTGTGCAACCGTGCAACCAGCATTAGCCGCTAAGTTTGCAGCTTCAACTCTAGAAAGATTTAGTGCTCCAGTAAAAACCACCACCTCGCCAAATAAGCTTCCTTCAGGATTCCCTACTCTTTCTATCGCTGAGCCTTGTCCAGACAGCTCAGGATTAATCGGATAGTTAATGCGCTTTAACCATAAGTCCAAATCTATTTGACTTTTTTCTATAGCAGCAAGAATTACCTGTCCTGACGCCTTAGCGTCTTCAAGAGCATCATGGTGTTTAAATTCATAGCCAATTTTTTTACAAATGTTTGAGAGTCCATATCCAGTCCATGCAAACTCTTCCCAAGTTCTTCTGGCAACTCGTGCAGAATCCAACCAACTGATATTTAACATACTAATAGAATATTTGTTAAAAGCTTTATTGATTGAAACGCGGTCGAAATGAGTATGGCAAACACAAATATTGCCTTCTAAAAAATATCTTAACTTTTCTAAGATATCGGGGAAAGTCGGTGCATTTACAACATCATTTTCATCTATGCCATGGATGCCCACGTTAAAGTAATCAAAATAATCCTCTGGGTTTATTAATGTCACCCACTCTTCAACAAGTTTTTTATTGGCAAATCTGGCTATACCAATTTGGCAGATAGATGCTACATCAGGATTTGCTGTCTCAACATCGATAGCCACAAAGTCCATTGTTGATTATTTCTCAACTTCTAGAGATGCTTCAACAGCGAGTAAATTAGGGGTGAAAATCACTTGTACATTAGTTTTTGAACAAGTTAATGTAACCTCTAGGTCTAAATCTACGTTTAAGTCCTCACCTCGGAGTCCTTGCCAAGTTGCTAAGTAAAATAAAGAACCATATTTTTTCCCTTTGATGGGCTTGTCTACCCCACCCTTCCAAGCCAAAGTCGGAAGCTCCCCATTTAGACATTTCTGAGCGAGTTCGGGATCTTCCAAAGCTTTATCTCTCCCTCTTTCCCAGCTAACAATTAAGCCATTATCGGAATCACGCCACATTCCCTCCCAAGTAAGGTCTGTTCTTTTTGGCTCCTGCTTTGCTCGATATATAAGTGTCATAATAATTAATTAATTTCGATTATTAAGATAATTTAAGAGTTTCTATATAAAACTTACTTCTGCCAAGCATCCCGCAAAGTCACTGTCCGATTAAACACAGGCTTACCTGGCACACTGTCTTTTTTATCCGCCACAAAGTAGCCGTGGCGTTCAAATTGGAAGCTATCTTCAGCTTTGGCGTCTTTTAGGCTAGGCTCAAGTTGCGCGGTAATCACGGTCGCTGAATTTGGGTTAAGGTCTTCTAAAAAGTCGCGGTCACCTTCACCTGGATGCGCTTCTTTGAATAATCTGTCGTACAAGCGCACTTCACATTCATAAGCGTGTTGGACGGAAACCCAGTGAATATTGCCTTTTACTTTGACACTATCTGAGCCCGGCGTGCCAGATTTGGTATCTGGCAGGTATTCGCAATGCACTACGGTAACATTGCCATCGGCATCTTTTTCACAGCCGGTGCATTTCACCACATAGCCATAACGCAAGCGCACCATGCCTTCTGGCGTGAGACGGAAATAGCCCTTACTTGGCACTTCCATAAAGTCTTCGCGTTCTATCCATAGTTCGCGGGTGAGCGGCACTACGCGTTTGCCAAGTTCTGGTTTTAGCGGATGGTTAGGTGCAAAGCAATCCTCCACTTGGCCTGCAGGATAGTTATCAATCACAAGTTTAATTGGGTCTAACACAGCAATGCGGCGCTCTGCATTGATGTTAAGCACTTCGCGCATGCAATCTTCAAAGGTTGAATAATCAATCCATGAATCGGCTTTACTTACGCCAATACGGTCAGTAAATAGCTTGAAGCCTTCTGCTACATAGCCACGGCGGCGCGCGCCTGCCAGTGTTGGCAAGCGTGGGTCATCCCAGCCGCTGACGTGTTTTTCTTCTACCAATTGAATGAGTTTGCGTTTTGATAGCACCACATAAGTAAGGTTTAATCGCGCAAATTCATATTGTTTTGGTAGCGGATGCGTAAGCAAGCCAGCCTCGGCAAGGCGCTCTAATAACCAATCGTAGAATGGCCGTTGGTCTTCAAATTCCAGCGTACAAATGGAATGGGTAATTTGCTCCAATGCGTCTTCAATCGGGTGCGCAAAAGTGTACATAGGGTAAATGCACCATTTGTCGCCAGTATTGTGGTGATGCGCTCGGCGCACGCGGTAAATGGCGGGGTCGCGCAGGTTTATATTTGGCGATGCCATGTCGATTTTGGCGCGCAAAATTAAGCTGCCATCCGCATGTTTGCCATCGCGCATTTCACGGAAAAGCGCGAGGTTCTCCGCCACTGTGCGGTCGCGCCATGGTGAGTTTTTACCTGCTTCAGTGAGCGTACCGCGCGTGATGCGCATTTCTTCTGCGGTTTGGCTATCCACATAGGCATGGCCGTTTTCAATCAGGCTCTCTGCGGCGCGATACATAAAGTCAAAATAGTTGCTGGCGAAATAGAGATTACTTTCTTTACCGTTCTGCCAGTCAAAACCCAGCCATTTCACGGCATCAAGAATGCTATCAACGTATTCCTGACTTTCTTTTTCTGGGTTGGTGTCATCAAAACGCAAATGGCACACGCCGTTGTAATCACGCGCGAGGCCAAAATTCAAAAAGATACTTTTCGCATGGCCAATGTGCAAATAGCCGTTCGGCTCGGGCGGAAAACGCGTGCGAATCTTGGCTGGGTCTGGCTGACCAGCGGCGTGGTGCGCGGCATCGCCAGGGCTACCCGCCCATTTACGTGATGCGTAAACGCCTTGTTCAAGGTCTTTATCGACAATCGCGCGGATGAAGTTTGAGCCTAGTGGAATGGGTGCTTTTTCAGATGACATAATCAATCGCTAAAATTTAGGTTTGCATTATTTTACACTATTCGCTTGTCGGTCTTAATCTCAATTTTTGAATGCTAATGGATGAGACTTTTGCATGATTTTTAGCACCAAAATCAGCCTGTTTTTGACACGGCTTTACCTCACCTACTCTGCGTAGCCTTTATTTGCTTGGCTTGCAGGGCAGAAATTTTCGCTCGAGGAGGTTTATTGAATAAAATTGATTATTTTTGCGGTTTATTCTGAATGATTCAATCCAAAATTTTGCATGATAGAAATACCAGATTTAATCGTAAATTTTGCGATCGCGCACGCTGCAAACTGGCTGTGATAAACTCTTGCCTAACATGAATACACTCACTTTCCCCATTTTACGCTTGCTTGCCGATGGCAAATTTCACTCTGGCGAGGCGATTGCGCAACATTTTAAAGTGTCGCGCACCACCATCTGGAGTGCGATTCAGCATGCGCAAACGTTGGGTATTGAAGTGTTTTCTGTGCGTGGGCGTGGTTATAAACTGCCTGCTGCGATAAACTTTTTGAATAAAGAAGAAGTGTTGCGCGCGATTGGCGAGCAGCGCGCTTGGTTTAATCTGCAAATTCTGGATGAAGTGGCTTCTACCAACACCTATCTCATGCAGCAAAGCGCAAAAGGCGCAGCGCATGTCACATGCATCGCGGCGCAAGTGCAAACCAACGGCAAAGGCCGGCGCGGGCGCACTTGGGTGTCTCATTTAGGCGCAAGCCTGACTTTTTCTCTGTTATGGCGGTTTCAATGTGGAGCGGCGGCACTTTCTGGCTTAAGTTTGGCGGTGGGTGTGGCGCTGATACGCGCGCTGAATAGCTTGGGCGTGCAGAACGTCCAATTAAAGTGGCCCAATGATGTGCTGGTGCTTGATGATAAAAAACAAGGCAAAAAACTCGCGGGTATTTTAATAGAATTGCAAGGCGACATGGAGGGCCCGAGCGCGGCGGTGATTGGCGTGGGGGTGAATTTGAATCTGCCGC
>JBARQL010000222.1:0-3908 GCA_049643685.1 Methylotenera sp.
GTTTCGTTGCCCCATTGCCCTGGCGAAAGCCATGCATGCGGCATCCAGGCAAAAGCGCTGAATGCGGCAAAATTTGCAGGGTTGAGAATATGGCCTCTTGTTGACCCTTTGCCAAAACGAAACATGAACTTGCTAGACATGGCAAGGCAAGCCAGCGCAGGATGTACCCATGCCACATCTGAACGTACCAGAATGGCGATACCGCAAGTAGTCACCAATGCGCTTAAGTAACCTTGTAAATTTTTACGATTGGGCAACCTAAGCCAAAACTGCCAGAAGGCTTGTGCGCCAACCGCACTGGCAAAGGTTAAAGCTACTTGCGTACTGGTTAAAGAAAAATCACGGGCAAGTGCACCAAATAATAATAAACTGACCAAAAATACCAGCTGAAAATATCGTGCGTCTATTCGCTTTAACCATGACACAAGCCACCTTAGGCCAGGCATAGCCAATGATTGCGTCATTTGATGAGTTTGTGAAGTTAGCATGATATTCACCCAGATTAAATTGTTGATAAGAAGTAAAGCTGATTTCTGAATCTCGTCATTCTTTCACTATGCCCAGAATGACGGCACACCTATTTCACTTTACCTTGATTGAACAACCGCTCCCACCACTTATCCTTATTTTCAACTTGAGGGTGCTTGTTGCTCTGTGCGTCATTCAGCGCTACTTCGCCGCCCATAAATCGTTCGGCCTCATGTTTGCTCCAACCCGTATAGCGCATCAAGGTTTGTATTTCAGCCTGTTGACGTTGTGGTAAGTCTGTTTCGTAATAGCGGCGTGCTTGCTCCACCGCACTGCTATTGCTGGCTTTGCAGCTTTGTATACAAGACCTTGCATAGCCTTTACGCTCGCGCACACTCCAGCCATCATCTTCATTTCTGCAAGCATTTTCACAGCTATAATTCGCCGCTTTTTCACGACAGGCTTGTACCGTGCTTTCAAACGGATTTTGCACCACATAGCGGGTTTGCCAGTTTTGGCGGTCGGCGGTTTGTACAAACATTAAATCTTCGGGAAAGGTTTTTGGGGTGTAGCGCACGTGCAAACGTGTCAGCAAAGCGTTTTGCGCACCACTGCCATCATTGTTGCCATCCAACCAAAATACGCCCGCTTGATGCATCTCATCGCGGCTCAGTGGCTCGTCTGCGCAAGGGTCGCACCAGCCCATGTCCCAAAAGTATTCGGTAAATACCACGCGATGTTCTTCTTGCTTGGCTTGAAAATCAAACATGGTTTTGTAAAAGCTTTTGAAGTCTCTTTTAATGGCTGGCGGCAGGTTTTCATTGGCGGGCAATTTCACGGTACGGTAGTTAGCGCTCTCCACACGCCCATTTTTTGTGAGCACATAAGCAATTAAATCTTGCGGTTTTTTCGGGTCAGCATTAATCATACCTAAGCGAATTGGCAGCATGAATTTTTCACTATCAAAGGCAAATTGCAGCGGACGTAAATATTGCACGCCTGTGGCGGCTTGCTCTTCAAGATTTACTTTTGCCACAAAAAATTTCATATTTTGTGCGATATAAGGTTTGAGTGCCGCTGCAGCACCTTTAGGCATTTTGTAGCCATTGGTGACTAACCAAGTTTCCAATCCATCCGATTGCTTGGCTGAAAGCATGACAATATCGTATTCGCCTACGGTATAGCTGGCTTCTACCGTGACTCCTAACGCTTTATCGCTTTTTCTTTTTACTCTACCTTCTGAAGCAGGTGCTGCGGCATTTTTGCTGAGTTCTAATTTATCTTGTTCAAAATACCGCTGACCGACAGGACATGGGTCAGGGTCAAAATATTCCGCGACACGTGGTGCTGAGTAAGCATCTAACCGATCAAATAAATATTTGTCACCGATGCGCACTTGGCCTTTTTCAAGTACTTGTGGTACGGGCACTACCAAGGCAAAATCATTTAACGGTCCTTTATAATCATTGAGCATGGTAATCACGCTGTGTTTGCCATCACGCACTAAAATCACTTGACTAGCCTCATTAAACAACGTGGCATCGGCTTTGCCTGCGAAAAATCCGCAAAAGGCAAATGCGCTACTTGATGCAAAAGATAAAACAACAGTCAGTATGGCGAACAAAACAGAGTGAAACGGGTGTGGTTTCATGGTGAACTCCTATCAAAAATACGTTAAAAAAATGGCTGACAAGGTGTTACACGTTCTATGTTTGCCTATGGGGTTAATCATTTTGCATAAAGCCTATATTTATATTTTTAACCCCATTCACACCTGTTGACCGTTTAACTAGCTAATGCCACACTTGCGCAATGAGTGAATTAGTTTCAGATGAAGCCTTAATGCAACAGTTTTGTGCAGGTAACGCCCAAGCATTTAGCCATTTATATGCGCGGCATGAAAAGCCGTTGTATCGGTTTGTGCGACGCTTTCTAGGCGCAGGGCTCGCGGCGCAAACCGATGAGGTATTTCAGGACACCTGGATGAAACTAGTCGATGCGCGAGATAGCTGGCAAGCACGCGACAATGCCAGCTTCAAAACATGGCTGTACACTTTGGCGCACCATCGCGCTGTTGATATTTTGCGCAAGGATGGCCGAGAGATTTCTGTTGATGAAGGCTGGCTGGACGATGACAGCTCAGAAACTGGACATCAGGCACCTTGGCAACTATGGCCAGCCTCAAGCGCCGAACAACCTGAGCAGCAGGCATTTTGGCGCAAAGCAGGACAAAAGCTTTTGGATTGTTTAGAAGGCTTACCAGCGCTACAGCGCGCTGCCTTTTTATTGCACCATGAGGATGGCTTGAGTTTAGATGAAATGACACAAGTGTTAAACGCAGAATTTGAAACCGTGAAAAGCCGCTTACGCTATGCGCTAAGCAAGCTGCGCACCTGCATGGGTGCCTATTTGCACCCCTTACTAGAGAAAGATCATGCGCGATGAACCTGCATGATGAACATCTAAAAACCGCCCTACAACACGCGCCAGATCAGGATGTTCAGCCTAGTGAGCTTGTGCGTGATTCTGTACTGAAATATGCCAATCAAGCAGTAAAACTGTCCAATCCAAATTGGCTAACAAGACTACAAGATTGGTTGCTACACGACCATTTTACCAATGCACAGTGGGCAGGCGTTGGCAGCATTGCGGTAGTGTTACTGGTGGTGTTCATGGGTTGGCGCGGACATCCTGAAGACACGGGTTGGATTACCGCTGAGCCTGCCAGCATTCCAGAAAGTGCGGAAATCGCGCAGACTCAGCCTCAAAAATCACTAAGAAAAGAAGCCGCCCCTGCGCCAGCGCCTTCAGCGTCACCCTTACCAGCGCAGGCAGATTTAGCACGTGAACAAGTTGCACCTGCTGAGGTGATAGTAGAAACAAAAAATACAGCCCCCGCCCCACCGCCAGCGGAAGCAAAACAAGCAAGCAAGCCAAAGCCAGCCGAAGCAGTGCAAAGTGAGCTGCAAAGTAACACGCCACTAAAAGATGCAAACTTAATAGAAAAAACCGAAACGGATAAACTGGGCAAAACCGACGCTGCTACACTTCAACAACCTTCACAACAAGCTGCAAAAAAATCCTCTGCTGAAAAAATGGCCGCTGCTAGCGAAAAAATAGCCCCTAATCGTGTGGTTGCGCCAGAAGCTGACGCGCCAATCGCTGCCACGCCAGCGGCTGCCCCTGTGGTCGCTGCCGCACCTGCCATTGTTGCAGAACCCTCCGCACCCAGCGATAGCGCAGCTGAAACTGAATCTACTAAAAACAAAGCTATCTCGCGCGGCACTTCCCAAGCCAACACCGCAAGCACCTCAGAAGGCAACATCAGCGCTAATAGCGATGCAAACATTGGCGGCGCGGCGCGAGATGAAAAACGCCGCAAAGGTGAAAGCCACGCACTTAACGCAAGCATCGTAGATAACCATGCATTAGCCAAAACC
>JBARQL010000223.1:0-37867 GCA_049643685.1 Methylotenera sp.
TTTTTGAAGCGCCAAAACAACGCATTAGTGCAAAGGTATCGAGACTTTGTTTGATGTAAGGCAGGCTGGAAAGCAACATGGCAACCATCGCTAAAATCACACTGACCATGGCTGATAGTCCTAAGAATTGCTGGGCTTTATCTAAGGCTGATTTAATTTCAGGGCGCGCATTGCGGACATCTTGAATTTTTTCACCGCGACTGAGTTCAGGTTTTGTTTCTGTAAAATATTGATTGATTTTTTGCGGGCTAGCCGCCAGTAACAGTTGGTATTTCACGCGGCTACCGTACTGAATCAGTTTGGTTGAAGGTAAATCATCTGCATGCATCATCAGGCGCGGCGCAAATCCAAACATATCACCGCCACGAGACGGCTCATGTATCAATATTGCACTCACTTGTAATTGACGCTCACCGACTTCAACCGTATCGCCCACTTTAATATTGAGCAAATTCGCTAATCTTGGCTCAACCCAAACCTCACCAATATTAGGAGTGGTTTGAACGATTTGGCCTTGTTCAGTGCTGAGTTTACCAATTGTTAGATCGCCTCTCAACGGAAAACCTTGGGCTACCGCCTTGATTTCAGCCAGTTGATTGGATTCGCCAAACACCACCATGCTGGCGAACTCATAGGTTTTAACCGTTGTAATGCCTTGGCTGGTTGCTCGTTTTACATAAGTCTCTGGAATGTCGTGGTCAGACAACACCGCAAGATCGCCGCCGAGCAATAGGCCTCCTTGCTGATTCAGTGCAGTTTCAACCCGCTGCGTAAAAAATCCTATGGAAGTGATTGCTGTCACCGCTAGCACCAAAGCAAAAACGAGTACACGCAATGCTCCAGAGCGCCACAAATTGAGGGTTTGAGTCCATGCCAACCTAACAGATAACATTACAAAGCCACCAATGCATTTAACACGCCACGCTCTAATTTATGTTGGCGCTGGCAACGATTGGCCAACTGCACATCATGGGTGACTAACACTAATGTCGTGCCTGCCTCTGCATTCAAGCTGAATAACAGTTCGATGATGACTTTCCCCGTAGCTTGATCCAAATTGCCAGTGGGCTCATCGGCAAATAAAATTGCCGGTTGAGTAGCAAAAGCGCGCGCAATGGCGACGCGTTGTTGTTCGCCGCCTGAAAGTTGCTTAGGGTAATGCTGTACGCGTGCGCTCAAGCCTACTTTGCTGAGCGCCTCCAGGCTTAAGGTTTTTGCATTGGGGTGGTTTTTCAATTGCAGCGGTAACATCACATTTTCTAAAGCGGTGAGAGAAGGCAATAACTGAAAAGATTGAAACACAAAGCCCATGTTTTTAGCACGAATAGCCGCTCTACCATCTTCATCTAACGCACTAAATGGCTTGTTTTGAATTTGAACGCTTCCCTGCGTTGGCACGTCCAACCCTGCCAGCAAGCTCAGCAATGTTGACTTGCCAGAGCCAGAGCACCCAACAATGGCGACTTGTTCGCCTGCTAAAATCGTTAAATTTAAGTCTTGAAGCACAAGAATGTGGTTATCATGGCTAATAAATTCGTAACTTAAGTGCTGCGCTTGCACGATTGGAGATGGTTGCATTAATGTTTTTCCGCTTATTATTAATATTTCAGCCAGTTATGTTGAAACGATTCGTTAGTCGATTGCTTGTTGTTAGTCTATGCGGTCACAGTTTCGTTGCATATGCAACTCCAGTAAATGCAGCGAGTACCGCCAACATCAAAGCCCCTAGAATTTTAGTTTATGGTGACAGCTTATCAGCCGCCTACGGGGTAGCGCAACCTCAAGGCTGGGTGACGTTATTACAACAAAGACTTAAAGAACGGCAATATGCGTATGATGTCATCAATGCCAGCATCAGCGGCGAAACGACCAGCGGAGGGCTCACTAGACTGGCCGGCACGCTAGCCAAAACAAAACCAACCATCATCATACTGGAACTTGGCGCCAACGATGGTTTGCGTGGATTGCCCGTCAAAGAAATGTCCAAAAATTTAAGTGCCATCATAGTGCAAAGCAAAAAATCTAAAGTCAAAGTATTGCTGGTTGGCATGCGCATTCCCCCTAATTATGGCCCCAAATATACCGAAACCTTTAGTCAAACTTACCAGCAATTAAGCCAGCAACACCAAGTTGCGTTAGTGCCTTTTATGCTGGAAAACATTGCGGCGAAGCCAAGTTTAATTCAAAGCGATGGCTTGCACCCTAATCCGCTCGGGCAGCCGATGATGTTGGATAATATTTGGCCAGCTCTGGAACGGTTATTGAAAAGAAAATAATGCGATTCCACCTTGTGTGACCGCCATTTAGACACCATATTGCGATACAAATGATCGGGTTTTTATTGACACTACCCTGTGAGCCTTATAAATAAAGGCTCACAGGGCGGTAATTATTGTTCGAGGATTATGATGGAGTGTTAGTTCCGCTTTTTCAGTGCGGCATCATCCTATCTAATCAGTTTTACATTAAAATAGCTTGCCGAATTAAATTTGAAGTGCTTCATGCTTGTTAGCAGCACGATATTGTTTTTTATAAGCATATTACGTACTTAAATTCCTACGTTAGGCAAGTTTTAGTCTAAGTTTCGATAATTAGCTAACAATACTGTATTTATACCTAATGAATGCATAAAAGATTAAGGAATCGGGTGAGATGGATTTATCAGTCATTTACGCTAAAACCCCCAAAGGTGCACGTTTACGTAAATCGTTATTTGGCGGATTGTCTGCACAATTGATGAAAATTCTTGCGCTGGTTGATGGTAAAGCCAATGCGCAAGAGATGCTGGCCCAGTTAGATGGCCTTGCTGCGCAAAAACTGATATTGGCTTTGACGCAGATTGAAAAGGAAGGCTATATTAAGCGGGTTGAGGTGACTGCAACCGACGACGATTGGGCATTAGATACTTTTTTTTCGCCCATGATTGTGGAAGAAGTCGACAGCATCGAAGAGATAGACGGTAAAGCTGAATTAGAAACGTTTTTGGAACTTGAAGCAATTGCCAAAGCGAAAGAGGCCCATCGGCGAGAAGACGAGCGCAAGGCGCGTGAAGTAGAAGCGCAAATTCGTGCAAAAGAAAAAGCCAAAGCTGAAGCAGAAGCGCGCGCTCAGGCAGAACTTGTTGCACGTAGGGAAGCGGAGCGGCAAGAAAAAGCAGAACATGAAGCCGCTGAAAAGGCAGCATTAGCGGCGCAAGAGCAGGCTGAAAAAATTCGGGTTCGACTGGAAGTCGAAGCTCAAGCCAAGGCAGAAGCCGAAGCACAAGCGCAAGCCCGCATGGAATCTGAACGTATCGCACGTGAAGCTGAGGAAAAGCAAAAAATGGCGGAAGTGAACGCACGCCAAAAAGCCGAGTTAGAAGCGCAAGCACTAGTGGAAAGGATCCGGGTTAAAGAAAAAGCGCGACGTGAAGCGTTACGCATTGCACGAGAAGCAGAAGAAGTACAAGAGGCACAAAAAAAAGCAGAAGACGAAGCGCGTATAGAGGCGGAGATTGCAGCTCGAGAGGCTGCGGAAATCATGCGTATTAAGGCGGAAGCCGAAGCAAAAGCGCTAGCAGAAGACAAAGAAAAAGCTCGAATTGAAGCAGAGCGAATCGCACGTGCTGCCGAAGAAGCGCAAAAGCTAATTGAAGCAGAGGCGCATGCTAAAGCTGAAGAACAGACGCGATTAGCTGCTGAACAGCAAGCCACGGAAGCGGCAGAGGCTCGTGAGCAGGCAGCACTGCAAGCACGGCAGGAAGCCGAAGAGGCCCGAATAAAAGCGGAATTAGCAGCGCAAGCCGCCCAGGCTAAGGAAGAAGCGCGATTAGAAGGTGAGCGTCAAGCCAAACAGGCAGCCGACGCCCGTGAAAAAGCCGAGCAAGAGGCGCGTATTGAGGCAGAACGATTGCGCGCTCTAGCCGAGGCCGAAGCGCGGGCTCAATTAGCAGCACAAGAAAATGCGCGTTTGGAAGCGGAACGCATCGCGCGTGAGGCCGAAGAGGTACGCATGAAAGCGGAAGCTGAAGCATACGCAAAAAAGATTGAAGAAGCACGGTTGGCGGCAGAGCACCAAGCACAGCTAGAAGCCGAAGCCTTAGCGCAAGTAAAAGCACAGGCAAAAGAACAAGCACGGTTAGAAAAAGAGCGTTTAGCAAAACTAAAAGCAGAGGCGGCAGCGCAAAGCAAAGCAGAGGCTAAAGCGCGCAAAGAAGCTGAGCGTATCGCCAAAAAAGAGAAAAGTGCTGCGCTTGCTCAACAAAAGTCAGAGCAGAAAGCGGCTGAAAAAGAAGCGCGTGAAGAAGCTAAGCGGTTAGCCAGTGAATTAATGGGGGAAAAGCCGCTACGCAAAAAATATGGCGTCACCGATATTGCAAAAGCAAAGATTCGAAAATTCAATATTACCGTATTGAGTCGATTCAAAAGCACAGAGCCGAGTAAGATTAATACTAAAAAATGGCTTTCAGGCACCTTTAAATTGATTTTGGTTTACGTGCCGATTTTGCTGTTGTTGTTAGTCGGCTTGATGCATGTTGTACCGCTCAATATGTTAGTGAAACCGATTGAAAAACTTGCTGCCGAGAGTATCGGCGCGCCTGTGACGGTGGACGAAGTACGCGCCTCACTTTGGCCGCAGCCGCATTTGGTGTTGAATCATGTGGTTATAGGTGAACATTCGGCACTCAGCATCGAAGCTGCGCATGTGACCGTCGCTATTTCTTCACTATTGGATGAAGATAAAATAGTGGAATCGCTCGTGATTGAAGGCGTAGCGTTATCGCCGGGAGATTTCAACCTGCCTTTGCAATGGATTAATCAAGCCAGCAAGGCCGAGCATGTAAAAATTGAGCAGATCAGTTTTAAAAAAGTGAATCTAAAGATTCGAGAGCTCGAGCTAGCTGCTTTTAACGGCAAGGCTGAGCTCGATGCGTCACGTCAATTGAACAGCATTGTATTAACAAGTATTGATCATGTGCTTTCGGTTGAAATTACACCGCAAAATGGTCAATTTAATCTCAAGCTCACTGCCAATCATTGGCCGCTGCCATTAAACCCAAAGATTGTGTTTGAAGAACTGAAGGCGAGCGGCACATGCAATCAAGAAGGCATCAAATTCAACCAGGTGCATGGCAGCATTTATGGCGGTCAATTCACGGCTAACACTGTGCTGAATTGGTCTGACGCATGGGCGGCATCTGGCAGTTTTAATTTAACGAAAGCCAATACGGCGCAGATTTTGAAAACGTTTGCAAGCACAGGCTCAGTGGATGGCAAGCTAAGTTTGGCCGGACAGTTTACTGGGCAATCAACGGAGGCTGCTAAGTTCATGGATGATGCTGAATTAACAGCCAATTTTGAGATTCCCAGCGGCAAAATCAATGGCGTAGATTTACCACGCGCGATGATGTCTAGTGAAGATAAATCGTTAGAGGGTTATGCGACGAACTTCGATAAATTGACCGGTAATGTACGGGTAAAAAATGGGCGCTACCAATATCGTAACCTCGTGCTCAGAACGCCTAACATGCAAGCGCAAGGGCAATTCGAGATTGACCCCAATCAAGCTATTTCTGGAAAAATCTACGCGAATCTTTCGGCAAAAGCACGTAGTTTTCAATCGACATTTGATTTGACTGGAAAAGTGAGTAATGTGAAGCGACAATGACTGAATTTACATGTTATTTTGCGGCACAAAACCGAGTATTTTTTGCATAAAAACAACCAATCTTATTTGACTGCCCTGCAAGCCTTGTAAATAAAGGCTTGCAGGGCAGTGTTTTTCTCTCGGTGATTTTTTTGGATTAAAATAAGTGAATTTTCACTGCATTTTCATGCTGGTTTTATCGCCATTCACAACGCACCCGAATGGATAATCTGGGTTAAAATATCACTCATTCATGACAACGGAAATCCGCTATGCCAGTTAAACTCAACGCCCCGCAAGCCGCATCGTTATTGCCTGTCAAAGGACTCAAGCTCGGTTTTGCGGAAGCCCATGTGCGTAAACCAAACCGTAAAGATGTGTTGGTAATGACTTTGCCTGAAGGTAGCAGTGTGGCGGGGGTGTTTACGCTCAATCAATTTTGTGCCGCGCCTGTCATTTTGTGTAAAGCATTTTTGGCGGAAAAAAAACATGCGATTCGCGCTTTGTTAGTGAACACGGGTTGTGCCAATGCGGGCACAGGTGAAGATGGTTTGAGCCGCGCTAGGCGAAGCTGTGAAGCTTTAGGAAAATTGCTTAATTTGCAGTCCAGTCAAATATTACCATTTTCAACAGGGGTGATTTTAGAGCCATTGCCCGTAGAAAAAGTGATTGCAGGCCTGCCAGCAGCCATTGCCAATTTGCAGGAAGATAATTGGTTGAATGCTGCGGAAGCCATTATGACAACCGATATTGTTGCCAAAGGAACCTCGCGTCAAATTCAGCTTGATGGAAAGACGGTGACGATTACGGGTATCAGCAAAGGCAGCGGCATGATACATCCGAACATGGCGACCATGCTGGGCTACATTGCCACTGATGCTGCGGTCAGTCAATCTGCGCTTGAAAATATCATTCAATATGCAGTGAACAAATCGTTTAATTGCATCACGGTGGATGGCGATACTTCAACCAATGACAGCTTAATCATGATGGCGACCAATTTGGCGGGCAATGCAGAAGTGACTGAAGCCAGTACGGATTTTGCTGCCTTGCGCGATGCGCTGACCGATGTGGCGATTGAACTCGCACAAGCTATTGTGCGCGATGGTGAAGGTGCGACTAAATTCATGACGGTAAAGATTGAAGGTGGCCGCGACGAGGCCGAATGCCGTAAAGTGGCTTATGCGATCGCCCATTCACCTTTGATTAAGACGGCATTTTTCGCCTCTGATCCGAATTTAGGCCGAATTTTGGCGGCCATCGGCTATGCGGGTGTTGAACAGTTGGATGTGAGTCAACTCAAATTGTATTTGGGTGATGTGCTTGTTGCCGAGAACGGCGGCAGAGCAGTCGCTTACCAAGAAGAGCAGGGCAGCGCGATTATGAAAGAAGCTGAAATTTTAGTGCGCGTAGATTTAGCGCGTGGCAAAGCCGCCAGTACGGTTTGGACTTGCGATTTTTCATACGATTACGTGAAAATCAACGCAGATTATCGCTCTTAATGGAGCAGTTAGCCCGTTTGCTTTCGCGTGCGGAAAGCTTAATTGATCAGTTGGAAAAGCTATTGCCTGCTGCCAACCCACCTGTCGATTGGCAGGCGAATGCTTGGCGTTGGGTAACAAAACAGCATAAGGGCAGCTTGCAGGCAGTGAAGCATCCGCACCAGATTCAACTTGCACATATTCAGTTTGTTGAACCGCAAAAAACCCAAATCGTGCGTAATACACAACAGTTTTTACAAGGATTTACCGCGAATAATGTGCTGCTTACTGGCGCGCGCGGCACTGGTAAATCTTCACTCATCAAAGCCTTGTTAACGGCTTTTGCGGCAGAAGGCTTACGCCTCATCGAAGTTGAAAAGCATGATTTAATTCACTTGCCCGAGATTGTTGATCTCATTCGCAATCGCCCTGAGAAATTTATTATTTTCTGTGACGATCTCACCTTTGAGGCCAATGATGAAAGTTATAAAGCACTGAAAGTTGTTTTGGATGGTTCGGTGGCCACGGCCTCAGACAATATGCTGGTGTACGCGACATCGAATCGTAAAAACTTGATGCCAGAATTCATGGCGGATAATTTGGCGACGAAGCATAATGTTAAATCCAATGGTGATGGTGAAATTCGGCCAAGTGATACCATTGAAGAAAAAACCGCATTGGCGGAGCGTTTTGGGCTGTGGTTATCGTTTTATGCCTTTGATCAGGACGAGTATTTAGCCATTTGTGAAAACTGGCTAAATACCTTCGGGTTATCGTTTGATGCGCCAGCACGCCAAGCAGCACTTGAGTTTACGCACTCCCGCGGTGCGCGCAGTGGCCGCGTGGCCTACCAATTTGCACGTGACTACGCGGGTAGACAGCAATTGGCGGCAACTCAATTAGGCCGATAGGCATTCATGCAATCCATCATTGATTCATCTCACAATGCGCTTCAACCATCAAGCAAAGTGACGCATGCAGCAGTAGGCGTGATTCAACGTGCAGACGGCTTCGTCTTGTTAGGTGAGCGTCCAGCTGGTAAGCCGTGGGCAGGTTATTGGGAATTCCCTGGTGGAAAAATCGAAGCGTATGAAACACCAGAACAGGCTTTAAAGCGTGAGTTACATGAAGAGCTAGGCATTTCGGTCAGCGTAACCACGCCATGGCTTACGCGCGAATATGCCTATCCTGAAAAAACTGTCAAACTGCATTTTTTCAGGGTACGCCACTGGCAAGGTGAACCGCATGGACGTGAGGGACAAAAGCTGAGTTGGCAAAACACTGCGCAGGTCAATGTATCTCCCTTACTCCCTGCCAATCAACCGATTATGCAGGCACTGAATCTGCCCGCATTTTATGCGATTACCAATGCGGCCGAATTGGGTGAACTTAGTTTTTTATCCAAGTTGGAATACAGGTTACAACATGGTTTGAAACTCATTCAGATCCGTGAGAAAGCCATGCTCCCAGATGCGCTGCGCCGTTTTAGTCAAGAAGTCATCCGTCTGGTGCATGATTTTGGCGCAAAAGTATTGCTTAACGCTGACGTGGAAATGGCAAAGCAGCTAGGCGCGGATGGCGTACATTTTCCCTCACATTTATTATGCAATTTAGATGAAAAACCAGCAGGTTTACTGTGTGCGGCTTCTTGCCACAATACGGCAGAGTTAGTGCAAGCTGCAAAACTTGACCTGGATTTTGTCGTGTTATCACCTGTGAAAGCGACAAAAAGTCACTTGGAGGCCATTCCTTTAGGGTGGGAAGTATTTGGGCAAAGGATTCAAAATTATCCTTTACCCGTTTATGCACTAGGTGGAATGGCAAAGCAGGATTTACAAACGGCTTGGCAATATGGCGCACATGGGCTGGCCATGCAACGCGGTGCTTGGTAGTTTTCTTGCGTTTAGTGGGCGAGTTCTTTAATTGGTAATATGGCAGTTTGGTGCGTGATTTCGCCTGCCTGGTCTTTAAAGCAAAGCGTCAGCTCAATTTTTTCGCCGACTTTCAGTGGTTTTTTAAGATCAAACAACATTAAATGAAAGCCGCCAGGACTAAGTTTAACGGGTTTGCCCGCTTTTAACGGCAGTTCTTTTAGCATGCGCATTTTCATCACACCATTTTTCATTTCCATGCTGTGAATCTCTACGGTTTCTGCCACTTCGGTATCGATTGCAAACAAGGTGATATTCTTGGCATGGGTTAACGTCAGATAAGCCGCCCCTACCGATTGTCCAGGGGCTGAGGCGCGTGCCCAAGCGTCTTGAATAAGTACGGGTGATTTAACCTCTCCAGCATGTGTTGTAGGGCTGCTAATAGCGAGCAGAAATAATACTATCGTGTGGCTAAAATGTCTGCGTATTAAAGTGAGCATCAGTTAGTGTCCTAATGATTCATTGTCCGATAAGTCCGCCAAATCTTCAGGTTTAATCTCAACAGGAATCGCGTAACCCTCTGTGGCCCACACACCTAAATCAATCAATTTACAACGTTCACTGCAAAAAGGTCTATAAGCATTGCTGGTTGAATATTCAGATAAACTTTTACAGTTTGGACAGGCCACTAAACGTTTTTTGATAACGGACATATTGGATAAGGAATTGGTTTTAGTGAATTAATAGTGGGTGCTGGTGACAGCAAGTGATTATAAGTTACAAAGTGTGAGTGAGAACTTGACGTCAGCATCATATTTTTGCGGTTTTTGTGCGCCATCCAGTGTGATAAATCGTATGTTCATGGCATATTTATTGGCACTGACTTCAGGAAAACACGCGGCATTATCCGCAACTTCTATCCTCAGCATTTGAGCTGGTCTTGCACCAGAAAGCATTTCTTGATAAACCCCATTTTTAGCCACTAATTTAGTCGTAGCGCCGCTACCCCGCAGTATTTGTAAAATAATGACAATTGCCTTTTGCATCGGCAATAAAGGATTAATCCATTCTTTTAAATCTTGTTTGCGCCTAGCTTCACTCAGGTTTAGCCAAAAATGGTAGGAAGGAACGTCAAATTCACAAACACCACCAGGAATTCCCGTGCGCTGTTTAATTGACATTAACCATTCGTTGGTGCGTAGGGCTTGCCCAAGTTTGGTCGCTTCACTACGCAAAGCATCTACGGCCAAGTCGATATCATTGGTAATGCTTTCTAACTTTGCAGCGGCAATCGCTGGATTTCCCTTGAGTGACTCCATTACTAGTTTCTGGCGTGCCAGTTCTTGTAATAATTCAGAGCGTAAATCGGCACGATCAACAATATCTGAAATTTGTAGAAGCGTGAGTAAGGCGGCGTGATGATGAACTTCGTGGTTAGCGTCAATATTATACAAAACTTTGGCAAACAAATCCTCAATACGCAGCAGCGTGCGTATACGCTCGTTGAAAGGATAGTCGTAATTAGGCATGCGTTATTACGACATCCATCAACTTGAGTGACCTAAAGTAATTGGAACATTTCATCGATTCAAATGCTGATGTGAATTGAACTGAATTATCAAAGGTATTGCTTTAATATGCAAGCTTAATGGCATGATTTAATGAGTTTTTGATGCACTTTCGCGACATTTTCGGCTAACTCAGCCAGCGTTCCATTATTTTCAATGACTTCATCAGCGAGTTTTAGTCTTGTGACTCTTGATACTTGTGCCTCAATAATGGCTTGCGCTTGTTGAGAACTCAGTTGGCTTCGTGCCATGGCGCGTTCTACTTGTAACCGTTCATTACAATCGATGACGATTGTTTTATGCACAATATTGCGGTATTTATTGTTTTCAAATAATAAAGGGATCACCAGTATCTGGTAGATGGGGTTTAGTTGATGTTCATTTTCAGCCAGTTGTTTTAGCGCACTCGTGCGAATCAGCGGGTGTAATAAGGCTTCAAGTTTGAGCCGTTCAGCAGGCTGTTCGAATACATGGGCGCGTAGTTTGGCCCGATCTAATGCACCGCTCTCCGTTAAAAATGCTTTGCCAAAAAGCTCGCTAATTTTTGCTAGTACGGGTGAACCAACGGCTGTCAGTTCATGTGCAATCACATCGGTGTCCACAATGGGTATTCCTAGTATTGCAAATTGCTTGGCGGCTTCGCTTTTGCCAGAACCTAAGCCGCCCGTTAGTGCGATGATAGACATAAGGTCATCTTGGTGTAAATAATAAATCTTGATGTAGATAATAATTAGTGCAGGTAATAACTCGCTAGTTGTGGGCCTAAGAATAGTGCCGCAATGCCGCCTATGGCCAAAAATGGCCCAAAAGGCATGGGGACTTCACGTCCACGTTTTGCAAACATAATTAAACTCACACCAATGATGACGCCGAGTACGGAGGACAGCAAAATTACTGCAGGCAATAATTGCCAGCCAAACCATGCGCCGATCGCGGCGAGTAATTTGAAATCGCCGTAGCCCATGCCTTCTTTGCCTGTGATGAGTTTAAATAGCCAGAAAATTGACCATAAAATTAAATAGCCTGCCATTGCGCCGATGACTGCGGATTTTAAGTCAGTAAATCCCGTATTGAGGTTAAAGAATAGCCCTAGCCAGAGCAATGGCAGCGTCATATCATCGGGCAATAATTGCGTATCGAAGTCAATAAAAGTCAATGCAATCAAGGTGAAAGTGAATATCCAGGCAAAAAGTGTGGTGCTCGAGTAACCAAATTTCCAGCTGACTAAGCCAATCAATAGGCCAGTGAGTGCTTCAATCAAAGGGTAGCGCTTACTAATGGCTGCTTTGCAGCCACTGCATTTTCCTTTTAAGAATAAGTAACTAATCACTGGGATATTTTCTAAGGCGGTAATTTGATGCCCACAGTGCGGGCAAGCCGAACGTGGTTTAGAAATGCTGAATTTAGGTTGCGCTGGAATCTCCTGACCTTGCAATTCCAGGCAATTGTGATGCCATTCGCGTTCCATCATTTTAGGTAGGCGATAGATCACAACATTTAAAAAACTGCCCACCAACAAACCAAAAACAACAGAAATCGTGAGGAATAACGCACTATTTTGCTGCAATAAATTTGAAATTTCAGTAAATCCGCTGAACATAACCATCCTTAAAGAAGAATCTGTTTTTGTTGTGTAATTAAGTAAGCTGTAAACTAAACGCATCATCGCACCGTTAAGTGCTTGTGGCAATCGAACCTCTTGAAAAACTGCCAGACTGCCACCACTATCGGTGTAAGATATTATAATGGCAAGAAGGAAATACGATGACAGAAAATACCAATCAATATGATGCAATCGAGCTAAAGCACGCAGAGATTAGCCATCCAGAATGGGATGAGCCGATTATTTGCCGTGTTGAAGTGGATTTGCCAGCATGGCTCTCACAGTTGACTGGCGGTAGCCAATGGGAAGTGTACTCTGAGGCCGAAGAAGAAAGCTGCATCAGTTTTGCCATGCGTCAAGCTTCATCTGATGATTCAGCTGCTATCAGTGTGTCAAAAGCAGCCTCTAAACCCCCGCTGAAGTTGGCACCGAAGCCTGTTCCTAAAGAGGCTCAAAGATTTGCGGAAGTAACCTTGTATCATAATGGTTACGCCATTGTTGATGTCGATGGACAATCGTTGTTTGATGGTTCTTTAACTTCAGGCGGCAGTGATTTTGCACATTTGACTTACTATCATGCCGATAGCGGCGAGAAAATTACGCTGAATTAATCAGCGAACTTTTCACGTTTTTTTACTTAAATTTAAGCACGTCTTTATTCACACTGCCCTGCGAGTCTTTATTTATAAGGCTCACAGGGCATTATTTTTCGCTCGGGTGGTTTAATGGTGACTTTAAAACCAATTGTTTGAGTTGAATTCCTCCCCCAACAATTCTGCTTGCTGAAACTAGGTAATCGATTAAAATCGGTGGCTTAATTATGCCAATCGCAAATTTTACTCAGTCGTAAGACTAGCGTAGCATCTTAATCACCGAGACTAGATTTTAATATGCAGGCACTACCCATTTTTATGAACATCACTCACCGCCATTGCGTTGTCATTGGCGGTGGGGGGGTGGCTGCGCGTAAGGTCACCATGCTGCTAAAGGCAAACGCAGCGATTACGCTATATGCGCCTGAAATTTGCCCGCAGTTACGCACATTCGCTGATGGCAAAAAAATTACTTATATCAATGCTGATTTTGAAGAAAGTCAGTTGACCGGCGCTTGCCTGGTGATTGCTGCGACAGATATTGAAGCAGTGAATGTAGCGGTTTCAATGGCCGCAAAAGCGCAAAATATTCCTGTGAATGTCGTCGATTCGCCTGCTTTATGTACGTTTACCATGGCGTCAATCGTAGAGCGCGCACCGATTGTGATTGCGATTTCCAGTGAAGGCACCGCACCTGTGTTGGCGCGCTACATACGCACGAAAATTGAAACCATGTTACCAGCGGGCTATGGTCGCATAGCAGGCATCGCAGGTGAGTTTAGAGAAAAGGTAAAGGCGAAATTTGCCACCACCCAAGAACGCCGTATTTTTTGGGAGGAAGTGCTGCAAAGCCCGATTGTTGAGCGTATTTTGGCGGGGCAAGAAAGCGCAGCGCGACAAGCATTAGATCATTTGTTATCCGACAAGTCAGTATCTAAAAACCAAGGCGAAGTCTACTTAGTCGGCGGCGGCCCTGGCGATCCAGATTTACTGACGTTTAGAGCCTTGCGCCTGATGCAGCAATGCGACGTGTGTGTGTACGATAAACTCGTTAGCCCCGAAGTGATGGCGCTGGTACGGCGCGATGCTGAGCTGATTTATGTGGGAAAATCGCGTGACCAACACACTTTGCCGCAAGAAGAAATAAATGAGTTGTTGGCTAGACTAGCGTTGGCAGGCAAACGCGTGCTGCGTTTAAAAGGCGGCGACCCGTTTATTTTTGGCCGCGGCGGTGAAGAAATCGAGACCTTAATGCAGCGTGGAGTGCCGTTCCAAGTGGTGCCTGGCATTAGTGCGGCCAACGGTGTTTCTAGTTATGCGGGCATTCCGCTTACCCATCGTGATTATGCACAGGCCTGCTTATTTATTACAGGGCATTTAAAAGAAGGTACTATAGATTTAGATTGGGTGGCGATGTCGCGCCCGCGTCAAACGGTAGTGATTTACATGGGCTTGGTAGGTTTAGCAATAATTTGCGAGCAACTGATTGCACATGGTGTTTCACCAGACATGCCCGCTGCCGTTGTTCAGCAAGGCACGACACCACGTCAACGGGTAGTGACGGCCACCATCAAAGACCTAGCGGCTAAAGTAAAAGAAGCACAAATTAAAGCACCTTGCCTGACTATTATTGGTGAAGTGGTGCAGTTGCGGGAAAAATTAAATTGGTTTGAACCTAACACTAACGGGGCGATAAAAAGCTAGCTATGGATTGGAATGCTCAAACGCGCTTCCAGTCCGCCTTCCGGTCGGTTGATTAACTCTAGCTTGCCTTTATGTAATTTGGCAATACGGTCAGCAATGGCTAGCCCTAAGCCGCTTCCACCAGCATTACTGCGTGCCGTATCTAGGCGTTCAAACGGCCGCAGTAGTTTTTCCACATGGGTTTCTGGAATGCCGGGACCGTTATCAAACACGCTGATGATGACATATTCCGCGGTAATCTTACTAGCCACGCGTACTTGACCACGCCCATAGTTGTAGGCATTCCCAACTAAATTATCGAGTAAACGCTGCATGGCCAAGGGCTTGATCGGGATGGCGTAAGTGGGTGCTAACTGCACCACAATGTCACGCCCAGCGCGGAGTTGCCGATCATGAATAGCTTGTAATAGGCTGTTAATGTCGACCATTTGCGTGTGCTCACCTTCTACGCCTTTTACAAAATCTAAAAATTGGTGAATGATATTGTTCATATCAGAAATATCTTCAATCATGCCACTTTTAAAACTGGCGCAGCTGTCTTCAGGCAGCATTTCAACGGCCAGGCGTAATCTGGCTAAAGGCGTACGAATATCGTGCGAAACGCCAGCCAGAATCAGCGTACGTTCCGCATCCAACTCGGCTAACGAGTCCGCCATTTTGTTAAACGTATCGTTCACTTCTTGCAACTCTGCAAAGCTCCCTGTAGGAAGTTTTTCAGGGGATTCGCCATTACGTAATCTGTCGGCGGCGTTCATCAATAAGCGTAATGGACGGTTGATACGCGCTGCAATAAAGTAGCCCGCGGCTAATGAAAGTGCGAGCACTAGCGCACCCCAGCCTAGCCATTGCCAAGGGAAAGGGCGCTCCACATGCACGCGGGGAATCACCACCCAATAGTCATCCAGACCGATATTAAAACTTACCCAAAGGCCTTCAATTCCATAATGATTAACGGTGATAATAGTTTCTGTGCCGAGGCGTTCACGAATTTTTTCGGCGACCATGTTAATAAATGGGTCGTTTGGCAGCGGGGCAATTTCCTCCATAAAGTCAGCATAATAAACACGAACGCCTTCTTTACCTGTGATTTCGGAGAGCAAGGCTAAGCGTAGGTTTTCTTGCGAGGCAATCAGCGAGGCGCGTGTGTAATTGACGACCGTGACGGCTTGCAGAGCGGTGGCTTCCGCCCGTGGTTTGCGTTCAAAGTATTCAAAAATTTGCAGTGAGGCAAACTGGGCAATGGCCAACAATACGGCAATGAGCAGCATTACTCTTGCGATTAGTGTTTTGGGTAAAAGACGAACTTTCAAGTTAACGTTGAGCGATCATTATTCTGTTGATATCGAATTCTGCCGATATTGAAAGTCGGGGTTTGTTTAAAATCAGCATGCGCTAGGCTTGATTCTGCTTCGGCATTTAATCGACCTCGCCATCAGGGATAAACACATAGCCAAAGCCCCACATGGTTTGCAGATAGCGCGGATGTGCGGCATCAGGCTCAATCAGTTTACGCAAACGGGAGACTTGTACATCAATGCTGCGGTCAAATACATCTAACTCACGACCACGTGCCAGTTGCATCAGTTTATCGCGTGAAAGCGGCTGACGTGGATGATCTACAAACACTTTGAGCAAAGCAAATTCACCGCTGGTAATGGTGACGGCGGTGCCATCGCGGCTGAGCGAGCGTGTAGATGGATTAAACACAAACTCGCCGATGCTGACGCTATCACTATGGATGGCTGGTGCGCTCGGTTGCAAACGTTCGTGCCTGCGCATGACGGCATTGATGCGGGCTAACAACTCACGTGGGTTAAATGGTTTGGGTAAGTAATCGTCTGCACCCATTTCAAGCCCGATGATTCTATCCACTTCATCACCACGCGCCGTGAGCATCACTATCGGCATTAAGGTGCCGCTACCACGGATTCTGCGGCATATCGACAAGCCATCTTCACCTGGCAGCATTAAATCTAATACTAACAAATCGATGGTTTCGGCAGCCAGTACCGTATCCATTTCTTTGGCATCTGAGGCTACTTTTACCGTAAACCCTTGTTCGCTAAGATAACGTTGCAATAGTTCACGTAATCGGATATCGTCATCGACGACTAAGATCTTTTTGTTTTGAACTGACATGATTGATAAGCTCGAGTTGTGATTAGGTTAACCAAAAAATTTGCACTGTAAAGATTCGCACTGTGAAAACAATTTGAAAGTTTAGGTTTAAAAGTATATTTCCAGTGATTGCAAAGTGTAAGCTAATTTTGGCGATTATCCAATGTTATCTAGCAAATGTTCGCCAGGAACCAAAGGATTTTTCGGGAGTCCATGCAGCATCAAGTTTTAGAAGCCGTTAATATCAGTCTGCATGCAAATACGTTAATTGTTACAAATAATTACAATTTTTCGTAAAATGAAACAATCGATTAACAATCTTGCACCATGATTAGTGGTTATACTAATGTTCCAAAAATTTGAAGCTAATTAACCTTTAAAGAGTAGATGCGTTGAATCTAGCGATGTTAAAAAATACTTCAATCAGCAAATGTGCGTATATCGCCATTTGTATTGGTGTTAGTTTGCCATTTTATGTCAGTGCAGCTGGAAGAAATTACTTGGTGGCGGCAGACGATTCGCAAAAGCAGGCGACGGATGAAGAGGGCACCGTAAAAGAGGGTTTACAACAAACGCTGGAATTGAATTTCAGTCCGGAAAATAGAGAAAAGTTACGCAAGGCGCTAGATGATTATGCGCGATCCGTTGACCAAGATCATGATCAAATTGAAGAACGTCGCCAAGCCATGCAGAAAAGTATTGAAGCCCGGTTTTTAGAAGCAGATAACGATGGTGATGGCTCGGTAGACCGGCAAGAAGCCACAGAAAAACTCCCACAAATCGCTCGGCATTTTAGCTCAGTCGATACCAATGAAGATGGCGTGATTACCATTGATGAATTGGAAGAAGCCCAAGCGCGTATCTTAGAACGTCGAAAAGCCGCAGAACAAGCATTAGAAGCCAAAAAGTTACAAGCCGCAGTCGATGCCGTTGCCAGTAAACCCAAAGAAGTCAAGCAAACCTCAGTAAACGCTAAAAAACATTCGTATTAACCTTTCACTTTCAAACAGTTTTCTGTTGTTTGAAATATCCACCATCAAAACACCTCCATTCTTTAGCATATCGCGATAGTATTAGCCGTGAGCCTAATCTTAGAAATTGTCGAAAGTATTCAGCAAGTCCATGCCAAGGATTGGGATGCCTTGGTCGGCGACATGCCGCTGCTCAGCCATGCGTTTCTAAGCGCGCTGGAGAGTTCAGGTTCGGTCGGCAAGGGCACGGGCTGGCAGCCATACCCGATGCTGGTACATGATGACGGCAAGCTGGTCGGCGCAATGCCGCTGTATGTCAAAAGCCATTCGTATGGTGAATATGTGTTTGATTGGGCATGGGCGGATGCCTATCAGCGCAACGGGCTCCATTATTATCCTAAATTAGTTTCGGCCATTCCATTTACGCCCATTACCGGCCAAAGGTTGCTTGCCAATAGCGCGCAAACACAAGCTTTGATGGTAGAAGCACTCACTGAAACCATGCACAAACATCAGCTATCTTCAGCACATGTGCTTTTTCCAGATGAAGATTCTGCATCCGCGCTGCAACAAGCGGGCTGGTTAAAACGCAACGGCGTGCAATTTAGATGGCAGAACGAAAACTTTACTGATTTCGAAGGTTTTTTAAGCACACTCAGCCACGATAAACGTAAAAAGATTCACCAAGAGCGCAAAAAAGTCGCAGTTTCAGGCGTGATTTGCAAGCGCATCAAAGGCGCGGATATTACGCCTGAGCAATGGCGTTTTTTTTATGAATGTTATGAAAACACTTATTTTGAGCATCATTCAACGCCTTATTTAACGCCAAAATTCTTTGAGAAAATTGGTTTGGATATGCCGCAGAATATTCTGCTGGTGCTGGCATATTTAGAGGGCGAGCCAATCGCTGCGGCGCTGAATATTTATCATCAAACCACGCTGTTTGGCCGTTACTGGGGAAGCGTACGATACGTACCTAATTTGCACTTTGAGCTTTGTTATTACCAAGCCCAAGAATTTTGTATTGCAGAAAATATACAATATTTTGAAGGTGGCGCACAAGGCGAACATAAACTAGCGCGCGGTTTCAAGCCGCGTCCTACTTGTTCTTTTCATCAAATCGCCCATTCAGATTTCGCCCGCGCGATACAAGATTTTGTCAAGCAAGAATCGCAAGGCATTGCCGCTTACACCAATGAGCTAGAAGAACGCGTGCCTTTTAAAGCGCAGTAGTTTTAAAACCAGAAAAATTAAAGCAAAGTTAACAATACAAAATTACCAAGCAATCTCTTTACTATCATAAGCAATAAACTTACCCGTATTACTCAAGTTTAAATTCGCAATCACTTTGCGCAAACCAGTTACGCTGGTTTGCGTATTGATGAGCGCATTGCTGCCGCCCATGTCCGTTTGCACCCAGCCCGGGTGCAAGGTCACCACGGCAATGCCCGCCGGTTTTAGGTCAATCGAGAGGCTTTTCATGACCATATTTACCGCCGCCTTGCTACTGCGATAAATGTAACTGCCGCCACTGGTATTGTCATCCAAACTGCCCATTTTGCTTGAGAGCGTAGCGATTTTTTTAAGCGTGCTTTTGGCGACATGTGGTGTAAACGCCTGCGCCATTTTTAAAGGTGCCATGCTGTTGATTTTAAATGCTTCAGCCCAATCCCCCGCATTGCTATCAGTTTGAGGGTATACGCCCGCATTGTTAATCAGCACATCTATGGCATTGTCTTCTAATGTGAGCGCTAACGCCTCTATCTGCTCAAAATCGCCCACCTCTAAAGCCAGCACCTTGACATGACTATGCTTAGCAGCCAATGCCTGCAACATCGTGGCAGACTGCGGGTGCCGGCAGCATGCCAGTACTTGCCAGCCATCTGACGCATATTGCTTGCAAAACTCCAGCCCAATGCCACGATTCGCACCAGTAATCAACACGGTATAAGCATTCATCTTTTGTCCTTATGGTTGGCTTGAAAATATAGCATAGCTACGTACATGCAAAAAAGCACGATTTAGTGCAAATGTCCTACGACAAATCAGCATATTACTCGCTTGATAGAAGATTCAACGCTCAATCAATGCCTAAAAACCGCCCTTTTTGTAGTCATGCGCGGCTAAAGGGTGGTGCACAACTCGCTCTTGCGCAATCACCTCAGCAGGCAAAGGCAACCCCAACACGGCGCGCTGGATGGCTAATTTAGTCGCCTCATAATTCCAATCTTGAATCTTGGTGTTATCTTCCGCATCCCAATGAATGAAAACGCCCACGCAGATAAACAAGTCATTGGCTTCTTCAATCGGAATCACGCCATCTCTTACGCAATCTGCCACTGCCGCGGCAACGCCACACTGTGCAGGGCCAAACATTTGTACGGCTTGTTTTGCATGCTTAATATCCACCTTGTTGAACATCACGGTGGGTGGTTTAGTCATCAGATTAGGCGCCACCACTGAAAGCAAAGCATTATCGCCGCGTTTCTGGTTGGTGAGCGCGATGCAAAAAGCAGTTTCAGCACCACTGCCGCGCGGCCCAATGATTAAATCGACGTGAGCCACTTCATTGCCTTCACCCACTAGCGCTTCGCCAACTAAAACTTTATTGATTTTTAATGTTGTCATGGCTACCTACTCCTTTCATATTTTCACTTACTCACGTGGCAACCCACCAGCTGTATTAAAGCAACTGTACCCAAGCTATCACACCCAAGCAACCACTGTACTTGTAATACTAGGCTTGATTGATTGACGATGTAATACGTGCAAGCACTGAACAGCCTTATGCGTAAGTGTGGGCAGACGACACAAAAAGCCATAAAAAAAGCCACACCCAAAGGCGTGGCTTCAAATGCATGACTTATTGATTATTGATGGTCAGGCATGTTCCCCTTACCATCCATTTTGTGGTCTTTCATTTTGCAATTTTTGCCCATCTTTTCGTGTGCCGCTTTGCGTTCAGCCTCTTCAATTTTGCCGTCGTTATTGGCATCCATTTTCGTAAACATTTTATCGGCCATTTTTTGGTGATTAGCCATAAATTCATCGCGACTTACAGCGCCATCCTTGTTAGTGTCAGCATCCTGCATCATCTGTTTGCGATCACAATGCATGCCTTCGGTACCGTCGTGGTTGGCATAAGCCAATTGACCCAACCCTAAAGTGAACAAAAGTGCGGTTAATATCAGTGAAATTTTCATTACAACTCCTTAAGAAAAAAAGTAATTACATCATACGCAACGTGTGACCTATTGGCAGCGATAATGTTCAATCAAGCCGCCCTTATTTTAGCGCGTTTAACATAATGAATAGGCGACAAATTTCTAAAGTTGAGCTGCTAAGGCAACCATTTTCAACCATTACGCAAGGCAGAAAAACTGCATCTAAATCAGTATAAGTGTTAAGGGTAAATTTATGCTAAAAGTAGCTTAAAAACACTTCTAATTATTTCACAGCCCTGTGAGCCTTTGTTTACAAGGCTCGCAGGGCAGTGTTTTCTGCTCGGGGCGAATAAAGCAACAAATAAGCATTTTTAAACCCGTAATTTTTCAGTGTTTTGCTTCAGTAGTCAGCGGTTATTTTTAAGTAAAATCATGAGGCATTTTTACGTGTTGCACATAGCGCCAAAAATAAACCAACGCGTATAGTGTCAATCATACAAACACATCAACGTTGATGCGTTTAAACCAAAAGGAGAATTATGATGTGGACAACACCAGCAGCGACAGAAATGCGTTTTGGCTTTGAAGTAACCATGTACGTAATGAACAAATAATCAATTCGTTGATTTGCATATTTGAAGCCCAGTGAGCAATCACTGGGCTTTTTTGTATATTTCGCACATGTTCGATTTGTTCTTAAAATACGCCCATCTAGAAGTTCGATAAACGACGTAAAAATAGCTAATAGCTACCATCACAAAAAATTAATAAATACTTAGTCTACTCAGGCTACTCCTTGGGTTAGCGCAGTCATAGGATTGTCATTTAATGAATATACACTGATATTTAATAGTTTGTACTTCAAAAAGTACGGATGACTATTCGATTTAGCTAGCTTATTCATTTAGTAACTCTTCAACCCCAGGAAGGAACGACCATGATGCTTTCAAGAATGTCAGTAGCGATTGCCTTAGTTTTTGCAAACCAAGTTTATGCTGCGGATAACACTTATTTTGACAATTTCACACCCTTAACCTCTTCATCAGGTGTTAGACCAGCAACTTCACCGATTTTATTATCTAGCCCAAATTTCACACAAACTATTATCTCAAATAGCCTTAATAACGGCATATCACAATATGCACCAACAGTAGCTAATGCTGGCGGTGACGGTAACGCACCAGACATGATTGATGCTGACCCAAGTGGTCGTTATATCTTTATGCCTTTTGAACAAGGTGCTGGAGGTGTAATGCGTATTGACACACAAGACCCCAACTACAACACACGTACTACAGTAATTGTGACGCCAAACACAACAAATTCACAAGGCTTTATCCGCGGCGACGCATCACGCTTTACACCATGGGGCGGCTATTTAACGGGTGAAGAGAACTTAACTGGTTCTGGCGCTACAGTAGCATCAGGTCGTCTGTTTGAAGTAACAAACCCACTGACAGCCACTGCTGGTACAGGTAACTTTGTTCAACGCAACAGCGTTATCCCACAAGTGGCTCACGAAGGCATGGCGTTTGATGCTGCTAAAAACTTCTACTTTGTTGACGAAAACTTAAGCGGTAGCGTTTACAAATTTACTTCTGCCAACGCAAATGCAACAAACGGTAATGACTTCTTCTCAGCAGGCACGGTATCTGCATTAAAAGTGGGTGGCGGACTTACCACAGCTTCTGGATCATTTTCAGTAGGTGATGAAGGTACTACATTAACGCTTTCTGGTGCTTCCACATGGGTTAATTTAACTGGTGCAGATGGTCGTGCAGGTGCAAATGCTGCTGGCGCAAATGGTTTTAACCGCCCTGAAGATATGGAATTGCTTAACCTAGCCAATGGTAACAAAGCGCTTATCTTCGCAACTACTGCAGGTGACAATGACAGCAACGCCGCGACTGGTACTGGCCATGTTTACCTCAACAACTTAACAACGAACCAACTCAGCTTGTTTGCAGACAGCAACACCATTGACTTAGCAACTGGTTTAGCTGTGGGTGCTGGTTTCCAAAACCCAGACAATATCGCGATTGATGCTAACGGTAACGTTTATATTGTAGAAGACCGTAACGGTAGCACAGACGACGACATTTGGTTTGCCAATGATAGCAACCATGATGGTGATTTATTAGATACAGGTGAGGGCTTAGCACGTTGGGCTTCTAATGGTATTAATGGTTCAGAGTTCACTGGCTTGTACTTCAGTAAAACTGACCCTAACTTGGCTTTTGTTAACATTCAGCACCCAAATGGTGGTAATGATTTGACAATGCAAATTACTGCGGTGCCTGAACCAGAAAGCTATGCAATGATGTTGGCAGGCTTAGGCTTAATGGGCTTTGTTGTTCGTCGTCGTAAAGATTAATCAACCTCAAAAGATTGAATCAAAGCTAAAAAGCCCCTAACTTTCAGTCAGGGGCTTTTTTAAATTCTACTTCAGCAAATAGTCTTGCGCACTAAATTAATAAGAGATGCACAATTGACGCCACTAATAATTTTTATAATCAAAGTAAGGGCGAGTTTGCATAGCTACGCATACTATTTTAGCGCCTGCAAAAACAATGAATAAAACAGTTAAAATCACTCAAAAACAGGCCATCTTATTTCACCGCCTCTGCGAGCCTTATTTTAATTGGCTTGCAGAGGCATAAAAATCGCTCGTGGATAAATTGAGAACAAATAAGCACATGTTATGCGCCTATTTTTTGCGTGATTTTTTAGTTTTTTCTACAGGCAATAGCGAGGTGATTTGTTGGTAGCGCTCAAACAAAAATGCCACACGTGCCGCATCGGTGGCCGCACCTTTGTAACCGTAAGCCGCATCCACGGCCTTATCTAACACCTGATGCGCTTTCAGCAAGATGGCGGGCATGGTGAGCGAGTCATATAAATCGGCCAAGCTGGCGTTGGGGTGCACCGCGCGCGCCGCCAGCACGGCTTTGGCGGCAGATTCGATATTTTGCGTTTGTTTTTCTGTGGGCTCAGGCCACGGAAAATTGTTGTAAACGATGCCTGCGGAATAACGATAACGGCTTTCTAAACGACCACAAACCGAGCGCATCCAAGCCATGTGCATGGTTGAAGTCAAAACACCAAAATGCAATAAGGTGGCATTTGGAATAGTAAAATTGGCGTTTCCACAAATCACTTCTGACGGCATGTAGCCTAAAGGAATGTAAGCTCTATTTTCAGAAGTATGCGCAGGAACAAGTAAATAATTTGTTTTTGGTTGGCGTATTTTCTGAAACAACGTTGGTGTATTAGCATCTTTTTTAGTCATGGCATCAATACTTGCGTTGCGCATTGCCTTTACTGCATCAACTCGCTTTAAAACTTCAGGCATCGTGCGTAGAGCTTGCGGCGGACAATCTACAAGCCACAAACAGTAACGTTTGGTGTTATTTAAAAACTCATCGGCATTTAAAAATGGCTTTATCCATTTTTCGCTTTCTGGCTCAGCTTTAATTAAACTATTTTTCTCATTTTCATCTAAAAGTAAAAAGCCACCATCCGTTGGCTTGCTACCATATATCATTTCAGGAATAGCGCAAATTGGATTTGTTTTACTTTCAAGTACAACATCAAGGGCATCAACCAAATACGGGTTAATGTTGCTAGCCTTTACCGCATGGGGCTCTGCCTTAATGTCAGCGTATTCATAAATGATTTTGTCTTGAACTTCTTGTAAACCAAAGCCAATAATCACGCAATGCACGGCGGCTTTGCCGCGTGCTTCGTTGCTCCAGCTAAAGGTGCGGTGGGCAAAGTGAATTTTTACGCCTTGCGCTAACATCCAGCCCCAAAGCACACCCACTTGCTCGCCTTGCGTAATGCTGTTGGTAGAGACAAATGCACATTGAATGGCGTGGTTAGTTTGTGCGTAACGCGACGCTTTAATGTACCAAGCCGAAACAAAATCAAGCAAACCTGCGTTTTTAATATCGCCACACACCAATTGCATATCGGTCTTTTGCGCGGCTGATTGGTTACTTTTACCTAAAAATGGTGGATTTCCCAACACAAAACTACAACGCGCTGGCGGCAATACGCTGGCCCAATCCGTTTGCAGCGCATTGCCACACACGATATGCGGCGTGGCTTTTAGCGGAATACGGGCAAAATACGCACCGAATTCTTCCGAGATTTTCATGTTCATTTGGTGGTCAGTCAGCCACAGCGCCACTTGGGCGATTTGCGCAGGGAATTCTTCAATCTCAATGCCGTAAAACTGATCCACATCCACGTTAATCAGGCTTTGCACATCTAGCACTTGCTGCGTGCTGTCGCGTCCAGCGCGTAATACGGCTAACTCAAGCAGGCGAAGTTCTCGATAAGTAATCACCAAAAAGTTGCCGCAGCCGCAAGCGGGGTCTAAAAAGGTTAAATCCCGTAGCTTTTGATGAAAATCAAACAAGCGGTTCTTGTTATTTTTAATCTTATTGAATTCTGCCCATAACCCATCTAAAAACAAGGGCTTAATGAGTTTTAAAATGTTTTCTTCGCTGGTGTAATGCGCGCCTAAATTGCGCCGCGCTTCGGCATCCATAATGCTTTGAAACAAGCTGCCGAAAATAGCGGGGGAGATTAAGCTCCAATCCAGCGCGCATAAATCCAGCAGCGCTTCACGCATTTTGCTATCAAACTGCGCGGGCGGTAGCGCTTCTTCAAACAGTTTGCCATTCACGTAAGGAAAAGCGGCAAGGCTTTCATCCAGATTGGTTAAACGTTTTTCAGGTGCGGTATTCAGCACATAAAACAGGCTGTTGATGTGATGCGCTAAATCGCTGCCGTCAGCATTAGTTTTGGTTTCAATGTAATCTTGAAACAGGCGTTTTTGAAATATCGTGGTGTCTTCAGCAAACAAGCAAAACAGCAGGCGCACTAAATACACTTCTAGCACGTGGCCTTCATAACCCACGGCCTTGAGCGCATCGTGCAGCTTGCCCATGTGCCCGGCAGCCTTGATGTTGATGGGGTCTTGTGGCTTGATGATTTGCGTGGTGTAGCCGGCAATAAAGCCAAAAGATTTCACATTTTGGTAAAAATCTTTAAGCGAAAACTCGATTTGTTCGCTTGTTTCTAAATTGTAAAGCCGAAATTTGGCAAAATCTGAAACCAGAATGTATTTAGGTAAATCGCGTTCAACAAGGCCAGGAAAGTAATCCAAGGCCTGATTAAACGCTTTATCCAGGCTTTTGCCGCGTGATTTATGCTCCACCAGCAACTGGCCGCGCCAAAGCATATCAATAAAACCACCTTTGCCATCCGTTTTTTTTACAGGTTCTTCAAAGCTAGCAATACGGCGGCGCGTGATGCCAAATACATTAAAAAAGCCATCCCAAAACGATTTGGCTTCAGCATCTTCACGGCTTTCATCTTGCCACTCTTTGGCAAAAGCGTTCGCGCGAGTTTTAATTTCGTTCCAGGAAAGTGGCATGTGCATGAGTATAGCGGGTTTTAGCCGTTTTTTCATTGCAGCAGGATAGGAATGGAAATGAAAAAAGCCACACCCGAAGATGTGGCTTTTTAAGTGGTGGTGAAAGAGGGACTTGAACCCTCGACCCCAGGATTATGAATTTTACTGTAAGTTATTGTTTTATAATTGAAATTGTACTTTTTTCTTTTAAGAAACATTAACTTAGTAGCCAAACTATTGCTACCAAATTTTACATAGTTATACTGCGTTTTAAGTACTTTTTCTCGATTACGGCTACTACGTGGCTACTAATTTTTTAACGAAAAAAAGTAGAACGGAGTATAAAAATGTTACATAAACTAACTAAATCTTTTGTCGATAAAGTTACATTTGAAAAATCAGGGCAAATTTTTTACCGTGACTCAGAATTATTGGGTTTCGGCTTACGCGTAGGTAAGACTGCAAAAGTTTACTTTGCCGAGGCAAAGCTTCATGGAAAAACAGTCAGAAAATCTATCGCACGACATAACGTTGTATCTTTGGATGAAGCACGTACACAAGCTAAATCTTACTTAGCTGAAATATCCAGAGGCAAAAACCCTCACGATGAGGAAAAAGCCAGAAAAGCTAAATTAGTTACCTTGTTTGAAGTTCTAGAAAATTATATTGAAGCACGTGGCAATTTGCAGCGCAGCACGATTCAAGATTATCGACACACCTTTGATGCTTATCTGCATGATTGGTTAAATAAACCTGCCATTGAAATATCAAAAGATATGGTGGAGCTAAAATTTCGTAAGATAAGTCAAACCAGCCCTTCACAAGCTAATAAAACCATGCGCAACTTTAGGGCGGTCATGAACTATGCAATTATGAAATATGAAGATAGCAACGGTGACTCAATTTTTAGGCATAACCCTGTTATCAGAATTACACAGTTAAGGGCTTGGCATCGTGCAGTCAGAAAGAATACGCTGATCAAACACTATGATCTTGCACCTTGGTATCAAGCGGTTATGAATTTATCAAATGACTCAATCGCCCCTAATCGAGAGGTCGTTAAAGATTTCTTGCTACTTGTATTATTTACAGGGCTTAGAAGAAATGAAGCTGCAAAACTTACATGGAACCGCGTAGATCTTAAAGATAAAACTATCGTGATTAAAGACACCAAAAACCATGATGATCACACCTTGCCACTCACTGACTTTTTGTATGACTTGCTGACAAATAGAAAAGCTGAAGCAAAAACCAAATATGTTTTTCCGAATGAGACTAACACTGGTTACATGACTGACCCTAAAAAGCAGATAGCAAATGTTATAAAAGAAAGCGGTGTCAACTTTAGCACCCATGACTTAAGACGCACCTTTATAACGATTGCTGAAAGCTTAGATATTTCTGCATATGCTTTAAAACGTTTGCTTAATCATAAAATGACGAATGATGTAACCGCAGGCTATATTATTTCCGATGTAGAGCGTTTACGAGTGCCGATGAATAAAATCACGGATTACATCAAAGCTCAATTTGGTATTAAAGAGACAGCTTTAATTTTACCTCTGCAACGACAAGCTTAATTGTATTGACATCTGTAACGTTACGCATTACATTATACGAAACTTTGAAATAAAAAATGATTAAAACTTTTAAACATAAAGGTCTTCAACAGTTCTTCGAGACTGGCAGCAAGGCAGGTATACGACCAGATCATGCGTCTAAGCTAAGTCGCCAGTTGGTCCGTTTAGACATTGCTAAAGTACCAGCGGATATGAATTTACCCGGATGGAGATTACACGCTTTAGAAGGGCAGTTAGCTGGACATTATTCGGTCACTGTAAACGGAAACTGGCGAATGACTTTTGTGTTTGATGGTGAAGATGCAATCTTGGTTGATTATCAGGATTATCACTGAAAGGATATTGAATATGAGCAGAATATATAATCCGCCCCATCCGGGCGAAACATTGAGGGAGGATATACTGCCTGCCCTCGGTTTGAGTGTAACTGATGCCGCTGATCAGCTTGGCGTAGCTCGCCCATCTTTATCGCGTGTGCTTAACGGTCATGCAGCTATCTCTCCTGAAATGGCGTTACGCATAGAGAAATGGCTAGGCGTTGAGAATGGAGGCAGTGCTGACTTGTGGTTAGCTGAACAAGCCTCTTATGATCTATGGCAAGCAAGAAGCAAATTTAACGCTAAGGTAAAGCCTGCTGAACTGTTGGCAGCCTAAGTATTTATGAGATTGTTAGACAGGGTCACTAACAAAGTCCTAACCCTGTTTTTCAATCTCTTTGAGCCAAAACCAAAACCCATTGAACCGCCAACTCCGCAACTAGTCGCTAAAAGGTTTCGTCAATTATTCATAGATCATGGAGTTGAAGAAACGCGTATCCCGAGAATTTTTCCAAAAGTCAGTCTAGAAGATCTCCAGTCAGATAATTTACTGATCAAAAAACTTACCCCTGAGATAATTAACGAAGTTGCTGAATTATTCAAAGTCAGATCAGAGTGGCTTGAGGGGGTCGATGACACGATTTATTATCATCAATCATGCTATAAGCGACCTGATAAGTTTTTTGAATTTTTGAAAACTATTAAATTTGATGAAATGGGTTTTCCATTTAGGGTTATTACCCCAGTCGAAAAATTTGATTATAAAGACGGCACGCGCCAGCCGTTCTCAATTTTATTTGTGGAGAAAATTGCGGAATTAGGGGATGAAGATATTCATCGATATTACTTGGATGCTGGCTGGGCTTGGGATCATTGGACGTGCCGAATTCAACTTAAGGCAATGGCTTTACTGTATTGGAAGCACATCAAACATCCGATTACTCTTTACACTGTACCCCGTGATATTTACTCTGAAATTGAAAATCTTCAGAAAATACCTTATCCATACTTAACAGGCGCACTAATTAGTAATCCATCTGTTGAAGATTACATATCTAATTCTGAATTTAGTTGTGTCGCTAAAGAGTTTGAAGAGTTGCCAGAAGTCTATAAGTACATCGAGGAATATAAACTTAGTGATTTATTAATAAATGATTTAGATGCTGTGGTAGTAAAAAGCGAAAGTCATGTAGATGACGATTTATCATTACAGCAGAAAGCCTCAAGAGCGAGGCATGAGCCTATAAGTCAGTTAAAAAGAGAATGTGTACACTTTTGGTTGGCTAATCAAAAATTTAGTAATAACGAAGCTGCTAGAAGGTTTTATCAGGCATTAGCGGCTGAAAATAAAAGATTGTTATCTGAAAGCAATGCTGAAATAACACTTTCTAAGGCAATTTCAGAATTCAAAAGAAGAGACGCTCTGGCAGAAAATAATAAACTACCTAACTGGTTAATAGGATTTAACCCAGAAATTTCATAACGTATGCACGCAAACGGTATACGTCTTCAAGCTGGCGCAATTTCTATGTAATTCCACAATCCGCAAACTGTTTCCACCTTCAACAACCAAAAGGAAACAGAAATGCAAATTCAACTACTTAGTACGCCACAAGCTGCTAAATTTCTCAATGTCAGTATCGCTTTTTTAGAACGTGATCGCTGGGCTGGCGCAAGAATACCATTCGTAAAAGTAGGTTCTCGCGCTGTACGTTACCGCCTAGATGATTTAGAAAACCATATTGCAGCTAATCGCCAACAATCTACATTGGAGGTTAGCAAATGAACGATCTTGATAAATCAACTTTTGAAGATGGCATTATGTCTAAGCATCAAACCGATTCACGGGATGCCGCCCGTACTGGCGCAAGCCAGGCGGACGGAGACCGTGAATCGGTAGCGGTGCCTAGTAACACAGCTACTAATAACAGCATTAATGGAGAAGTTAAGTTTTTAAGATGGGGTGTAGATAGTTTGTATCTGTCCTATCAAGGTGAACTGCATCCAGAGATTAATGAACAACTCATCCAGCTAAAACGCCAAGCGCAATCAGAAAAACAAAACGATCAAGCCAAAGCGCAAATGAAAGTCGGGGATCATTTATTCGAGGTTAAGGATAAAGGCACTTCGATGTTTGCATACATACTTGAGGACAATGCCTTTCGCATACAACTCTCACGCCCGGGTAAGGCGGTACCAATGGCTTATGTGAAGCTTTCTAGTGAATATCTGACACACTTGCTCCCAGCTGAAGCAGAAAAGCGTCTGAGTGCCATTCTGTCTCAATTAGGCGCATTAGAATCAACGGCAAATGTCAGTCGTATTGATCTGTTTGTCGATTTCGTGTCCTTTCAAGATATGGAAGCATGGAAACGTGATGCATGGGTCACACGTGCTGCCTCTGTAACGTCTTACGCGATTGATAATAGATTCACTGGCTGGGCGATTGGTTTAGGTGGTGTAATGGCTGGTCGGCTTTACGATAAGTTATTCGAGATCATAAAAAGCAATAAAGGCTATTTAATCCCATTATGGAAAGCTGGTGGCTGGAAAGAAGGCGAACCAATATGGCGATTAGAGTTTGAGTTTAAGCGTGAAATGCTAGTGCAAAAGGATTTATCTAAGCTAACTGATGTATTAGCTAATATGAATGGTTTATGGTCTTATGCCTCCACTGAATGGTTAAAGCTTACCTTACTTAATCCAGAAGATAAAACACGCTCACGCTGGGCAATTCATCCTTTATGGTCTGCATTGGCTACGCTAGATTGGGAAACTTCGGGTGGTGTATTAAAACAAAGATTTTCTAATGATAGAGCACCTGATGATAAGGCTGCTCTTAATCGTGGCTTTAGTGCAGTAACCACATGGATGGCGGCGAACGGGTATCGTGATTATGAAACCGCTATTCACCGATTCTTTATGGCTTTAGATGCATTTGTTAATAATCGTGCCATGGATTTTGGGATGGGCTTTGAAGAGCTTGTCACTGAAAAAGTGTCTACCAAAGCTCGGCTATTTAACACGCTAGATAATAACGAAAAATCAGAACCTACGGACAGCGATAAAGAAGTTGCTCGTGAAGCTTACAGAAAGGCATCAGATGGTGAGTAGCATGAATTAAGACGGTGATAATACTTTTAGGGTTCAGGCGTAGGCACAACACTTATCTTTTAGCTACTTGCTGTGCTTTAACTAAAACCCTAGGCTGGATATAAAGGACATTCAAGTACATAAAAAACGCAATTCAAGTATATTTATACGCTCACTTTAACTATATTGATTAACCTGTATTGGTTTTAGCTTTATTATATAAGCTATTATGAACACTAAAAATAAGGAAATTTCTATATGGAACATTTAGGTTTTTATCTAATTGGAATTGCAATACTAATATTTGTTCTAGGGAGATTCTCAGGCACAAAAAGAGTTGTAAAAGCAACCAATGGGAGTGTGGCAGTAGGTGAAAACAATAATGGCCAAATAAATGTCACTAAAATTGAACATTCTAATGGTGGTAGTGATTTTTTGAGTTTTTGGGATTTACTATGTGGCATTTGTAGTATTTTGGGACTTGTTTTAGTCATTTGGCCAATAAAATAACATGGCGTTAGTTGCTTCTAATAAGGTTATTGCTGAGAATTTTAGCGTTGCAATAGGTGGCGATAATAATGCAACTATTAGTGTAACTAATACAGGGTTTGCTCAAGATCAACTTGAAACTCTACAGAGTCAAATAAGTAGTATGCGTGCTGATTTTCTTAACGCAAGTGAGGTTAATCAGAGAGATGCTATAGACAGTTTATTAAATTCTCAAATAGATGAAATTACTGAGTTGATTAAGCAAAATAAATCAATTACAGCGTTAGATTTACTTGAAAAGCTATATAAAAGAGTGGCTGAAAATGCATCGGGGAAAATCCGGTTTCGCATAAAAGCAAATATTGGTATATGTCACCATTTAAATGGGAATAATGAAAAAGCCTCAGAATTTTTACTTGATGCCTATGATCAAGCTCCAAACGAGCCTAACGCAATATCAAACAAAGTATTGGCATTATTGTTACTGGGTAAGCCAGAAGAGGCTTTTGAATTTGGGAAGGAACAACTTACTGAAAAACCTTCGAATGAAGCACTGGCAGGTTATGTCTTGCAAGCTTCACGGGCAATTCCAGAAGTCAAAAATCCTCTTGAAATTATTCCGAAAGCTTTACAAGATACATTGAGTGTTCTTGTTGGGCATATCCACTTTCTTCAACATCGTGGGGAATATGGTGAGTGGTGGAAAATTGCTCACGCTGGAGCTAAGTTATTCCCTGATAATTTTGAGATCAAGAAGTATTCAGCTATAGCAGATGCAGAAGAGATATTTAATGCTAAAAAAATTCAAAAGAATCTTTGTATTTCCCGAGATCAAAATTTAAAGCTTATTGCTGCGGCTAAAGTTTTATTTGATGATTGGCATATTAGTGTAAATGGTGAAGCAAACTTACTAGATGGGGATAAAATTAATGCTGGGAATTTAGCTAATATTTTTTATTTTCTTCATAATATTGATGACTTAAGAAATCTAATCGGTCAAGCAATAAGTAAATGTAAAGAAGATGAAAATTTTCTTATTAATATCGCACAAATTTCACTACATTGTGGCCAGATAGATCTTGCAGAAAAAATACTTAACGAATTAGAGCCTAATAATCACCTAGAGTTTCTTCGTTTTGGCATAGCTCAGACTAAGGGCGATACCGAATATCTTTCTCAAGTTAAAGACTCAGCAATAAAAACTTTTCCCCCTTCAGAACAATCATGCTCTAAAGTCGTTGTAAAGTTAGCTAAGTTAGCAGAGCTCAAAGTAAATCTTAGTGCTAAGCATTTTGGCCAGCTTCTTGAACTTGCTGGCACAGGTGTTCGAGAGTTACTAATAATTGCTCATGAGGCACAACGTCATGAACTAAAAGAAATTAGTGAAGCTGCTTTTAAAAGAGCTTGCAAAAACATTAACCCAGAAAGTCATATTGTTGATCGGTTAATGCTAGGAGGAGAAGCATATTGTAAAGGTGATTGGCGTGCAGTTATAGATTCTCTAAATGGTTATATATCAACACATAACTATAGTGATGAACTGAGGTTTCTCGCTGTAGCATTTGCTAATGAATTACCCGTACAGCAAAATGCAATAAGCTTTTTTGAAGAATTACCTCCAGAGGTTGCCTCAATCCAGCAATTTAAAACACTCAAGGGAGTGCTTTTTTACAATCAAGGCGATCTGGTAAAAGCAGAAGCTGAATTGGTATCGGTATTAAAAACTTATCCTGAAGACCTAAACGCGCTTACAACTTTATTGAATGCATATGCAAGACAAAATAAGGAGGCAGAAATCAAGGGGGTGATTTCAGAGGTTAAACCAAATGCAATCAAAGGAAATCCTGTATTTATGATGCATTTAGCTCAGCTAATGAAAAAATATGGGCGTGGAGCAGAGGCTATTGCATTTGGGTATCGTGTTCTCTCAGAAAATCCTAATGATCAGAAAGTAATCCCTCTTTACATAGGGCTCTTACTATTAGGTGATAAAGACGGTAATTTAATTCCAAGCTCCAACATAGTTCAAAAAGAGTATTGTGTTCAACTAACTAATCAAAATGGAATCCATTTTGATTTTTTATACGATGATAATCCTGTTTCCCATATACCTCTTATAGACCTTAAGCACCCACTAGTAGTGACTTCAATCGGAAAGTCTATAGGCGATAAATTTAAACAAGATCGTAAGGGATTCCCTCCAATTATTTGGGAAATTACAGGAATAAAACATAAATATCTTCATGCGTTACATACCAACATGGAACAGTTTGAAACTAACTTTCCAGAGAGTAACACGCTCTTTATGGTTACGTTGCCAGATAGTGGTGACATTTCTTCTATACTTGAAATTATCAAGGCAGATGCTGAAAAAAAACAAGAAGTCTTAGGTAGTTATTTAGACAAGAGTTTACCTCTGGGAATACTTGCAGCATTGATTAGTCGAGATTGCGATGTAATTTCAGCTGCTGAGATGTTGCTTAATCATAATATAAAAATTTACACTAATGGAGGTTCTGTACCTGAACTTGAATCTGCTATAGCTTTACTCGAGTTAAGTAATTTTGATGCTGTGGTTCTTGACACCTACACTAGTTGGCACGTGGCTGTAAGTAACCTTTTTCCTATATTGCTTAAAGTTTTTAAGAATATAATTGTGCCGCAATCAGTATTGGATGAGATTCAATTTTTGATACAGGATTGTGATGGTTTCGCTAGCGGGGAGAAAATGAGCATTGGCTGGCGCGATGGCCAATATCAACGTTATATTAGAACTGAAGATGACAATCAGAATCGACTAACATTTATTAAGAAACAACGAGACAAAATTCTACAACATTGTAAAGTTGAGGTCGTTAGCTGGGCTGAAAAACCTAATGAAATGACTTCAAAGGTAATCGAAATGGCTGGGACTCATTTTTGGAATTCTGCAAATTTATCTCTTCAGCCAAACCGACTGCTTCTTTCAGAAGACTTATTCTATCGTCAGTGGGCTACTCTTGCTCTTGGTTTGAAAAATAGCATTTGGTTAGATGCGGTATTAAAATACTGTTATAAATTAAAATTAATTACGCTAGAAGAGCTAAGTGAAGCTATTGTTCACTTCTCAACGTGGGGACATTCCCATATTATTTTAGATTCTGAAATTCTATTAAGTGTATTTGGAGCAGACAAAACTGAAGGTTTGATTAGATTTCAGAGTGTTTGTAAGAATATAGGGATCCAAGATGCGGACTTTCCTTCTCATTTATCAGTAGTAAGAAAATTTTTACTCTCAATCTGGACAGTTTCAGAAAACAAACAGATTAAACTGGTAAAAGCTACGCATTTGATTCTTGATCAACTATTTCGATTCGTTCCGAATAGAGCGTTGTGCATAATAGTTTTATGCTTTGAAGCACCACTTGACATGGAAGAATGCATAATCGACTGGAGAGAATCAAACGGCATTAGTGATACAGAATTAGTTGATGCCTATAACCACATGATGGCTGAGTCAATTTCAAAAGAACAAACTGCTCAATGATAATAGCGAGTCTGCTTCTGACCCGCTTTTCGAATGACGTAATTTTTACACTAACATGTGAGGGCGGACTTCAGCCGCTTTAATATATGATTATTCCTACCTAGGCTTGAACGTAGTATGCACGAATTAATAGACCTGTAAGTTATATCAAACATCCTAAAATTAGGGCTATAATTCCTTAGCTGGCTACTAGATGGCTACTAATCGAGAAAATCGCAGAAAAGAAAACGCCCCAATCTCTCGAAAGGGGCGTCTTTATTGGTGGTGAAAGAGGGACTTGAACCCTCGACCCCAGGATTATGAATCCTGTGCTCTAACCAGCTGAGCTACATCACCATGTAAACCTGTTTGCTTGAAATTTAAGCAAGGGCGCAATTCTAGTGTTTTAGGCGCAAAATGTCAAAATTAGTTTGCAATTAATGCTTCCAAACTCGCGAAGCTAAACATTAAAACGGAAGTGCATCACATCGCCATCTTGCACAATGTATTCTTTGCCTTCCAGGCGCATTTTGCCTGCTTCTTTTGACCCTTGCTCGCCTTTATTTTTCACGTATTCGTCGTATTGAATCACTTCTGCGCGAATAAAGCCGCGTTCAAAGTCTGTATGAATCACGCCTGCCGCTTGTGGCGCTGTGGCGCCTTTTTTAACTGTCCAGGCACGCACTTCTTGCACGCCAGCGGTGAAGTAGGTTTGCAGGCCTAGTAAATCGTAAGCGGCCCGAATTACTCGGTTTAAGCCTGGCTCTTCTTGTCCTAGTTCGCTTAAAAATAAGGCTTTGTCTTCGTCTTCAAGTTCTGAGATTTCAGATTCAATTTTTGCGCAAATACATACCACTGGAGCGTGCTCGGCTTTGCCAAGCGCGACTACTTTATCTAACAGTGGGTTATTTTCAAAGCCGGCTTCATCTACGTTGGCTAAGTACATCACTGGTTTGACGGTGATGAGGCAAAGTGGCTTAAGCAGTTGTAGCTCATCAGCATCTAGGCCAAGCGTGCGTACGGCTTTAGCTTCATTCAAACAAGGTAATACTTTGTTGAGTACGGCGACGAGCGCGATGGCCTCTTTATCGCCACTTTTAGCCTTTTTGCTTTCGCGTTGCATGGTTTTTTCAACGGTTTCCATATCGGCAAGCGCGAGTTCGGTATTAATCACTTCGATGTCTGACATGGGGTCAATTTTATTTGAAACGTGAATCACGTTGCTATCTTCAAAGCAGCGCACGACGTGGGCAATGGCGTCAGTTTCGCGAATGTTGGCTAAAAACTTATTACCCAAGCCTTCGCCTTTTGAAGCGCCTGCCACCAAGCCTGCGATATCGACCATCTCAACAATTGCAGGTTGTACGCGTTGCGGTTTAACGATGTCAATCAATGGTTGCATGCGTTTGTCAGGCACTTCTACAATGCCCACATTTGGCTCAATGGTGCAGAATGGATAGTTCTCTGCTGCAATTCCCGCTTTGGTAATGGCGTTGAATAGCGTGGATTTACCTACATTTGGAAGGCCTACAATTCCGCATTTCATCTTTTATCCTTTTGTCATTCCGTGCTTGACACGGAATGACGACATTTATTAAGTTAACTTCTTAGTGTGCAATTTCAACATTGCGTTTTCAAATTCGCCCGCAAGCAATAAGTCTAACAGTTTAGTGCTTTCATGCACTTTTTCATCGATGGCGGCCTGCTCATCTTTTGTGGGTGCTTTTAGTACAAAGTTAATGACTTCATTGCGGTCACCTGGGTGGCCAATACCTAATCGCAAACGCCAAAAATCTTTTGTGCCAAGTGCGGCTTCAATATCTTTTAGGCCATTGTGACCACCATGGCCGCCTCCGATTTTAAGTTTGATGCCGCCCACTGGTAGATCGAGCTCATCGTGAATCACTAATATTTCAGTAGGCATTATTTTGTAATAATTAGCCAATGCTGCGACTGATTTACCACAGGCGTTCATAAACGTTGTGGGTTTGAGCAGCCAAGTATCGGATTTAGCATTTAATTTTCCAGCAATGCCAAAAAATTTGGCATCTAAGGCCAATTTACTGTTGGTTTGTGCGGCAATTTCATCTATCCACCAAAAGCCCGCATTGTGGCGGGTAGCGGCGTATTTATCGCCAGGATTGCCTAAGCCAACAAGTAATTTTATTCCACTCATATTGCACCATTCATCATTGAAATAGTACCAATAAAAAACGCGCACTTCATAGCAAAGTGCGCGTTAATTTGCATGCTTGTAAAATTATGCTGCAGGAGTTGCTGGTGTTTCTTCTGTAGCAGCGTCAGAAACGCCACCACGTGTTTTAGCAATCGCCGCAACCGCTGCATCGTTACCGTGCGCTAATTGTATAAATTCAACGCCTTTTGGCAATTTGATTTGTGACAAGTGAACTGAATGACCCATTTCTAGGTTTGCTAAGTCAACTTCAAGGAACTCTGGCAAATCTTTGGCTAAGCAACTTACTTCAGCTTCGGTCAAAATGTGCGCCACAATGCCGCCACCTAATTTTACACCCGGGGCAATTTCAGCATTAATATAGTGGAAAGGTACTTTGACGTGGATTTTTTCAGTAGCACTTACACGTTGAAAATCAATGTGTTGTATGGTGTTACGTACTGGGTGCATTTGAAAATCACGTAACAATACATTTTCTTTTTTGCCATCTAAGTTCAAGCTTAATACTGAAGCGTGAAATGCTTCATGGCGGAATTCCATAAACAATTCTTTCGCATTCACTTCAA
>JBARQL010000224.1:0-3870 GCA_049643685.1 Methylotenera sp.
GGTAACGCATGAACACGCTTTTGCTCATAGGCTTTACAAGTGCGGATTAACGGGCATACAGCACATTTTGGCTTACTTCGTGTGCACAGTGTGGCGCCTAAGTCCATCAAGCCTTGTGTATAAGCAATCACGTCCTGATTCGGCAATAAACACTCGGCAAGCAGCCATAATTCTTTTTCAATTTTTGGTGTGCTGGGCCAGCCTTCAACTACATGATGCCTAGCCAGCACACGCTTTACATTGCCATCTAAAATCGTCTGCGCTTGATTAAATGCAAATGAGACAATCGCTGCCGCCGTTGAGCGGCCAATGCCAGGTAATGTTTGAATGGTATTAAAGTCTTGTGGAAACGCGCCTTCATGCTCATCTAAAATAATGGCTGCGGCATTATGCATATTTCTCGCCCGTGAATAATAACCTAAGCCGCTCCAGTATTGCAGCACTTCCTCTTGAGTGGCGTTTGCAAGTGCTGCAATATCGGGAAATCGCTGCATAAACTTTGCATAATAACCAATGACCGCCGCCACCTGAGTTTGTTGCAGCATGATTTCAGACACCCAGATCGCATAAGGGTCTCGGGTATTTTGCCAAGGCAAATCGTGCCGCCCGTGCTGTTTTTGCCAAGCAATTAGGCGACTGGCAAAATCAGACATGGTTTCGATTAAACAATGATTCCATACCTAAAACTTCAACAATTTTTTAAGCTTTTTCTCGGCTTTTTCTTTGGCTTGCTCTTCCAAAGATTTTGGCTTCTCTTCTGGAGTAGCAGGCTGGGCGGTACTATCTGCATTAGCTGGAACTGCGTCTGCAGGTTTTTTCTTGCCTAACAAACCACTCAGCGCCTCCACTTTGTCGCCACCGCCGATTAGCTCTTTCACTGCCGCACCTTTTTCGCCGCCCACTTTATCGAGCAAATTAGATTTTGCAAGGGCGGTACCAATAGCCGCGAAGTCCATGCCGTATTTAGGATTAGAAAATGTACCTGTGATTTTTAATGGAATTGCAACGCCCGCCAAAGCGTCTAAATCCGCTCCTTCTTGCCCTTTTAGCGATTTAACTATAGTAGGTTTGGCTAAGTAATTAATTGTTTCATTGCCAATATCAATGTCTCCTCGGCTATCGCCCTTGCCTAAGCGCAAAATGGGCGCTTTCATGGCTAAATCTTCGTTATGCGCTACGCCGTTTTTAATATCAAACGTGGCTGTTAGTTCGCTAAAATCGGTTTTTTTTGATTTATCAGCACTTGCATCTTTAGTTTTTAGAATATTCACTTTGTTTTTTAACTCACGAATACTGCCTGCAATGTCCACACCCTTGAGTGCTCCATCAGCCAGGCTTAACGAGGCGTTGCCCGTCAGCGCCTTTTTAAGCGCGCTCACGCTGCCGCCTGTTGCCGTCACATCAACGTTCACCGCGCCTTTACCAGACAACATGTCATTATTGATTGAATCTACCAATAACGGCCCAATCGATACGTCTTTCATACTTTGTTTGAATGCAATATTAGGCGTGGCGCGCGCATCTACTTTTAAAATACCGCTCATATTGCCTTGATACAAATTCGCTGAAAACGGCGACAATGTTGCCACCCCATTTTCAGCTTTTAAGCCTAGATTTACGTTCTCAGTTTTAACATTCGCCAATTTAAGCCAGCCGATTTTCGCCTCGCCGGAAGCGTTCAACTTTTTTAATGCGGATAAATCAATCGGTGTGTCGCCCGCACTCTTATTGTTACTGCCACTCTTGGCAATGTATCGATCGGCATCCAGCTTATCGATCGCCACATTAAATTGATAAGCTGGGTTGCTAAACTGGCTTATGCCAATATTTGCGTCGATTTGGCTATCATCCACCTTGGCTGCCAACTGATTGATCAGTAATTTTTGTCCATCCGCTTTAAGGTTTAACTTGATATTGCTTGCCTGATATTTATCATACTTCAAGCTGCCAATACGCAAACTGCCATCGGCAATAAGGGTTTTCAAAGCATTCAAATCTGCAGGCTTGTCACTTTTTTCCGCCTTATTCGCGTCGGCAGCCACATACCGATTTACATCAACACGATCAATATCTAAATCAAATTGAAAGGCTGGGCGTGCAAATTGACTAATCGCAAAGCTACCTTTGATTTGGCTGTCATCGACTTTTGCGCTCAAAGGGTTCAGATTCAGCTTTTGACCATCCGCCTTTAGATTAATGACAATATTTGTCGCGTTAGTTTTACCATATTTAAATTTCCCTACACGCAAAACGCCATCTGCATTGAGCGCTTTCAGGGCGCTTAAATCCAGTGGCTTATCGCTGGCTTTTTTATCTGCGGGGCTCGCTGCCACGTATTGATCAACGTCTAACTGATCAATATCTAAATCAAACGTATAGAGCGGCTTTGCAAAATGACTAATGCCAAAGTTACCTTTGATTTGGCTGTTATCTACTTTGACATTAAGCCCACTGAGCGCTAATTTTTCACCATCCGCTTTAATGCCTACGTTTAAACCTGAAATTCGATATTTATCATAGATGATGCTACCAACATTCAACTTGCCATCTAAATTCACATTTTTTAGCACAGACATGTCCGCAGGTTTGCTGTCTGAGGTTGATTTTGCTGGTGTAGCGGTATTCGCTTTGCTAGAACTTGCCAACAATTTATTCAAATTCAGTCTATCTGCATTCAGGTTGAATTTGATATTCGGTTTTTTGAAACTAGCTACCGCAACATCACCGATAAGTTTAGTTTCATCAATATTCAAATTAAATTTGCTATTGGCCAATTCATTTTTAATATCAGTATGCGCACTTAAATTAAAGTTGCCTTTCATTTCACCATTCGGCAGGCTTGGGTCTTTAATCTCTAAATTACCCGCAAGTTTAGGCAAATCAAAAATCAAGCTTTCAAGATTGCCACTAAATGGGGAAGAAAACTGTCCTGTAACCGTGCGTTTACCTTGCACAGCAGAAATATCACCGGTAATACCGCTGCTTTCTAATGCTTTGGGCGAACCTTTAATATCTGCCAGCACTAGATTAGCTTTCAATACTTCCCCTGACTTTTCTTGCGATAAACTGACGGTCGTTTTTTTGCTAGTCACTTCATCTTTTTGCGCAATGAGTTTAGGTGCATTTAAATCAAGACTGAGCTTTGCATCGTTAAATTGACCAGAACCGACTAATTTCAAGCCATCTACTAAAAACTCGCGCGTATCAGGCTTCGCATCCACATTACCGCTGGCCTCAATATCAACGTCTTTGCCACCAAGTAGCACACCTTTAATCGCTGCATCTAGCCCTTTCACCACAAAGTGTTTGGTTTCTGGATCTACCAGAAAATTGCCTTTTAGCTTGGCATCGGCAGCAATCTCTGGCTGATTAGCTTTAATGGTAAAGTCCGTAGTCAAGTCGACGGGCTCAGCCAAAGCGATATGCCCAGAGGTTAAATTGAGCTTAGAAATATTGTACTGAGCGCCTGTGGCCTCATCGCTGTAAGTTACCGCAGAATTGCTGACATTCACGCCATCGATGTCAAACTTAATGTCTTGCGATTCTTCGTCTTTACTCATCAGATCATCAAAATTGGTCGTACCATCTTTATATTTGATGATATTGGCGTTTGCACCATCAATATAGACAGTATCCACAATCAGTTGTTTTTTTAGCAAGGGCAGCAACGCCAGCGACACTTTAACGCTATTCACTGACGCAAATTCTTTACTATTTTTGTGTTCTGAAAGTGATAGTTTGCCTAAATCGGCACCGATTTTTGGCCAAAAAGCGAGCTTGATGTCACCATCCAGTTTGAGGGTTCGCCCTTTTTTTTCTTGCACCAAATCGATGACTCTTTGCTTGTAATCATTCGGATTAAATGTCGCG